>JANLQJ010000370.1:0-2980 GCA_031367715.1 Hyphomicrobiaceae bacterium | reverse complement strand
AGATCGAAAAAAATTATCTTCGCATCACACTTGCGCCGAGCCGCGCAATACTTGCGCATGTCCACAGAGCGCCAAGAATATTCGATGGCAAATCAAAGGGATGCAATTAGCGCTTACGCGGACGTGAAGTAAGCACCCGGCGAGGACCGCCTTGCAGCTTAGTGACAAACTGGTCTGATGATGACTTCGTTGGTCATGGTTGGAGATAGGCACGTGCCTAGGTCTGGAGATATGTCTTCCCGCGATTTTGCCGTTGTGGCGGCACGGCGAATTTGGAGCCCGGCTGAGAAGCAACGGGTCGTTGATCAGGCCTCGGTGCCTGGCGTGAACGTCTCGGCCATTGCGCGCAACAATGGCGTCGCCCAGAGCTTGCTGTATCGCTGGCGGAAAGATGCGGCAGCTGCGGCAAGCGCCACATCACAGGTGTTTGTTCCGGTCGCGTTGACGCCTGCACAATCGCCAACTCCACAAGCGGCGGCAAAAGAAGTCCGGCCAAAATCATCATCGGGCTCATCGCGGCCACCGACCCCAGCATCCCTGATCGAAGTCGTACTTGAGGGCGGCCGGATACTCCGCCTCGCCTCGGATATCGACGCCGGAGCCTTGGCGCGCATTCTCGCCGTTCTGAAAGCTAATCCGTGATCCCAGTTCCAGCCGGCGTCCGCGTCTGGCTGGCAACGGGCCACACCGATATGCGGCGCGGCTTTCCGGGTCTGGCGCTGATGGTGCAGGAAACTCTGAAATCTGATCCGCATGCCGGGCATCTTTTTGTCTTTCGCGGCAAGCGCGGCGATCTGGTGAAGATCATCTGGCATGACGGGCAGGGTGCGTGCCTGTTCTCGAAGCGGCTGGAGCGCGGGCGATTTATCTGGCCGGTCACCACCGGCGCGGATGCGAGTGGGCATCTAAAGCGCCCTGAAGATGCCGCGGTAACAATATCGCCAGCGCAACTCGGATACATGCTCGAAGGGATCGATTGGCGCTTCCCACAAAAAACCTACCGTCCGGAGATCGCGGGATAACGCGAAGCAGTGTAAAATCGCGGCATGGCTCTCGACCGCACAACATTGCCGAAAGATGCTGCGGCCCTAACGGCCCTTCTGATCGCAGCCGATGCGCGGGCTCACAAAGCCGAAACCCGCGCGCTGGATCTCGATGGTCAAATCGCGCACCTGAAGCTGACGATCGCTAAGATGCAGCGCGACACGCACGGCGCGTCTTCGGAAAAGGGCGCACGGCTCCTTGATCAAATGGAGCTGCAGCTTGACGAACTGATCGCGACAGTCGCTGAGGGCAAGGGCGCGGCCAGCATTGACGCCGATGACCTGGTTGAGACTGAGGCGGCGCAGAAGCCAGCCCGCCGCGCGCTTCCCTCTCATCTGCCGCGTGAACGGGTCGTGCATCAAGCACCTTGTACTTGTGCGCATTGCGGTAGTGACCGTCTGCGCAAACTCGGCGAGACCACGACAGAGACGTTGGAGATCATCCCCATTAGCTGGAAAGTTGTGAGCCACGTTCGCGAAAAGTTCAGCTGCCGGGCTTGCGAAAAGATCACCGAAACGCCCGCCCCAACACATCCGATTGCGCGTGGCCGGGCTGGGCCGCAGCTGTTGGCGCACATTCTGTTCTCTAAATACGGCGCGCATCTGCCCTTGAACCGGCAGAGTGAGATCTACGCAAAAGACGGCATTGATCTCGATGTCTCGACGCTCGCCGATTGGGTTGGGGCCTGCAGCGCAACGTTGCAGCCTCTGGTCAACGAGATCGAAAAGCACGTGCTTGCGGCCGAACGCATTCACGCCGACGACACGACGGTGCCGGTACTTGCCCGCAATAAATGTGTGACTGGCCGGCTGTGGACGTACGTTCGCGATGATCGTCCGTTCGGCGGCGAGCTAGCACCAGCCGCGCTGTACTATTACTCGCCGACACGCGGCGGCGAACATCCCGAAAAGCATCTCGCCAATTACAGCGGCCTGATGCAGGCCGATGCCTACTCGGGCTACAACGGGCTTTATGCCAAGGGCCGAAAGCCCGGTGAGATTATCGAAGCAGCGTGCTGGGCACACGGACGGCGCAAGTTCTTCGAGCTGGCCGATCTGCAAAAAGCACCGGTTGCAATCGAGGCCGTCAAACGCATCGATGAATTGTTCGCCATTGAACGAGACATAAACGGCCATCCTCCTGAACAGAGGCGCGCGATACGGCAACAAAGATCGAAGCCTCTGGCCAATGCGCTCGAAAGCTGGCTTAAAGCCGAGCGCAAGAAGCTCTCATCCAAAGCGCCCGTTGCCAAGGCCATCGACTACAGCCTGAAACGCTGGCCCGCGTTCACGCGGTTCCTGGACGATGGCCGCATCTGCATGAGCAACAACGCCGCCGAGCGCGCCGTGCGCGGCATCGCCGTCGGGCGCAAAAACTGGACATTCTGCGGCAGTGATAGTGGCGGGAGGCGCGCCGCTGCAATGTATACTCTGATCGAAACCTGCAAACTCAACGATGTCGATCCGCGCGCCTGGCTTGCCGATGTCCTGGCCCGCATCGCCGATCATCCGGCGAAACGCATCACAGATCTGCTGCCTCGGAACTGGAAGGCTTCACTGGCCGCCGCAGCTGTTGCAGCCTAAACCTGCGGTCTTGGCCGGATGCTTACGATTCAAAGTGGCGTTGACACGCAAGGGCAGCGTGACGAGCAAGGTCTACGTGCAATACAGCTACGACAATGAAAAGCGTGAGGCGCTGGGTGCGTGGGGGCGACTGTTGGAAAGAACGGTCCAATATCCTGCAGTCAATGGGCCTGATTTCAAAATTGACGCGGCCTCAAGAGATCGGCAAATAGGGCCGGACAAAGCTTAAACCAGATAGTTTGCAGCGATAGCACTGTCGTAAAGCGATTTTGCTGATGAATTACCGTTCAAAAGCATCTCACAGTGGTTCGGCATTATCAATTGTTGAATTACTGACTGTACTTTATTTTAAG
>JANLQJ010000332.1:0-2360 GCA_031367715.1 Hyphomicrobiaceae bacterium | reverse complement strand
AAGCCCGCACGACAGCCCGCATCCCAGCTACGGCCGTTATGCCAACCCGACCGGCATGGCGATTTCGCCATTGAAAGGCGGTCTCATGTTCGTCGGCAACGGCGGCGTCAGTGATGTATCGGTCTTCGATCTTCAGGCGGCGTTGACACGGAGCGGGTGGGTCGAGGAGATAGCAGTGATGCGATCTGAAGCACTTACTGTTGGGCATGGGAAGTGCTGGTATCGCAACGATGGCACGGACCATTGCCCACTTCATCGTGACAGGGAGGCAGACCTTTCCCTCAAAGACACCGCCGATGGCAGGGTTGTGCTGCAGTGCCCCGCCGGGTGGGCTTGTCGCGACGTCAACGTGGCCGCGCAACGAATTTTCCAGGCTACCCGCCCCCTGATCGAGTGCGGGACGAGCCGGTGAGACGTGCCAGTGGCCGGCGCGTCAAAATCCACCGAACCTATTCCATCGAGGAGGCTGCGCGTTGTGTTGGCGTACACGAACAAACGGTCAGGCGTTGGCTCAAATCCAGTCTTTCGGCGATCGATTCCCGGCGCCCGGCGCTTATTCATGGCGGAGCACTGCGCGCCTTTCTCGATGTGGCCCGTCGCCGCCGTCGACACCGCTGCGGTCCTGGCGAGCTCTTCTGCCTACGCTGCCGTGTGCCTCGTTCGCCCGCCGCCGGCATGCTCGACTATCTGCCAATCACCAACACATCGGGAAACTTCAGAGGGCTCTGCTTCGTTTGCGAAGCGCTCATGCATCGACGTGTGGCCCTGGCCCAAATTTCCGTCGTCAAGGGCAATTGCGATGTCGCGTTTCCACAAGGTCAGCAACGCATAGGAGATAGCAATGACACCAGCCTCAATGTTGACTTCGGGCGAACTGGTCAAATCCCTAAAGACGAACAACGCTGAAAACGAGCGCATGAAGCGCGCCTACTTCACATACCTCAAGGAGGCACGGCGTTATAGCGAGGCGTCACTTGATTCCGTCGCCAAGGCCCTAAATCGTTTCGAGACCTATACTCGTTTCCGCAGTTTCAGGTTTTATCATATTCAACAAGCTGTCGCTTTCAAGCGCCATCTCGCAGAGCAAACCAACCAGGTAACCCGCGAGAAACTGAGTAAGGCTACGGTCTATGCCACGCTCATGGCTCTGCGGAATTTCTTTTACTGGCTGGCCGGCCAACCAGGCTATCGTTCCCGCCTGAGCTACGCCGATGCCGATTACTTCAATCTCTCCGAGAAGGACAGCCGGATTGCGAAGTCGCATGCACCGGAACGCGTGCCCTCACTTGAACAGATCAATGACGTGCTCGGCAGGATGAAATCGACCACGGACATCGAGCGCCGCAATCGGGCATTGATCGCCTTTGCCATTTTAACGGGTTGCCGCGACAATGCCATTGCCTCGCTGAAGCTGAAGCATGTCGACCTGGCGCAGCAGCGGGTCCATCAGGATGCTCGCGAGGTCAGGACTAAGTTCGCCAAAACGATCATCACGACGTTCTTCCCGGTTGGTGATCTTGCCCGGCAAATCGTCGAAACATGGGTTGAGCATCTTCGGTTGGCACTTCAGTTCGGACCCGACGATCCTCTTTTCCCTGCAACCCGTATCAAGCTGGGTGCATCAGGCCTGTTCGAGGCATCGGGCATCGACCGCCGGCACTGGAGCAACGCGTCCCCGATCCGCGCGGTGTTCCGCGACGCCTTTGTCGCCGCGGGATTGCCGTACTTCAATCCCCACAGTTTCAGGAAGACGCTGGTCCAGCTTGGCCAGCGCCTCTGCCGATCGCCAGAGGAATACAAGGCGTGGAGCCAAAATTTGGGGCACGAGGCTGTAATGACCACCTTTACCAGCTACGGATCGATTTCCCCTACCCGTCAGGCCGAGATCATCCGGGACCTAGCTTTTGATTGCAGCCCGGGTGACGGGGATCGAACGATACTGGAACAGATAAGGCGACTCGCCAATCGAAGCTGATGTTGGAACGTCAGCTTCGGCGGTGCTCTCCTGCAGCAGCGGTGCCGTTGATTTTCCCGGCCGCCCAACGTCGCCTGCGCGCCAAATTGTCATGTCGATGCCCGAGATCGATCGTGTATGAAGAACATCTTGAAATATGGCAGCTTTCTGCAAAGGAAGAAATCCGAGCCCGCTGATGAGCGCGCGCGCGAACCGGTTCGCACCGATGCCAAGGCCGGGGCTGAGCAAGCCGCGACAATACATGGTATAGCGCGTCAATCTGGGTGAGAGCGGCGCGTCAATCTGGATGAGACAAGGCGGCCGAGCAAAGTGATGATTGACGCTGGCTGACGAAGTAGCAAGCGTTTTGATTGACGCTGCGCGTCAATCAGGTTTCCGACGGTTC
>JANLQJ010000294.1:0-31854 GCA_031367715.1 Hyphomicrobiaceae bacterium | reverse complement strand
CACACGGCGGGCACCAATCCCCTCATCCGCCCTTCGGGCACCTTCTCCCCACGGGAGAAGGCCATAGGACCGCACTGCTGTCTCGCTACCGAGAGACAAGAGTCTGGACACCGTCGGCACTTGGCTCTTCGAGCCGTTGCGCCGAGGACTGACTTTTGGTTCGGCCCAACCCGAGCGCGCCGCCCCATGTCATCGCAACGCACAGCCCTGTACTTTGCCTTGCCAGCCTTGCTGGCGCTCGGGATCGTGCTGGCCTACCCGGTCCTCTACTCCGTCTGGCTGTCGTTCACCGATGCCAGCCTAGCCAGCGGAGCATTCGTCACGCCCTTCATCGGGCTCGACAACTACGTTGCGCTGATCGGCGACAACACGGTGCGGCTCGCCCTGGCGAACACGGTCTACTTTGCCATCGTGGAAGTCATCGCGGTGGTTGGACTTGGTTTGGCGATGGCGCTGCTGCTCAACCATCCGATGGCGCGCTCGCCGGTGCTGCGCGTGCTGCTGATCCTGCCCTGGGCCATTGCTCCGGTGGCCAACGGCGTGCTGTGGAAATGGATCTTTCACGCCAATTACGGCATTGCCAACGCCTTGCTTCGCTCGACGGGCGTCATCGAGCGCAACATCACTTGGCTTGGCGATCCCGTCCTCGCCCTCAATTCAATGTTGCTGGTCGACATCTGGAAGTCGACGCCCTTCATCGCTATTTTGCTGCTCGCCGCGCTGCAGGGCATCCCGAACGCCCTCTATCGGGCGGCAACAATGGATGGCGCGACGGTCTGGCAATCCTTCCGCTACGTCACGCTTCCTGGACTTCGGACAGCGCTTGCGATCGCCGTCGTGCTGCAGACGATCTGGTCGCTGCGAATCTTCGACCTCATCTTCGTGCTGACCAAAGGTGGCCCGTTCGATTCCACCATCGTGATGAACTTCCTCGCCTACCGGGTGACATTCAATTTCTTGAAATTCGGCTACGGCGCGGCGATCGCCAACCTGATCTTCGTCGCCTCGATTGCTCTTGCAATCCTTTACATGCGCCTGCTTCGGCTGCGCGCGGCCGAGGCACGGTGATGGCGGCACCCGGCAAGATTGCGAACAATGAACGGGCGTTGATCGCGTCCGGCATCGTCCTCTTCGTTGTCTGGAACGCTGCCCCGCTGCTCTGGCTAGTCATGACCAGTGTCATGCATCAGAAGGCGCTGACGTCGACACCGCCTGACTTTTCAGCCGGCAGCTTCACTTTGTTGAATTATGTCGAGGTGTTCCGCTCGTCGGCCCAGCTCGGACGCGGCATCGCCAATTCGCTGATCGTTGCCTTCGGCACCACGGCAATCGCCATTCTGCTGGGCGCACCGGCCGCCTACGCGCTGGCGCGGCTGCCCCTGCCTGGACGCAGTACCCTACTGCTGATGGTGCTGGCGGCGCAGATGTTTCCCGCGGTCGTGGTGGCCATTCCCCTGTTCATCGCGGCAAGCCGCATGGGCCTCATCGACTCCAAGATCAGCCTCATCCTGGTTTACCTGACATTCAACCTGCCGATTGTGATTTGGGTTTTGCGGGGTTTCTTTGCGGGCATTCCAGCAGGGCTCGAGCGTGCGGCGCGCATGGACGGCGCCACCACTTGGCAGACCTTCCGCCTGATCGTTCTGCCGATCTCGATTCCGGCATTGTTTGCCTCGGCGGTGTTCGCCTTCATCGAGTCCTGGAACGAGTTCTTCTTCGCGCTGATCCTGACGCGCCAGGAATCGCAGACCGTGCCCCTGGTGATCGCGTCCTTTGCGGGCCAGTACCAGACTTTGTTCGGGCAGATGATGGCCGCCGCGACCATCTCGGTTGCACCGGTCGTCATTCTCGCCATCCTCTTACGCAAGACGATCCTGTCCGGGTTCGCCGACGGAATGTTGAAGGGATAGCCTGCATGTCGGCGATTTCTCTGCAGCACGTCTCCAAGCGCTTCGGCGATACCGAAGTCTGCCGCGACATCAACCTCGATATCGGCGCCGGCGAGTTCATGACGCTGCTGGGATCGTCCGGCTGCGGTAAGACGACGACGCTGAACATGATCGCCGGGCTGGAGGATATCACCGCCGGCGACATCCTGATCGACGGCAAGCGCGTCAACGATCTGCCACCGGTCGAGCGGAACGCCGCGATGGTATTCCAGAACTACGCGCTCTATCCGCACATGACGGTGGAAGAGAACATCGGCTTTGCGCTGCGGCTGAAAGGGGTGCCGCGGGCAGACATCGTCCGGCGCGTCGCGCCCATCGCCGCTTCGCTCGAACTCTCCCATGTGCTGCACCGGCGGCCGGCGCAGCTCTCGGGCGGACAGCAGCAGCGGGTCGCCATCGGCCGGGCCATCATCCGTCAGCCGAAGGTGTTCCTGTTCGACGAGCCGTTTTCAAACCTCGACGCCGCGCTACGGTTGAAGATGCGCGCCGAGGTCAAGGAACTGCACAACCGGCTCGGCGTGACGTCCGTGTTTGTCACGCACGATCAGGAAGAAGCGATGTCGATTTCGGATCGCATCGCGGTCATGCGCCAAGGCGTCGTTGAGCAGGTGGGCACGCCCGAGGACATCTATGCGCGCCCGGCCAGCACTTACGTCGCGACCTTCATTGGCAGTCCGCAGGTGGAGATCCTGCGGACAACCCGCGACGGCTCTGGCCTGCGCGTGGGCGCTCTCGCCGTTCCGTTAAGCGATTCAGCAAGGCGCGTCGTCGAACAGCACTCCGCTGAGATTGATATTGCGGTTCGGCCCGAACATGTGCGCATCGACGGCTCCGGGACGCCAGCCAGGATCCGGTTGACCCAGCCGATCGGCCCGGCAACGCTCGCGACGCTTGATTGGGATGGCGGCACCCTCAACGCCCGGTTGATGGGCCTCGTCAAGCTCGCTCTCGGTACCGACGTTTTTGTCGAATTCGATCCAGATGCCGTAATGCTGTTCGACCGCTCATCAGGTCGGCGGTTGACGACAAACCCATGATAATGGAGGAGCAAGGCTATGAAGTTCGCGCATGATTTCCAAACCGTGCTTGGCCGTAACCTGGTGGGAGAGCTCAAGAACTTCGTGCACCGGCCGTTCCTGCTGGTCACCATGGAGGACATGTGGCCGAAATTCGAGGCTGAGTTCAAAGGCGCCGAATACATCCGGTATTTCGTGCACTCGGTGGACGAAGAGGCGCTCAACGCGGACCTCGCGAGGTTGCCGAGCTTCGAGGCGGTCGTCGGGCTGGGTGGCGGCATGGCTATTGACACGGCGAAGTATTTCACCTGGAAGCGGCGCGTACCGCTGTTCCAGGTCCAGACCGCCCTCAGCATGAACGCCTCCTGGGGGCAGCGCGCGGGGATCCGCCAGAAGGGCGTCGTGCGCTATATGGGCTGGGCGGTGCCGGAGGCGGTCTACCTGGACTATGACGTGCTGCGCGGCGCACCGCCCCACTACAACTGGTCCGGCATCGGCGACATCCTATGCAATCACACCGGCGTGCTCGACTGGCGCTATGCGACCGAGCGCGGTTTCTGCGAGGCCAAATGGCCCTATGACGAAGAGATGGCGCAGGCGTCTCTTGCCAAGGTGGAGGCGGTGCTTGCCCACACCAAGGATATCCACGACCTCAGCGACAAGGGCTTTGACGTGCTGATCGACGGCCTGCGCTGGGGCACCTCGTACCACGGCTGCGGCTGGAACCCGCGTCACATTGAAGGCATCGACCATTTCTTCTTCTATGCGCTCGAGTTCGAGACCGGTCAGAAATTCGTCCACGGACAGCCGGTGTCGCTCGGCGTCTTCATCGGCTCGCTCGTTCACAAGGCGCGGGCGGACGACATGCTCGCGGCCATGCACGAGATCGGGCTTGATATCCGTCCGGAGGCCATGCGGGTCACTTGGAAGGATGTCGAGCGCGCGTTGAAGAACCTCAATGGCTTCGTCCGTGAGAAGAAGCTTTGGTATTCAATCGCCCACGACACGACGTTCACCTCGGATTTCGTGGCGAACCTCAAGGACCGTATCGAAGCTGTGTACGGACCATGGCGGGGGGCGTGATCGCGCACCCGTCCGCCAGAACCGAAGCCGACGTCGTTTCCGGGCGTTCCCATCGAATATCAGGGCGAACCAACCATGACCTCCATCCGCACAGCTGACCGGGCTTTGCTCGGTCCGCGCACACGGGCCGAAGCGGCGGCAAACGAGATACGGCGACGCATCCTCTCCGGTGAATTCTCAGCCGGACAACCGCTGCGTCAGGACGCTTTGGCCGATGAGCTCGGCGTCAGTCGCATACCGTTGCGTGAGGCATTCGTTCAGCTTGAGGCCGAAGGGTTGCTGAAGATCTTCCCGCACCGTGGCGCCGTCGTGACTCCCATCTCGGTCGAAGACATCGTCGAACTGGTCGACCTCCGCATTCTGCTCGAACCGCGGCTGCTGGGGCGCTCGGCACCACATCTGACCCCGGCCGACTACGACACTATCGATGCTATCTTGGCCGAGTACAGTGCTCAGCTGCGCGACAATCGCATTGCGCGTTGGGGCGAACTCAATACGGAGCTGCACGGGCTTCTCTATCGTCATGCCAATTTGCCGCGTACAGAGCAAATCGTCGCGACGCTGCTCGCATCGAATGACCGCTATGCGAGAATCCAGATTGCTCAGACCAACGGTCGCGAACGCGCCGAGCGCGAACATGCCGAGATTGTTCGGCTTTGTCGCCGTGGCAGCTACAAGCAGGCCTGCAAGACCCTGACTGATCACATTCACACCGCCGGGCAGGCCCTTGTTGCTCTCATTGGGCGACAGCCGCGTCTGGACGACCGCAATGGAAATCTTCGCGATCCATCACACAGGACGACAACCAGATGAAAATCACCAAGATCTCGGCCTATCAGGTGGACCTTCCACTCAAAGAGGGTCGCTACTCGTGGTCCAACAACAACGCCGTCGAGGTGTTCGATGCGACCATTGTGTCCGTGGAGACCGATGCCGGCATTACAGGCTGGGCGGAGTGCACGCCTCTCGGCTCGGCCTATCTGCCCGCCTACGCCCTTGGCGTTCGCGCCGGACTGAAGGAGCTTGCGCCAAAGCTGATCGGTCTCGATCCGCGCGAACTCGGTATCCTCAACCGACGCATGGATGAGGCCTTGCGCGGCCACCCTTACGTCAAGTCGCCGGTGGATGTCGCCTGTTGGGATATCCTGGGCAAGGCGACCGGACTTCCGGTGGTGACACTGCTCGGCGGCCGGCAGATGGAGGACATCAAGCTCTATCGCGCCATCAGCCAGGAGGCGCCCGAGGTCATGGCCCGCAAGATCACCGGCTATCGGAATGAAGGTTATCGGAAATTCCAATTGAAGGCCGGCGGGTCCGCCGACGATGACGTCGCCCGCATCCGAGCCTGCCGCGCCGTACTCGAAACGGGAGACGTCCTGATCGCCGATTCCAACACGGGCTGGACCATGCATGAAGCAGCTCGCGTCGTGAACGCGGTGCGCGATGTCGACGTCTACATCGAACAGCCCTGCCGCACCTACGACGAATGCCTGGCGATCCGGCGCCGGACGTCGTTGCCCTTCATTCTCGACGAGACCATCGACGGCATCGACGTCCTGCTGCGCGCCATCGCCGACAACGCCATGGACGCCATCAACCTGAAGATTTCGAAACTGGGTGGACTGACAAAAGCCCGGCAGGTTCGCGATCTGTGCGTTTCGGCGGGCATCGCGATGAACATCGAGGACACCTGGGGCGGCGACATCGTCACGGCAACCATCGCCCATCTCGCCCAATCGACGCCGGAGGAATTTCTGTTCGCGTCGACCGACTTCAACAGCTACGGCACCAAGGACATCGCCGCGGGCGCTCCTAAGCGAAAGGACGGCAAACTGAGTACAAACGATCGCCCCGGTCTAGGAATCGAGCCCATCTCGGCCGCGCTAGGCCAGCCAGTGCTCTCCATCGGATAGCGTCCGGCCGTGGAGATTGCAGACCCGTCGCGATCGACCCGAAGCGGGCGAAGCAAACGCTGTTGGCCACTCATCAGGTTCAGTGCCTATGCCGCCAGTGACCACGTGACGTCCGTCTCCATTTCTTGCCACGCCGGCCGAAGGCCTTTGCTATGATTGGATAGGCACTATCTCGGCCGGTCCAACACAATTGGCGCTCCTCCTACATGGCCAGAACCAAGACCAGCAGCGAAACCATCGTTCATCAACTCGATTGGAACCTGCTGAAGTATTTTTCCGTGCTGGTCGAATCGGGCGGACTCACGAGGGCTGCGGAACTGCTTGGACGCAAGCAGCCGGCCATGAGTCTGGCGCTGAAACGGCTTGAAGACCGCCTGAATGCCCGCCTGTGCGAGCGCGGCCCGGGTGGCTTTGCGCTCACCGAGGAGGGGCGCCGGTTGGCCGAGACCTGTGCGCGGCTTGGCGAGCTGATCCGCCAGTTGCCCGAGACCATTGCGGATGCCACCCAAACGGAACGCGGGCCGATCCGTATCCGTCTGATCAGCAATCTAGTCGACCAGGGGCTGGATGATGTAATTGCCCGGTTTCACCAGAAGTTCCCGCAGGCCGAGTTGCTGGTTGACGTGGCCATCTGGTCGGATGTGGTCAATGCCCTGTTGCGCCAGGAAATCGATATCGGCATCGCGCCGTCGCAGCGCAAGCGTGCCGAACTGGCCTACCAGCCGCTGTTCACTGAACTCCACCGGCCCTATTGCGGGCGCAACCATCCGCTGTTTGGCAAGAAGGTGCTCAATCCCCGCCTACTAGCCGATGAAGCCTTCATTCTGACCGGATCGGACGAGCCCGATCAACTCTCGGACTTCCGGCTGAAATACGGGTTGGGTCGTAACATCGCTGGCATCTCCGAGCATCTCGAGGAGGCAAAGCGGCTGACCAGCCTCGGCTTCGGTCTGTGCTTTTTCCCCGAGGAATACGCCGCTCCCGATGTCGCCGCCGGCCGGCTCTGGCCACTGCTCGGCAGGCGCGGCAGTCCGAGCATGGAAATCTATGTCATCACCAATCCCAATGGCTCACCACATCTGTCGCGCCGCCATCTGATCGAGGAATTCCGGGCCATGGCCAAACCTGGCAAGGCGTCCAGGACCTCGACCCCGGCAGCTATGCAACGAAACGGCAAGCATTGATCCAGTCAATGTTGCGCATTGGATTTTCGGGTCTTTACTCGGACGCCTCCTGCTCCCTACACTCCCAGGACAAGCGAAACGTTAGATTTCGCGGCGTCTTGCGTTTGGGAGGATCGGCTCGTTGCACGACGATCGCATATCCGCTGCGCTTGCCCAGGATCGCGGAGGTCCGCCCGGACCGCCCGAGCCGGCGCCGCTGTTCGTGGCGCCGAAAGAGCGCTTCTTCGAATTCCGCCTGCAACCGTCATCGAACCGCACGCTGCTGCTCGGCGCCATCGGTGCGCTCGGCTTTCTGGCGGTCTGGGAGATCGGGCACTATCTGACAGCCGAGCAGGCCCGCAAGTTCCTGCCATCGGTCGAGCAAGTAGCGCTGGCTCTCTACAAGCTGTTTACCGAACACAATTTTCTGCATGATGTGCTGGTGAGTTGTGGTCGTGTGTTCGCCAGCTTCTTTGCCGCCTCGGCCATCGCCGTCCCGATCGGCATCCTGATGGGTTGCTTCGGCAATGTCCGTGCCCTGCTCAATCCCACGCTGTCGGGCTGGCGCTATCTGCCGGCCGCCTCTTTCATTCCCCTGCTGCTGGTGTGGTTCTCGACCGATACCGCCAAGCTGGCGCTGCTGTTCATCGGCGTCATCTTCTTTCTGATTTCGCTGATCCTCGACAATACCTCGGCAGTGCCCAAGGAACTGGTGGAAGCGGCGCTGACGATGGGAGCGTCGCGGCGCGAAGTGCTGACTGGGGTTGTCGTCCCCGCCGTGCTGCCGGCGGTCTTTGACAGTATGCGGAACATGATCGCGGTGGCCTGGACTTACCTCGTCATCGCCGAGATCGTCGGCGCGCAGGATGGCATCGGCGCCGTCATGATGCGTGCCGGACGGTTCCTCAACGTCGACGTCATCATGGCGGGCATCCTCACCATCGGCGTGCTCGGTGTGCTGACGGATGCCGCCTTCCGCGTCGCCGGCTATGCCTTGTTCCCCTGGAACAACGAGCGGAGGTCGTGACATGACGGTCGCGGTGGATTCCAAACGGCGCGAGTCAGCCGGTGTTGCCGCACCCTTGCGCGCCACCCGCATCACCAAATCGTATCTCGGCGGCAAATTCACGGCCGTCGACGACGTCTCGTTCGAGTTGACGGAAAATCAGATCACGGCCTTTGTCGGTCCGTCCGGTTGCGGCAAGACCACCATGCTGCGCATCATCGCCGGCCTCGAGTATCCCACGCGCGGCCGCCTCGAAGTGTTCGGTCGACCGGTGGTCGGACCCGGACCCGACCGCGGCATGATCTTCCAGGCGTACACATCGTTCCCGTGGCTGACGGCTTTGCAAAACGTCGAGTACGGTATGAAAATCATGGGCGTCGGCGCTGCCGAGCGGCGCGAGCGGGCCATGGGGTTCCTGAAACTCGTGCATCTGGAAAAGTTCACCGGCTCCTATCCGCGCAGCATGTCGGGCGGCATGAAGCAGCGCGTGGCGCTGGCCCGTACGCTCGCGACCAACCCCGAAGTGCTGCTGATGGATGAACCGTTCGGCGCGCTCGACGCCCAGGTGCGCTGGGAAATGCAGGAGCTGATGATCGAGCTGATCGAGCGCGAGAAGAAAACCGTAGTCGCCATAACGCACGACATCGAAGAGGCGATCTATCTCGCCGACCGCATCATTTTTTTCACGCGCCAGCCCGGCCGAATCAAGGCCGACATCCCCGTCGCGTTCAAGAATGGCCGGCGCTATCCGCGCAAGGAAGAACTGATCACGCTGCCAGGTTACGCCGAGCTGGAACATCGCCTGTTCGCGATGATGCGCGAGGAAATCCAGGTGGCCTGAGGCTTTTGGACGAGTTCGATTGGTTGGCCGGACCACTCCGGCCCTGTTGGGAGGACGTGCTTATGTCGACTACGCGTGTCTTGCAGGGATTGATCGCCGCCGGGGGCTTGGCCACCGCGTTGCTGGCAGGCGGCGCCCAGGCGGCCGAGAAGGTTAGCGTCGCGATCATCTCGTTCTCGCCCTACGCCCCCTGGTACATCATGAAAGAAAAGGGTTTTGCCAAGGACATCGATCTCGATGTGAAAATCATCGAAGGCATCACGGAGAAGAACGCGGCTATTACCTCCGGCCAGATCCAGTGCATGAACAATACCATGGACACCTTCGTGCTGGCGCGTTCGGGCGATTTGCCGATCAAGGTGGTGGCGTTCTCGAACCTCTCCTATGGTCTCGATCAGATGATCGTCAGCAAGGACATCAACAAGGTCGAGGACTTCAAGGGCAAGAAGTTCGGCGCCGACTATGGCTTCCTCAATCATATGTGGATGCTGCTCACGTTGAAACGCGCCGGCATGGACAAGAAGGACGTGCAGCACGTCGTCATGCTGCCGCAAGAGAGCGCGGCGGCCTTCGCCAGCGGCGGTATCGACATCGATGTGAATTATGATCCGTTCGCGGCTCAATCGCTCAAGCGCGAGGGCTCGAAGGTGCTCAAATCCAGCCTCACCGACAAGACCTATGAGCGTGGGCTGATCTCGGACGCTATCGCCTGCAACGAAGGCTGGCTGAAAGAGAAACCCGCTGTTGCCAAGGAGTTGTTCCGCGCCTGGTTCGAAGCCGTCAACTGGTGGAAGGAGAATCCCGAGGAGGGCGACGCCATTATCGCCAAGGGGCTCGGCTGGCCGATCAGCGACGTCAAGTTGAACCAGCACGGCGCGGTCATGCTCAACCTGAACCAGAACATGGGCGCGTTCGGCATCGCCGGTGGCAAGCCACTGTGCGCCAGCATTCCCGATGAGGCCCCCAAGCCACCGGCTGACGCCAAGGGCTGGGGCTCGCTGTTCAACGCACCTGATTGCGCGCCGGGCTATGCGGCTCCGACCTGGGCTCTGTTCAACGACACCTATGTCGATGCTGGCGTCGCCCAGAAGAAAACTGACGCGGCCACCGGTATCGACGACTCGATCGTTGCAGGCCTGGCGAAAGACGGGTTTGCCGACAAGTACAATTCCAACAAGTGGATCGGCCGGCTCGGCGATCACTGATCGACGTTGTCGTAATTGAGCCAAAGCAACAAAAACACGCATGAGGAAGGGTGAGTAGAACAATGGCCGGTAAAAAGAAGGGGCCTGATCATTCGCACGGGAGCAGCGGCGGTCACGACCACACCCATCCTCATACGCACGCCCACGGGCGCTCGCATGGGGTGAAACGCGAGGACACGCACGGCGCCAAGATGATGGAACAGCTGTCGCGCATCTCGCAGAAAAAGCAGGGCGAGGAGGTCAGCCAATCGCTCAAATACGGGCTGGAGGCGGCCGATTCGATCATCGACCGCAACATCTCGCTATTCTCGCGCGGCCACCAACCCGCCTTTGCCGGCATCAACACCTTCATGAAGGCGCCTTATTGCGAGGACATCCGCAAGATCGGCAACTATGAGGCGGCGTTCGTGGGCGCGCCGTTCGATAGCGCCACCACCTATCGTCCGGGTACGCGCTTTGGCCCCCAGGCGGTGCGTCGCATCTCGGCGCTCTATGATGGCTACTGGTTCGATGGCGGCGTCGACATCTACGAAGAACTCGACCTCTGCGATGCCGGCGACATCTTCGTCATCCCCGGCAACATCGAGAAGACTTTTGATCAGGTGACCAAGGCCGTTTCGCACATCTACACGTCCGGCGTGTTCCCCATTATCTGCGGTGGCGACCACAGTCTCGGGTTCCCGAATGTGCGCGGCATCGCCCCGCATATCGACGGCAATGTCGGCATCATCCACATCGACCGCCACATCGACATCCAGGAAAAGGATATGGATGAGCGCATGCACACCACGCCGTGGTTCTGGACCACGCATGAAGGGTCGCACACCACCCATCGCGACCACAGCCATATGCATGACGTCGGCCTGCCGAACTGTCATCCGAAAAACCTGGTGCAAATCGGCATCGGCGGCTGGTACGGCAATCGTCCTGGTACGGAGGTCGCGAAACGCCGCGGCACCAGCGTCTTGACCATGAACGACGTGCAGACCCATGGCGCCAAGAAGGCCGCCGAGATTGCGCTGGAGATGGCCTGGGAGGGCTGCAAGGCCGTGTACCTCTCGTTCGACATCGACTCGATCGATCCCGGTTTTGCTCCTGGCACCGGCTCGCCGGAACCGGGTGGTCTGATGCCGCGCGAGGCCTTCGAGATGATCCACACCATCGCCAAGGAAGGGCTGTGCGGCATGGAGGTGGTGGAAGTCTCGCCGCCCTATGACGTCAACGACAACACCGCGCAGCTGGCCTGCCGCGTCGTGCTCGACACCATCGGCACGCTGGTCGCCGAGGGGCATCTTGGGCATCGCAAGAAGGTGATGAAGCCTGCATAGCTGATCGGTGACGTTGTCGCCGCCGCATCTCTCGCCAAGATTTTTCCGTCGGAGTTGTCGATGATCGCGTCTCTGCGCCAGTTCTGCATCGACCCAACGGCCGATGCCCGGCCGCGCGTGCGCACGCTCTTTGGCATCTTGGCGTTTCTCAACATCGGTGCGTGGGCGTGGGCAATCGCCGCTTTCCATGACCGGCCTGCCTTGCTGGGTGCAGCGCTTGTTGTCTACGGGCTCGGCCTGCGTCATGCCGTCGACGTCGACCACATCGCGGCCATCGACAACGTGACCCGCAAACTATTGCAGGCGGGGCGACAGCCGGTGGCGGCGGGCTTCTTTTTTGCCATGGGCCATTCGAGCGTCGTGACGATTGCGGCGGCCACGGTTGCACTGACGGCTCAGCTGTTGGTTGGTTTCGACGCCGTCAGGAACATCGGCGCTGTGATCGGCACCAGCGTTTCGGCGCTGTTCCTGTTTGCCATCGCCGCCATGAACCTGCTGATATTTTCCTGCGTCCTTGCCAGCTATCGGGACGTCCGGCGCGGCGGTCCCCACGCGGAGGCCGATCTTGAGCGCGTGCTTGGTCAATGCGGGTTCCTGACCCGCCTGCTGCGTCCTTTGCTGCGGCTCGTCACCAAAAGCTGGCACATGTTTCCACTCGGCGTTTTGTTCGGCCTCGGTTTCGATACGGCTGCCGAGGTCGCGGTGCTTGGCGTCGCGGCGGCGCAGGCTGCCAAGGACATCTCAGTCACGACACTGATGGTCTTTCCATTGCTGTTCACCGCCGCCATGTCGTTGATCGACACTGCCGACGGTCTCGTGATGCTCAAGGCCTACGGTTGGGCGAAGCTGCAGCCGGCCCGCAAGCTGGCCTACAATATGACGATCACGCTCATTTCCGCAGTAGCCGCGTTACTTATAGCCGGCATCGAGACACTCAGTATAGCGAGCAGCAGTTTTGGACCAAGCGGCAGTGTTTGGGGCGTCGCAGCAGCGTTCAACGCCAATGCCTCGGCGCTCGGCTTGACGATCCTTGCACTTGTTCTGGGGACCTGGGGGGTGTTTTATGCCAGTTCGACTTGCGCGTCCGGCAATCGCTCCAACGGCCAATGAGACAACACTTTGACCTGAGCGTTTTGCCTTTTGGCTTTCGCACCACCCTCCAGCACGCGCCGCCGGTCGGCGCGGCATACCACCTCCGGAGCGGCGCGTGCGGCGGGCTCGAAGGCGCTCACGGATGGAAAAGGCTTCTGAGATGGTCGTGTCAAAATCCGAGAAGATCGAAATCGAAAACGTCGTCAGTCCTGGGCACACTTATCGCGTGGATGCCGACAAGTACGGCGCCATGAAACGGGCCTTTCTCAAGATCCTGCCGGCAAAATCGCCAGGCCTGACCGCGGCGGAAATCGGCGAGGCTGTACTGCCGCATCTGCCCGAGGGTCTGTTCCCAGGCGGCGCCAAGGCGGGCTGGTGGAAGAAGGCGGTGCAGCTCGACCTGGAGGCCAAGGGCGTGATTGCCAGGGAGAGCACCAAACCGCTGCGCTGGCATAGGACGTGACCTGGGCACCCGACCGCCGGGACAGCGATGTCCGGGCGGTCGCCAACGCTTTTTGCGCCGCGAAACGTTTCGTAGAAAGGAGCGATCACTGACCAGTCAGTTCGGAATTTCTGGCTCGACGATCTTGGCGAGCTGGGCGAGCGACTGTTGCCAGCCGAGGTAACACGCTTCCAATGGGATGACCGACGGAATGCCGGCTTGCTCGATATGCAACTCGGTGCCGACCGAGACTTTGGTCAAAGTGACTGTCACGCGCATTTCACCAGGCAGGTTCGGATCATCGAACGTGTCGGTGTAGACAAGGCGCTCGTGCGGCTTGAGGTCCAGGTACTCACCACCGAACGCGTGGCTTTTCTCGGTCGTGAAGTTCATGAACGACATCTTGAACGTGCCGCCAACCTTGACGTCCATGTGGTGGACCTTGCAGGTGAAACCATGGGGCGGCAGCCATTTGGCCAAGGCATCCGCATCGAGAAAGGCCCGGTAGACCTTCTCAGGCTTGGCCGCCAGCACGCGGTGCAGCCGGACGGTATTCGTGCTGGCCGGTGTTGTTGGTTGGGACTTCTTTGGCATTTCATGTCTCCATCTTGCGGGACTGTTACAGAAGATTTGCCGGCTGAAACAGGCGTCCAACTATTTTTTTGTCGCCTCGACCAATGTGGTGAACCCGCCCCAGAACATGCGCTTGCCGTCCACGGGCAAATCAGGGGACATGCCGGCAAACACCGGGTCGCTCATGACGGCGGCGTTGATGCGATCGCGATCTTGGCGCGAGGCGAAGGTAATTCTTGCCACCACCACGACTTCGTCGGGCTCCAGGGTCACGGCCTGAGGAAATGAGGTGTATACGCCTGGTTTGACGTCATCGGCGACAAACTCGATGGCCTCCAGCGCGCCATGTTGGCACCAGACCTTGGCAGTCGCCTCCGCGAACTGGCGATAGGCCTCCAGTCCAGCCTTCTTGACCGGCAGGACGTAGAAATCCGTATACGTGCTCATGGCGGGCTCCCGAAGTGGTGCTGTGTTGGTTTGATCGCAACCCTATATCCTGGACCGCGGCCGCTTCCGGTTTTGTGACGTCAAGCGTCCCTCTCAACCACGAACAGCTTTCTCAATCTTGGCGACGTCGATTTTCTGCATCGTCATCATGGCCTCGAAGGCCCGTTTGGCTGTCTCGCCACCTGCACTCAGGGCATCGATCAAGACCTTGGGTGTGATTTGCCACGAGACGCCCCACTTATCCTTGCACCAGCCGCACTCGCTCTCTCGCCCGTCGTTGCCGACGATCGCGTTCCAGTAGCGGTCGGTTTCCGCCTGGTCCTTGGTTGAGACCTGAAACGAGAAGGCTTCGTTGTGCTTGATCGCGGGGCCACCATTGAGGCCGACACAGGGGATGCCGAGAACAGTGAACTCGACCAGCAGCGGATCGCCCTTTTTGCCGCTGGGAAAGTCGCTGGGGGCATGCTGAACGGCGCCCACGGCACTTTCAGGAAATGTCTTGGCGTAAAAGCGGGCGGCGGCTTCGGCATCTTTGTCGTACCACAGACAAATTGTGTTCTTGGTCACTGGTTTTTCCTTTGTCACTTGCTTGTCCTTTCACTTGTCCAGAGACAATAAAATCTGCGCCGGTACATAGTTTGCGCGCCTATCGGGCCGTTGCTGCGTCGGATAAATGGTTCAGTCTTTGCCGGATCATCGCCGTCTCGCGGTCTTTGCGCAACGTCATGGCGGCCGTGGTCGGCAACAGCCGGGCCACCGGCCCGAACTTGGTCATGACTGCGTCGTCATCGTGCTCCGTGCTCCCGCAGGAGGTCACCTTCTCGTCGTGACAGCAGAAGATGGCATATTGCATGACGGGTTCTCCTTTGCGCGCCCATCAAGGACGGACGAGGATAGCCAATGCCGACACGAGCGGCGAGATATTGTCGAACTCGCCGAGCGCCCTGACGCCACCGTTCGATCGCCGAGGTGGTCACTCGCCCGCGATGGTCACCAGCGAGGTGATGCGCCGGACCGTGACGCGCCGGTTCAACCGCTCGGCCAAGTCGGTCTGCACCTTCAGGTAGCGCTCGCCATAGCCCTGGGTCGCCAGGTTCTCGGGCGGGATACCGTAGTAATCCGTCAGGATCTGGGCCACCGTGGCTGCCCGCGCATCCGAGAGCTGCAGATTGGAGATCTCGGAGCCGACGGCGTCGGTATGCCCCTCGATCAGGAAGGTTTCGGCCGGGTTTCGCTCGAACAGCCTGCGCATGGCACCAGCGACCTTGCTCAGGCTGGCCACCTGGTCCTGCGAGATGGTCGCGGCGCCGGTGTTGAAGGTCAGGTTACCGATTTCTAGGCGGCGAACCATGTCGCGAATGCGCGACGAGCGCTTCACCTCGGCGATCGAATAGAGACGGCGCACCCGTTCGACCGGCGGCTGGGCGAAGAACTGCTGCACCCTGCTCTGATCTGCCCGATCGGCGTCGAGCACATAGTCGCGAGCTGCAATGCGCAAGCGCAGCGGGGGCAGATCGTCACCCGGATCGTGCCATTCCAGCAGGTCGCGGTCATGCGAGTCGTCGAAATAGGCCAGCACGATCTCAAAGCCCGCGCGGTCGAAGCGGGACCGCCGCAGAATGTCGCCGTTGCGGTTGTAGACGGTGACGATCCTCACCCCATCGGGTCGCGTGACGGTCTCACGATAACGTTCGTGCGGCAGGCGCTCATAGCTCGTGCGGTCCTGAACATTGTAGGCGATGCGTTGCTGATCCTGCGCCGGGCTGCTGATGATCAGCTGGGTGCCGAACTGCAGGATGATGCCGAAGCCCAAGCCGATCGGGTTGTGGTCTTGGCCTACTTGACCGGGTCTGCGCGGGCGTCCTTGCAGTTCGCCCTGATCGATGTTCACCACATCGCCGGCCACCTTGTTGTTCTGCGTATTGTTGGTGGTGTTGACGGTCGTGTTGTTGTTCGTGGTGTTGTTGATGACGGTCTGGTTGACGATGGTGACGTTCTGCGGCACCTGCACCTGGGCGGTGGCGTTCGGATCGATCTGTTGACCCTTTTGCTGGTCGATCGGCGTCACCTTGCGGGGTTTGAGATCGACCTGGGCTGCCTTGTCGCTCTTGGGTGGCGGAGCATTCAGGGCAGCAGTCTGCGCCGGCGTCAGTTGAGCCACAACAGCCTGCTCCGTAGCCGGCTTGGCTGCACCTTTGCCGGCTTCCTGATCCTTGGCGCTGTCGAGCAGCGGGGCAACGTCGGCCTGGCTGACACCCTTGGGTAAGGTATCGATCACTTCCACCGGCTGCACTGGCACGTTGGCGACGGCCTTCACACCGGCGTCAGCGGGAATGGGGGAGAGCTGAATGGCGTACTGGGCCAGGCACTGGCCGGTCGACGCGAACTTATTCGACTGGCAAAGCCCATCGATCTCGGCCTGCGCCGCTTTGATCTTGGCCCGCGCCTTGTCGGCAGCGCCGGGGTCCGCGCCGGCCTTGCCCAAGGCGGCAACAGCGCGATTATAGGACTTGGCTGCGGCATTGAGACCGCTGGCAATGTCAGGCAGGGCGGGGACCGCGGGCGCAGGCTGCTCGGCCTGCTGGTCGGGCGCGGGCTTGGCCGGGGTCACCTCGGCGGGCAGTTCGCCGGCAGGTGCGACAGGAACCAGCACGGTTCCGGTAGCTGGTGCAGGCGCGGCCTCGGCAGGGACGTTTGCCGGCGCCGTGGCTGCCGGCTTGGTCGCGGCCTTCTGCCCGGCGATGGCGTGCAGGGCAAGGCATTCGTCCGGAGTCGTCAGACCCGCGTCGATGCAGTCCTGGTCGAGCGCGGCACGTTTCGGCTTCTGCTTCGGTTGGTCGGCGGGCGCGGCAGGAACAGGCTGTGAATCGACCGCTGTCGCCTTGTCGGCAGCGGCCTTCTTTGCCGCCTTCTTTTCTGCGGCGGCACCGACGACTGCGGCAGCATCAGCGGCTGCTTTGTCGGCTGCGGCTTGGTCTGCCGCTGCATTATCAGCGGCGGCCTTTTGCGCGGCGGCTTCGTCCGCCGCCGCTTTGACGCCAGCGGCCTTCTTTGCCGCAGTCTTTTCTGCGGCGGCACCGACGGCCGCGGCGGCATCAGCGGCGGCTTTGTCGGCTGCGGCTTGGTCTGCCGCTGCATTATCAGCAGCGGCTTTGTCGGCTGCGGCTTGATCAGCCGCAACCTTGTCGGCAGCAGCCTTCTTCGCCGCCTTCTTTTCTGCGGCGGCACCAACGGCTGCGGCTGCTTTGTCGGCTGCGGCTTGGTCTGCCGCTGCTTTATCAGCAGCGGCCCTTTGCGCGGCGGCTTCGACCGCCGCCGCCGTGTCGGCAGCGGCCTTCTGCGCTGCCGCCTCGTCCGCGGCCGCTTGGTCGGCAGCCGCTTTCTGTGCCGCGGCCTCGGCTGCGGCCGCTTTGTTGGCAGCGGCCTTCTGTGCTGCGGCTTCGGCTGCAGCGGCTTGGTCAGCCGCCGCCTTCTGCGCGGCGGCCTCGTCCGCGGCCGCTTGGTCGGCAGCGGCCTTCTGTGCCGCCGCTTCGGCGGCAGCCGCAGCTTTCGCCGCAGCCGCTTTTTGCTTGGCAAGTACGGCGTCGCAATCCGCCTGGGTGGTCAGGCCGGCATCGATGCAGGCTTGCGGCAGTTGTTGAACCTCTGGCGCGGCTGTCAAAGGATCCTCGGCCGGGAGATTTTGTGCTTGGGCCAAGGCCGGGTAAGCCAACATGAATCCAACGCTCAGCACCATGGCTAGCCACTGTCGAAGCCGCATCAACGAATTCCTTTGATGAGTTGAACTTTGAGAACGAACCATGGCCAGGCACTCAGCGAGCCAGCGGGAGTCAGCAGGATCGATCATCGGGCTGCGCAAGTGCCGACAGACTGCGAACGAGCGTCGGAACAACGATCAAGGCCGTGCAAGCAATTTTTCCGGGTGCTGGTGTCCATACGCGCGAAAATGTCCTGCGAACCCGGCCGTCTTGTGGCCGACATCGTGACATGAACGCAATAGCGCCTGCAAAGTTCCGAGGGTCGGAGCAATTTGGCGCGCGCTCCCCGCGTTGGTGCGACCCGCCAGATCATCCCGGGACATCGGCGACAGGAGCCCAATTCACTGGCAACGCTGTCAAGGCTCGCTGGCCGGGATCATGGAGAATGCGTATACCGTCCAATTTGTCATTTGACCGCTTGCCAGACGCGGGCCGAAAGGTGGCGGCCGTGCTTTGTGACTGACTTGGCGATAAGACGAAAGGGCCCCATGGCGTAGGGCGAGCGTAGCTTGCGCCATGACCTCCGATACAACCCATATAAAGTTGGAATGAAAGTGAGCGGTCGAATGTTTCGTGGGCCGGTATCAGACGTGCGTAGGGGACAATGCCCTCGTGCCTGCCCTGCTACATTTGATCGAGGGAGACGCGGCCAATGCCGCCTGGAGCAAGACCATGATTAAAGGCACCACGGACCCACGCTTTGCGGCCTTGCGGGACGCCTTCGCCGGCTGTTTTGCCGATGGCCTTGAGCATGGTGGGGCCGTGGCCGTGGTGGCAAACGGCAAGCTGGTCGCCGATCTGTGGGGCGGACATGCCGATGCCGCGCGCACTCAGGATTGGCAGCCTGACACGCTGGTCAATGTCTGGTCGGCGACCAAGGGCGTGGTGGCGCTGGCGGTTGCCATGCTGGTCGAGCGCGGCAAGCTCCATTACGATCGCCCGATCGCGGACCTCTGGCCAGAGTTCGCGGCCAACGGCAAGGAGACCATTTCGCTCGACCTCGCGCTGTCGCATCAGGCGGGTTTGAACGGGCTTGCGGTGCCGATGGATCTTGCGGGACTTTATCAGTGGGAGCCGTATGTCGACGCCCTGGCGGCCATGGCGCCGCTTTGGCAACCGGGCAGCCGCTGTGTCTATCACGCGCTGAGCTATGGGCATCTGGCGGGCGAGCCGCTGCGGCGCGCCGACGGACGGCGCATTGGACGGTTCGTGGCCGAGGAGATCGCGGGGCCGCTTGGCGTGCCGTTTTTCAT
Organism: Hyphomicrobiaceae bacterium; assembly: GCA_031367715.1. GTDB lineage: Bacteria > Pseudomonadota > Alphaproteobacteria > Rhizobiales > Hyphomicrobiaceae > JANYHF01. Next base: position 12,785 of record JANLQJ010000294.1, on the reverse strand, counting down.
TGGCTTGCCCGCGAGCCAGGACGCGCGCGTTGCCGAACTGATTGAAGGGCCCAAGGCGTCCGATTGGGTCACTGAGACGCTCAACGGCCCATATCCGCAGGCCTGCCGCAACCCCATGCTGGAAGCCACGCAGCCGAATGATCGGGCCTGGCGCGCCGCCGAAATCCCGGGCGGCAATGGCCACGCCAACGCGCGGGCATTGGCGACCATCTATGGCGCGCTGGTCGGCGGCAGCACACCGCTGATTTCGCGCGCCACGTTGGCCGAAGCGACGCGCGTTCGCTTCCATGGCATGGATTCCAGCTCCAATACGCCGACCGCTTTTGGCGCGGGCTTCCGTCTACTGGATCCCGACTTTGGCGCGCGCGCCTCGGTGCGATCCTTTGGCCATTCCGGCTGGGGCGGCGCCATGGCCTTTGCCGATCCCGAGGCCGGTTTGGGTTTTGCCTATGTCACCAACCGCATGCTGGGGTTCGACGACAGCGTTGATCCCCGCCGGCAGCGGATGGTGCAGGCGGTCTACGACGCAGCCGGACGGTAGGGCACCGGAATGATGTCCATGAACTCGCACCAGCACGCTATTGGCGTTGATATCGGCGGTACCAGCATCCGGGCGGCGCGCGTGTCGCGTGATGGCAAGATCATCGACCAGGCCAGCGCGGCCACGGCAAACTCAGGTGAGTTGGTGCTGGCTCAGCTCGATGCGCTGCTTGCGGCCCTGGATCAGCCATCGGTCATCGCCATCGGCATTGGCGTGCCGTCGCCGGTCGACAGCCGTACCGGCGAAGTGTTTCGCGGTGGTTTTGTCGATCTGTCGGGGCCGCCCTTGGTGACGCGCCTCAAGAACACTGGCGGCCGGCCCGTCGTCTCCGACAATGACGGCACCATGGCGCTGCTGGCCGAGGCCCGGATAGGGGCGGCACGTGGCCGCTGTCACATCGTCATGCTGACCATCGGCACCGGCATTGGTGGCGCGGCGATGCTCGATGGCAAGATCGTGCGCGGCCGCGCAACGGCCGGTGAGCTTGGGCACATCTGCGTCGACATGAATGGCTTGCTGTGCGTGTGCGGACGACAGGGCTGCTTTGAGACGCTGAGTTCGGGCACCGCGTTGCGCCGGCACATCGCCGAGGCGGGCCTGCGGGCAGACTGCAACGCCGAGAGCCTGCTGGCACGGCGCGACGCAACGGCACGCGCCGTGATCGAGCGTTGGATCCGGCCGCTGCGATCGGGTATCGACAGCCTGGTCGCCATCCTCGACCCCGAAGTGGTCGTGCTTGGCGGTGGCTTGGGTCACGCGGCATGCGCCGCACTTGCCGATTTCCCGGCTCGTTCGACGTGGTTTCAGTGCCCGGTTGTACCGGCTGAGCTGGGCAGTGGGGCCGGCGTGATCGGCGCCGCGTTGGCTGCATTCGAGCGGATGCCGCAACACCAAGAGTAGCGAGGGCCGCCATGCCGAAAAAGGACGCGCGAACGCTGAAGGTGGGCGTGCTCGGTTGCGGGCAAATTGCCCAGGCGGCCCATTTCGAGGCTTGCGCCAAGGCCCGCAATGCCGAGCTTTACGCCATCTGCGATGTGGCTGACGATCTGCGCGAACGCATGGCGGCGATCCATGCCCCGCATAAAACCTATGCCGACTTTGACAACATGCTGGCTGATCCGGCGGTCGATGCCGTGATCATCGCCACCGCCGATGCGTTTCATGTTCCCGCCTCGATCGCGGCACTGACCGCAGGCAAGCATGCCTTGTGCGAAAAACCCGTCGCGGCCTCGCTCGATGAGGTCGAGGAGCTTGCCGCCGTGGTGCGCAAATCGGGGCGCGTATTCCAGATCGGGCATATGAAGCGCTTCGACGCGGGCCTGATGGCAGCGCGGCGTTACATCGACGGCGAGATGGGCGGGATGATCGCCCTCAAGGCCTGGTATTGCGATTCAACGCATCGCTACGCCATGACCGATGCGGTGCAGCCGCTGATTGTCACCAGCACAAAGGCAAGAAAGCCGACCAGCAACCCGAAGGCGGATTTGAAACGCTACTACATGCTCGGGCATGGCAGTCACCTGGTCGATACCGCGCGCTATTTTGCCGGCGAGATTGCCTCGGTGCGGGCGAGGCTGTCCGATCGGCACGGCGCCCACAGCTGGTTTGTCGAGGTGGAATTTGCCAATGGCGCGCTCGGCCATCTCGATCTCACCGTCGCGGTGCGGATGGATTGGCACGAGGGCTTTCAGATCTACGGACGCAATGGCAGCATCATCGGCAAGACCTTCAATCCCTGGTTCTACAAATCGAGCGAGGTCGAGATTTTCCGCGAGACGGAGGCCTCGACGCAGCGGCCACTGGGTGCCGACGGGCATTTCTATCGCCGCCAGCTGGAGGGCTTCGCCGACACCATCTTGAACGGCGCGCCCATGATGGGAGCCGACATTGACGACGGTATTGCCTCGGTCCGCGCCATGATCGCCATCGCGCGAGCGGTGAGCAGCGGCGCCACCGTGCGACTGGCTGATGTGACGGGCGCGCTGTGAGAGAAATCGGCATTTTCGCCAAGACCTTTCCAGGCGACGATCCCGTGACCGTGCTGCGGCAGGTGGCCGATGCGGGCTACCGCGCGGCGCATTTCAACATGGCCTGTTGCGGTCTACCGGCGATGCCCGAGCGGATTTCAGTTGAGACTTGCGCGGATATCGCAAATGCAACTGCCGCTGCAGGGATTTCCCTGGTCGGCCTGTCGGGCACCTGGAACATGATCCACCCCGATCCGGCGGTGCGCGCAGCCGGGCTGCGACGGCTGGACGTGCTGGCGGGAACCTGCCGCAGCATCGGCACGGGTCTCGTCACGCTGTGCACCGGCACGCGCGATCCCGACGATCAGTGGCGGGCACATCCCGACAACGCCTCGCCAGAAGCCTGGCGCGATCTGCTCCGCAGCATGCAAAGCGCGATCGCCATTGCCGAACAGCACGACATCGATCTTGGCATCGAGCCGGAGCTGGCGAACGTCGTCGACGGCGCGATCAAGGCGCGCCGGCTCATTGACGAGATCGACAGCAAACGCCTCAAGATCGTGTTGGACCCAGCCAATCTGTTCGAGATCGCAAGCGCCGAGCAGTGCAGCCAAACCATCACCGCCGCCATAGATCTGCTGGCAGACCGCATTGCCATGGCTCACGCCAAGGATCGCAACGCGCACGGAGCCTTCGTTGCCGCCGGACGCGGCGAGATCGACTTCCCGCATTTCTTTGGCGCCTTGCGCGGCGCAGGATTCGACGGGCCGGTTGTCACGCATGGCCTGACGGCAGCCGAAGCCCCCGCCGTCGCAACGTTTCTCGACCATGCGGCGCGCCAAGCGGGTTGGCTATGACCGCTGCGCAAATCGTGGTTCGATCCGGCCTAAAGCTCGCCGTGCACGATAGCGGCGGCGACGGCGTGCCGTTCGTCTTGCAGCACGGATTGTGCGGCAGCGCGGCGCAGACTGCCGAGGTGATGCCGCATGCCGCGGGTGTCCGGCGGCTCACGCTGGAGTGCCGTGGCCACGGTGCCTCGGATGCTGGCGATCCCTCGCAATTTTCCATCGCAACGTTTCACGACGATCTGGCCTGGCTGATTCAGGAACACCTTGATGCGCCTGCGATCATCGGCGGCATCTCGATGGGCGCGGCAATCGCCACGCGCTTTGCTGTGACACATCCAAAGTCCGTGCGCGCACTGATTATTGCGCGTCCCGCCTGGGTTACACGCGCTGCGCCTGATAACATGCGTCCCTATCTTGAAGCCGGCAAACTGCTGGCGCGCCATCCCGCCGATCGGGCCCGGCACCTGTTTGGCGCATCGCCAACGGCGCTCCGGTTGGCGGCGCAAGCTCCTGACAATCTCGCGTCGCTCGATGGTTTCTTCAGCCGCGTTCCACAGGCCGTGACCGCCGAGCTGCTGATGCGGATCGCCGTGGACGGTCCTGGCGTCAGCGCGGCTGACCTCGGCCGCGTCGCCTTTCCGGTTCTCATCATCGGACACCGCCGCGAACTTGCCCACCCGTTCGCGGCATGCCAGGAACTGGCGGCGCTGCTGCCTCGGGCGCGACTGGTCGAGATCACGCCCAAGGCCGCAGACAAGGCCGCCTACCTATCCGATTTCCAGGCCGCGCTGGCGGCCTTCCTCAAGGACATCCTCGATGGCCCGACCTGATCCCAACTGGTTCGGCGCATTGCCGAAAGACCGTTTGCTGACGGAGTTCTCGCTGTGGTCCGCCGACCTCACCCGCCTTGCCGACGATCTCGCCCGCATCGGCCCCTATGCCGATCTGCTGCATGTCGATGTCGCCGACGGCCATTTCGCAGCGGCCCTGCTGTTTTTTCCCGATCTGGTAGCGCGCGTTCGCGAGCTGACCGGCGTGCCGATCCACATCCATCTGATGGTCGCCGATGCGATCCTGCTGTCGCAGATCGATCAATTCATCGAGGCGGGCGCCGACCTCATCAGCATCCATGTCGAGAATGCCGCGATCGCCAATGCCGCGCTCGATCGCCTGGCTGAGAAAAACATCAGATCTGGCATGGTACTGCGCGTCGAGACGCCGGTCGCGGCTGCGCGCGCGCACATTCCCCGGCTCGATTTTTTGACGTTGCTCGGTACCGCCATCGGTGTGAAGGGGCAGGGGCTCGATCCGGCGGCACCCGCAAGGCTGCGCGAGGCCGCGGCCTTGATCGCGCGCGCGTCACGCCGGATCATCCTGGCCGCCGATGGCGGCATTCGTGAAACTACCGTGCCCGTGCTGCGGGCTGCCGGCGCCGAGACCGTGGTAATGGGGTCGCTGGCGTTCGGCGCATCGGACCTCGCAGCGCGGATCGCCTGGGCGCGTGCGCTGCCACCACCCGTCGCAAAGTCTTAACGGCAGTGATCCCCAAACTGAGCAAATGCGTATCGCACCTGTGGCGGTTTGCACGATTGTGCGCCACAACACCTAGGATGTAACTTCTTGATCAAAAGCCATGGCGCTGGACAGACCGCTCAGACAAAGGTTGAATGAGCGAGATGGCGGGCGTAAGGCCAAGCATCGAAACAATAAGTGGGAGGACGTGCCTGATGAACGACTTTGAAAGTAAATTGAAAGCTGCCGAAAAGCTGGCAGCCAAGTCCGCGATGTCGCGCCGTGACTTCGTGCAGCTGGCCATCGCCACCGGTCTGGCCATTCCAGCCGCCGAGGGCCTGTTCACCGGCATCGCTGCCGCGGCCACGCCCAAAAAAGGTGGCACGCTTCGCCTCGGCATGGAAGGCGGCTCGGCCTCGGACTCGCTCGATCCGCGCACCTACGCGGATTCGGTGATGATCGCTGCCTCGCTGTGCGTGATGAACTGCCTGATCGAGTTCGACAATGCCGGCAACGCCACCGGCGAACTGTTCGAGAGCTGGACCGCCAAACCCGGCGCCGTCGAATGGGTGTTCAATGTCCGTCAGGGCATCAAGTTCTCCAACGGCAAGACGCTCGATGCCGAGGACTGCATCTATTCGATCCAGATCCATCGCGGCGAGACCAAGTCGCCAGCCAAGGGCATCCTTGAGGCCATCAAGGAAATCAAGGCAATTTCGCCGACCCAAGTCGCCATCACCCTCTCGGCCGGCAATGCCGACTTCCCTGTGCTGCTTGGCGACTACCATCTCGTGGTCGTGCCGAAGGACTTCAAGGATTGGCAAAAGCCGATCGGAACCGGCGCCTATACGCTGGAGAGCTTCGAGCCGGGTGTGCGCCTGGTGTTCAAGAATCGTGGCGATTACTGGAAAAAGGGCCGTGGCAATTTCGATACCGTCGAGATCCGCAACATTCAGGATGTGACGGCCCGCACCTCGGCGCTGCAGTCGGGCGCCGTCGATGGCATCAACCGCCTTGATGCCCGCACGGTCAACCTGCTGGCCAAGGACAAGAAGCTCAACGTCGTGCGCACCAAGGGCACCGGCAACCGCTATTGCTTCGTGGCCCGCGTGACAGCGCCGCCATTCGACAACAAGGAACTGAGGCTAGCCCTCAAATACGGCATCGACCGCGAGAAGATCATCAAGTCCGTCTTCAACGGCTTTGCGGTGCCCGGCAACGACCACACGCTCGATGCGCTGAACCCATTCTACAACACCAAGATGCCGCAGCGGAAGTACGATCCCGACAAGGCCGCCTTCCACTTCAAGAAGGCGGGTCTGGCCGCCGGCACCAAGATAGAACTGCAATCATCGGAAGGCGCCTGGGGCACCGCTGTCGATTGCGCCACGCTCTATCAGGAGTCCCTGAAAAAGGCCAAGATCGCCATCGATGTCAAAAAAGTCTCAGCCGATGGCTACTGGGACAACGTCTGGCTGAAGGTGCCGTTCTGCGCCGTCTACTGGGGCCGCCGCCTGTCGGCCGACCAGACCTTCACGCAGATCTATGGCTCGGCCTCATCGTGGAATGACGGCGACTGGCGCAAGCCCGATTTCGACAAGCTGGTTGCCGACGCCCGTATCGAGCTGGATCAGGCCAAGCGCAAGGACATCTACGGCAAATGCCAGGAGATGATTGCCGATGATGGCGGCCAAGTCTGCTTTGCCATCAGCGACTATCTCGATGGCTACAGCAAAAAGCTGATGGGCAACGAGGCGCATGCCCGCTACGACATGAACGACAACCGCGTCGCCGAAAAGGGCTGGTTCGCCTGATCGGTTGACGAACGAAGCTGGGCTTTCCCCTCTCCTCTCGCACTTGCGCGGGGAGAGGATGTCCCCCGACGCGCGTCAGCGTTGAGGAGTAGGGGGGGCAGGGACTTGCTCCTTGTCTGTCAACGGGAACGCCGGAGCAACCTCCTGCCCCTCATCCAGCGGTTACGCGCCACCTTCTCCCCCTAAAGAGGGGGAGAAGAGAAGTGTGCGCCTTTCAATGGTGTTTCTCCGGGGACGACCCAATGTTTCGACTGCTGTTGCTGCGGGTCGCCCTCGGTGTTCTCACCTTGTTTGCCGTCAGTATGCTGATGTTTACGGCCGTCGAATTGCTGCCCTATGACGTCGCCAGTGCCGTGCTCGGCCAAGGTGCCACGCCAGAGGCGCTGGTCGTCTACCGCCATGAGCTGGGCCTCGACCGACCGGCCTATATCAGGTTTTTTGAGTGGCTGTTCAACGCCGTGCGGGGCGACCTCGGCATTTCGCTCACCAACCAACGCCCAATCCTTACGTCGCTGGTGCCCCGCTTCGGCAACACCATGTTTTTGGCCGGCTATGCTGCCTTGATCGCCGTGCCGCTGGCGATCGGGCTGGGAATTCTCGCCGCCATTAACGAAGGCAAGTTCATCGACCGGGCCGCCAACATTCTCTCGCTGGCTACGATTTCCGTGCCAGAGTTCTTTATCGGCTACGTCCTGATCCTGGTACTGGCTGTCAAACTCGAATGGTTCGAATCGCAGTCTACCGTGTTCGCTGACATGCCGTTCGGCATCAAACTCTACCTTGTCGCCATGCCGGCCGTGACGCTCACCATGCTCGTGCTCGCCCACATCATGCGCACAACCCGGTCATCCCTACTTTCGGTGATGTCGCAGCCTTACATCGAGATGGCATTCCTCAAAGGTTTGTCGCGCGCGCGGGTCATCCTCGTGCATGCCCTGCCCAATGCGGCCGCTCCGATCATTTCCGTCATCGCGCTGAACCTCGCCTATCTCATCGTTGGCGTGGTGGTGATCGAAACAGTGTTCGTCTATCCCGGCGTCGGACAGTTCATGGTGGACGGCGTCACCAAAGGCGATGTGCCGGTCATCCTTGCCTGCGCTTTGGTGTTTGCCGCGACGTTCATCATCCTGAACACCGTCGCCGACATGCTCAGCATTCTCGTCAACCCGCGCTTGCGCAATCCACGGTAGTCTCATGCGCATCTTCGGGTATCGGCCGCCGCTCACCGCCTGGCTCGGCATGGCCATCGTGACGGCATTCATTCTCGTGGCGATATTCGCGCCGTGGCTCGCACCGCATTCAGAATCCGAATCCGTTTCCGATACCTGGGCCGACAGCACGCGCGAGTTCCCGCTCGGCACCGACAACATTGGCCGCGACATGCTTTCGCGACTGATCTATGGCGCGCGCATGACCATCGGCATCGCGCTGATCACGACGTTACTGTCATTCCTGCTCGGCACCTCGCTTGGCTTCGTGGCGGCGGCCGGCGGCAAGATCGTCGATCAAGTCCTGTCGCGCATTGTCGACGTCATCCTGTCCATCCCGTTACTGGTCTGGGCACTGATCATCCTGTCGGCCTTCGGCTCCTCGATTTCAGCCTTGATCCTGACCGTTGCGGCTCTCGATTCGACTCGCGTGTTTCGCCTTGCCCGCGCCGTCGCCATGAATCTTGTCGTCACCGAATTTGTCGAAGCTGCCAGGTTGCGCGGCGAGGGCCTGGGCTGGATCATGTTCCGCGAAGTGCTGCCCAACGCTTTACCGCCATTGATCACCGAATTCGGCCTACGCTTTTGCTTTAACTTCCTGTTTGTTGCCAGCCTCAGTTTTCTCGGACTCGGCGTACAACCACCCTACGCCGATTGGGGCGGCATGGTGCGCGAGAACAGCGGTGGCATCAATCTTGGCCAGATCGCCGCCCTCTGGCCGGCCATGGCCATCTCGCTCATGACCATCGGCGTCAATCTGATTGTCGATTGGATCCTCTCCATCAATGCGCGCCCGTCGGGCGCCTCGGCGGAGATGTAAGCGCCGTGACCGGCAATATCCTCAAACTCGAAAACCTGCGCGTCGAAGCCATCAACGGCACGGTGCTGGTCGACAACATATCGTTGGCGTTGCGGCGTGGCGAAGTGCTCGGCCTGATCGGCGAGAGCGGAGCGGGCAAATCCACCATCGGGCTTGCTTCCATGGTGTACGCGCGCGCCGGCTGCAAGATCACGGGTGGCAAGGTCGTGATTGAGGACGCCAGCGCGCGCGATCTCACCCCACAAGAGCGCCGCGATTTGCGCGGCCGCAAGATCGCCTATATCGCGCAAAGTGCCGCCGCCTCGTTCAATCCGGCCCACCGCATCATCGACCAGGTGACGGAGATGCCGATCCAGCACGGCCTGATGAAACGCGCCGAAGCGCGCAAATGGGCCGTGGATCTGTTCCGCCAGCTCGATCTGCCGAACCCGGCAAGTTTTGGCGGCCGCTATCCGCATCAGGTCTCAGGCGGTCAGTTGCAGCGCGCCATGGTCGCCATGGCCATTTCCTGCCGTCCCGACATCCTGGTCTTCGACGAACCCACCACCGCCCTCGATGTCACCACCCAGATCGAAGTGCTGGCACTGATCAAGCGTCTGATCCGCGAGCACAACACCGCCGCACTCTACATCAGCCACGACCTCGCAGTGGTCGCGCAAGTCGCCGACCGCATCATGGTGCTGCGTGGCGGCAAGCTGATCGAGGAAGGCGCGACCGGGCAGATCCTGCGCGGCCCCAAAGATCCGTACACCACCGCTCTGGTCTCCGAACGCAAGGCCGCCGACCGGCTCTCGGTGGACAGCGCCGCGCCCCGAGGCGCCGAAGTGCTGGCGATCCGCAACGCCACCGGGGTCTACGGAAAGTTCGTCGCCGTCAACGACGTCACGCTTTCGGTGTCGCGCGGCGAGACAGTGGCCGTGGTCGGCGAATCCGGCTCGGGCAAAAGCTCGCTCGCCCGCCTGATCGTCGGTCTGCTGCCCGCCAGATCCGGCACTGTGAGTTTCGCCGGCGGTGCGCTGCCACCGGCCTTGAAGCAGCGCTCGCGCGAGCAGCTGCGCCGCATCCAGCTGATCTATCAGCAGCCCGATGTCGCGCTCAATCCGCGCCAGACCATCGGCGATATCATCGGCCGTCCGGTGCAGTTCTATTTCAACCGTCCGGCCAAGGAGGTGAGGCGCCGCGTCGCCGAGCTGCTCAGCCAGGTCGGACTGCCCGAGGACTATGCCGGACGCCTGTCGACGGCGCTGTCGGGCGGTCAGAAACAGCGCGTCGCGATCGCCCGTGCGCTCGCAGCCGAGCCCGACCTGATCATCTGTGACGAGCCGACTTCGGCGCTCGACCAGTTGGTCGCCGACGACGTGCTGAAACTCCTCAAGCGTCTGCAGGATGAGCTGAGCGTCGCCTATCTCTTCATCACGCACGACCTCGGCATCGTCCGCCGCCTCGCCCATCGCACGGCGGTGATGCTGCGTGGGCAGATCGTCGACGAGGGCCCGACGGCGGCGATCTTCGCGCCACCCTTCCATCCCTATACGCAGAACCTGCTGATGTCGGTGCCCGAGATGCGCGTCGATTGGCTGAACAACATCCTGACGGCCCGCGCCAAGCTGGTCGCCAAAGCCTGATGATGGCTGTTTCCATTGCTCGCAGCTTCGACCCAGGATTGGTCACCCCCGCGATGACGGGATCCATGCAAGACAGTGGCTGGGCGAGGACTCTTTCCTGCTCAACCACCGCGCCCCATTCGAGCATGCATGGATACCCGGCTACATGGGCATGACGAAGTTGGCCGGTATTATCGGACAGTAGCGATGGAGTGTAAAGATGGACGACCAACCCGCGCGCACCTTCCGCGTTATCGAGCACGGCTGGATCCCGCTTTCCGACGGCACGCGACTGGCCGCCCGCATCTGGATGCCCGATGGCGCCGACACCGCGCCGGTCCCCGCCATCCTTGAATATCTCCCTTATCGCAAACGCGACGGCACCTGCGTGCGCGACGAGTCCACCTATCCGACCTTCGCGGGAGCCGGTTACGCCGGCGTGCGCGTCGACATCCGCGGCACCGGCGAGTCCGACGGCCTCTTTACCGATGAATACTCGCCGTCTGAACTCGCCGATGCCGTCGAGGTGATCGCCTGGATCGCGGCCCAGCCCTGGTGCTCGGGCGCGGTCGGCATGATGGGCATCAGCTGGGGTGGGTTCAACGCGCTGCAAGTTGCCGCGCTGCAGCCCAAGGCCCTGAAGGCCGTCATCAGCCTCTCGACCACGGTTGATCGCTTCAACGACGATATCCACTACAAGGGCGGCGCGCTGCTGTCGGCCAATCTATCGTGGTCGTCCTATATGCTGGCCTACAATTCACGCCCCGCCGATCCCGCGCTCGTCGGCGAGGGTTGGCGCGCGCAATGGCTGGAGCGGCTGCAACACCAGCCGCTGGGGCTATCGGTCTGGCTGCGGCATCAGACGCGCGATGCCTACTGGAAGCACGGTTCGATCTGCGAGGACTACGCCGCGATCAAGGTTCCCGCGCTGGTCATCGGTGGCTGGGGCGACGGCTACAAGAATGCGCCGCCTGCCGCCGCCGCCAATCTCAATGTGCCGGTGAAGGCCATCAATGGCCCCTGGATTCACAAATACCCGCATTTCGCCTGGCCGCATCCGCGCGCCGATTTCCTGGGCGAGGCCGTGCGCTGGTGGGACCGCTGGTTGAAGGACGTGCCGAACGGCGCCAAGACGCTGCCGGCCTATCGCGCCTTCATCACCGAGGACATTCGTCCGTCGCATGACCGCCGCCGCGATCCGGGCCGCTGGGTCAAGGAGGCCGCTTGGCCAAGCCCAGCCATTGCCACCGAACGCCTGCATCTGGCCACCGGCAGAACATTGAGCCCGTTTCCCGCACCGGCTACCGACGTAACGATCTGCTCACCGCTCGATTGCGGTTGCATGGGCGGCGAGTATTTCTCGCTCAGCCCGGTCGGCGATCTGCCAGCCGATCAGCGAGCGGACGATGCCGGCTCGCTGGTGTTCGATACCGAACCGCTCGCCGAACCTTTGGAAATCCTCGGCCGTCCCGCGGTCACCCTGTCGGTCGCCATCGACGCGCCGAACGGCATGCTGGCCGTCCGGCTGGTCGACGTGCACCCCGATGGCATCGGCCAGCGAGTGAGTTTCGGCATTCTCAACCTCGCCCATCGCGCCAGCAACGAGCAACCCAAGCCGATGACGCCCGGCCGCGGCGAAACTGTCCGTATTCTGTTGGACGAATGCGGCCATCGCTTCCTGCCTGGCCACCGCCTGCGGCTCGCCATCTCCACCGCCTATTGGCCGCTGATCCTGCCGCCACCGCACCGCATCACCGCAACCCTTCGCCTGGGCGAGGCCAGCACGCTCGATCTGCCGGTACGAAAGGGCGGCGCCGATTGCCTGATGTCAGAACCGGCCGATCCCAGTCCGCTGCCGCGGTACCGTCAAGTGACGCCCGAGATATCGCGCCGCTGGGTCGAACGCGATCTTGCTCTCGGCGTGACGCGCTATCATGTGGTTGTCGACAGCGGCGAGACGGAGATCGCGGCGGCCGGCGGCCTGATCGTGCGCGAACTGCGCGACGAGACCTACCAGATCCGTCCCGACGATCCGCTGTCCGCCGTCAGCGCATGCCGCTGGACCATGACGCGGTGGCGCGGGGACTGGAACGTGCGTACCGAGACTGTCACGCGACTGACCATGGACGCCACGCATTTCCAATTTACGGCGTCGCTGCAGGCGTTCGAAGGCGCGGCCCGCGTGTGCGAACGGACGTGGACGGATACCATCGAACGGCACCTGATGTAGGCGGACGATACACCCTTTGCCGTTTCGTTGACGCTGCCGGACGATCGCAGCCGATCACTGACCAATTCTTGCAAGGGGCCACCTCAGGAGTCCAGCCCAGTGCCCGATTGACTTTGGACAGTGCGCATGTCCGCGACACGTGTTCGGTTGGTAGCCGCGGCGGCCGCCCTTGCCTTGCCGCTGCTTGTAATACCAGCCAACCTATCGTTTGACCTGTCACTTTGAAGGTTCGTGACAGAGG
>JANLQJ010000266.1:0-9312 GCA_031367715.1 Hyphomicrobiaceae bacterium | reverse complement strand
TTGGCGGTAATGGGTGGTTTGTGGGTATTTTGTTGGGGGGTTATTTGTCCCCCCCTGGTGCAGGTGGGGGTGGTTTTCGGGGGCGATACACGTCCCCCCCCTACGTTGTCACTCTGTGCTTCCGCCAAAAGTGATGCTGCTCTACAGCCGGAACAACGGGGACGGATTAGGCGTATACCGCTTGAGCGCTTCCTCGTTCAGCTCGATGCCGAGGCCGGGGCGGTTCGGGATTTCCAGGAAACCCTCCTTATCGAGCTTGAACCCGCCCTTGGTGATCAGATCGACGTAGGGCGAGCCGCCGATGTATTCGACCAGGTCGCAGGTGGGGAACACGCTCGCCAGCTGCAGGTCGGCGGCCACGCCCATCGCCGTGTTCCAGCCATGGCCGATGTACTGGATGCCGAATTCATTGGCCAGCCAGGCGATCTTGCGCTGCTCGGAGAGGCCGCCAACCTTGGTGACATCCGGTTGCACGATGTCGAAGCCGCCCTTGACGAACCACGGCAGGAACGTCTGCCGGCGCGTCAGGCATTCGCCGCCCGCGATCGGCACCGAGCTCACATGGCGCAAGGCGACGTGGTCGTCGAGCGCGTCCGGCTTCAGCGCCTCCTCGAACCAATAGGCGTCGTAGTCTTTCAACATGTGCGCGGTACGGATCGCCCATTTCAGGCCATTCGGCCAATAGGCATCGCTGCCGCCGGCATCGACGCAAAGCTTCACATCCGGTCCTGCGCCATCGCGAGCGGCACGGATGATCGCTTCGTCCAGCCTGAAACTGTCGCGGCGCCCGAACGGCCCCCAGCCGATCTTGATGGCGCGGTAGCCTTGCTCCTTGAACGTCGCAACGCGCTCGCGCATCAGATCCGGAATTTCCATCAGGATGGAGGCGTAGGGCTGCACGCGCTCGCGCACGCGGCCGCCGAGCAGTCTGCCCACGGATTGCCCCGTGACCTTGCCGAGAATGTCCCACAGCGCGATGTCGATCCCGGAGATCGTATTGGTGATGGTGCCGCCGCGCCCGGTCCAGAAGGTGTGCTGGTGCAGCTTTTCGCTGACGCGCTCGGGTTCCAGTGCAGTCTCGCCGGTCCACAACGGTTCCAGAAACTCGATCGCCTTCTGCACCAATGGCGCGTCGGTGAAGACGCTGCCGTGGCCGATGACGCGTTCATCCGTATGCACTGCGATCAAAGCATGGATGGCATCGTTGGGTTTTAACTCATGGGTCCAGCCGCCCTTGGGCGTATCGCCGACCAAGCCTGCGGAACGGATTGCCTTGATTTTCATGCTGTCCTCAAAAGGTTGCGAGCACGCCGCCGTCGACCGCGAGCACCTGACCGGTGACATATCTGCTGTCGTCGGAGGCAAAGAAGTAGACAGCGCCAGCGATGTCCTCGGGCGTGCCATAGCGGCCGAGCAGCAGGCGGCCGTGTTTGATGTAGATGTCCTGGAACCAGCCGGTGTCGCGCTCGTGCTGGCCGCCGCTGCCCGGAATGATCGCCATGCGCGTATCGATGAAGCCGGGGGAAACGACATTGACGGTAATGCCGTCCTTGCCGAGGTCGGCGGCCATGGCGCGGCCGAGATTGACGATGCCGCCCTTGGCGACCGAGTAGGGCAGGCTGCCCGGCTGGCCGCGCATACCCATGATCGAGGCGATGTGGATCACCCGGCCGCCGCGTTTGCCGCGCTGCATCAGTGGCACGAGGGCGAGCGATACGGCGACCGCGCCGGTCATGTTGACCTCGATCACCTCGCGATAGCGCTCCAGGGTCATGGTGTTGAAACCGCTGGTGTCGAGCATCGAGGCGTTGTTGACCAGGATGTCGCAACGCCCGTAGCGGGTATCGACGGCCTTGGTCAAAGCAGCGATTTCGGCAGCATTAACGATATCGCAGCGTACTGCAATGGAGTTGGGCAGGCTGCTGGCGACGGCCGTCGCTTCCGCAAGATCGAGGTCGGCAATGACGATTGCCGCGCCATCGGCGGCCAGCCGTCGGGCGATGCCTTCGCCGATGCCACGTGCGCCACCTGTGATGACGGCGACTTTGTCCTTGAGGCGATGATCAGGCATCGGTGTTTCCGTGCATTGCGAAGCAAGGGATGCGTCAGGCGACCTGATAGCGTTTCACCACGTCCCAATTGATCTCGAATCCGAGGCCGGGCTTGGTTGGCAGCGGAATGGTTCCATCCGGCAGCAGCACCAGTTCCTCGGCCGCCAACTCCCGCCGCAGCCGTTCGTGGCAGAGCTGTGGCGGCAGGTACTCGATATGAGTGCAGTGGTTGGTGACGAAGGCGAGATGCGCCGTTGCTGAAATGGAGATACCCGTTTTCCAGCAGTGCGGCACGATCGTCAGCCCACGCTCAGCCGCCATATCGCAGACGATCTTGGCCTCGCCGATGCCGCCGACGCGCCCCACATCCGGCTGCGCCACTTGTATCTTACCGATATCCAGCAGCTCTTCGAACTCAAAGCGGGTCGCCAGCCACTCGCCGCAGGCAATCGGCATTGGTGCGGCTTCGGCGAGCTTGGCCATCTCGCGCACGTTGTCCGACCAGATCGGCGTTTCGAGAAAGTAGCAGTTGAACTGGCTCCAGTCCTTGACCACGGCGAGGCACGTCTCGGCGTCGGGCCAGAGATATTGCACATCAACCATCAGCGTCATCTCATCGCCGATGGTCTTGCGGATGGCGGCGATAACCTCCGTATGCCGATCGTAGCTCTCGCTCATGCCGTTGTGCGCATAGGGGCCGGCCATGGTGACTTCGGTTTTACAGGCCTTGAAGCCGAGCGACTTGGCCTTGGCGGCGGAGGCGCACAGGGCGTCGCGATACTCGGCAAAGCTGCTGCCGGCCGGCTGCAATGAGGCATACGGCGTAATGTGCGAGCGCGTGGCACCGCCCAGCAGCGCATGCACCGGTTGACCCACCGCCTTGCCGCACAGGTCCCACAGTGCCATCTCGACTGCGCTCAGGGCATGGATGACGACCCCGCGGCGGCCGTTCATGGCCGTACCGAGATAGATCTTTGACCAGATCCGCCCGATCTCGAACGGATCCTCGCCGATCAGCATGTCCTTGATCGACAGGCCCATGGTGTGGGTGCCGGGGGACTCGATGGCCGCCTTGGCCATCCACGGATTGACGTCACATTCGCCGTAGCCGGTGACGCCGCCATCGGTCTTGATGACCACGACAATCGAATCCTGCGCCGACGACGTGAAGGTGGGATCGAAGTCCGGGGCCAGCAGGACGTGCGTTGTGATCCCTGTGATCTTCAGTTTCGGGGGAGTGCCCTTGATCACGGGCGAGATGGTTCGCATCGCGGTGTGCCGGTTGATCGAAGGGTGTACAGATTTTGTCATGAGGTCCTCTAGCTCAATGTGTCGCTGCGGCGGGTGGCCAGCCAGACCAGGGCGAGTGAGACGACGAGTGCAATGGTCGCGAGAGCGTTCACCTCGGAGGAAATGCCCAGCCGCATCATGGCCCAAAGTTTGATCGGCAGCGTGTTGCGGTCGCCGACCAGGAACAGGCTTATCAGCGTTTCGTCGAAGGAGAGCGCGAACGCGAGCACGGCGCCGATGATCACGGCACCCCGCACCTGCGGGAAGATGATGCGCCAGAAGGTTTGCATCGGCGTCGCGCCAAGATCGAGCGAGGCCTCGATCATGGAGTGTCCCATCTGGGTCAGCCGATTGAGGATGGTGCGATAGACCAGCGCCAGCACGAACATGGCGTGGCCGATGATGACGGCGGTGAGGCCAGTCGGCACGCCGATCTCGCGGAAGAAGATCAGCAGCGACAGGCCGACGATGAGTGGCGGCAGCAGGAACGGCAGGAAGATCAGGAACTGCAGCAGGCCATTGGAGCGGCGCGGCTTGGCGTGGACATAGAGAGCGATGATCAGGGCAAGGATGACCGAGACGATCACCGCGCCGATCCCGACAATGACGGTGTTCCAGACCGCATCGAGAATTTGTCTGTTGGCGAACAGATTTGAAAACGAGCTTACCGTTGGCGCCTTGAAGTCGAAGTTACCGGATTTGTCGAGATAGAAGGCGCCCAGCACCACGATGACGACAGGAGCGTAGAGCGCCAGCAGCACGACACCGAACAATGCGGCGATCAGCAGATTCGTCACCTTCTCGCCGGTGGTCTTCAAAGCGCCACCGAGCCTTTGCGGCCGAGCCAGACGGCGGCCAGGATCGCCACCAGCGATGCCAGCAGCAGGATCATGGCCATGGCCGAGCCGAACGGCCACTCGAACGCCATACCGAATTGCGACCACACCAGCTTGCCGTAGGTGAAGCCCTGCGTGCCGCCCATCATCTGTGGGGTGATGAAATCGCCGAGCGCGAGAATGAAGACGAAAATGGCGCCCACCAGCGTGCCGGGCAAGCTGAGTGGGAAGACGATGCGCCAGAAGGTCTGGCCCGGCCTGGCGCCGAGATCGGCGGAGGCCGCAATCAAGTTGTCGGGTAGTTTCGACAGCGTGGCATAGACCGGCAGAACCACGAACGGGAGATAGATGATCAGCATCGTGAAGAAAATCGCGCGCTGATTGAACAGCAGCGCAGTCACGGGGATATCGAGGCCGAGCCACTCGAACAGAGCTGCGATGTAGCCGCTCGATCCCATCAACGAGCGCAATGCGTAGAGCTTGACGATGAAGCTCATGAACAACGGCGCCACCAGCAACGCCAGCAGAAAGCCCCGGATCGAACCGTGCTTCCGGCTGATGTAATAGGCGATCGGATAGCCGACCGCGAGATCGAGCAGCGTGACGCCGGCGGCCAGCTGCAACGTCAGCAAGAACACTCTGAGATAGATCGGCTCGGCGAACCAGCGCCGGTAGTTGATCAGGCTGAAGGCAGGCGTGAAGACATTGTCTTCGCGAATCCAGAAGCTGAAAGCGACAAAGCCGGCAATCGGCAACAGCACGAAGGCCAGCGGGGCCGCCCATGCCAAGGCGGCAAAGGCAGCCGCGCCGAACCGGAACGTCCGTGGGCGTTGCTCAGGCAACGGTGTAACGACGGAGTGCGTCATAGTCCACCTCGACGCCCAGGCCCGGCTTGGTTGGCAGCGGGATGGCGCCATTCTCCATTGCCAGATCCTCGAAGGCCAGCTCCTTGCGCAGTGTCTCGAAACACAGTTCGCGTGGCAGATATTCGATGAAGGCGCAGTGCGGCGTGTTGAACGCCAGATGGGCGGTGGCGGAGATCGAGATGGCGGTTTTCCAGCAGTGCGGCACGATGGTCACGCCGCGCTCCTTGGCCATGTCGCAGACGATCTTGGCCTCCGACAGCCCGCCGACGCGGCCGACATCGGGTTGTGCAACCTGAACTTTGCCGAGGTCCATCAACTCCTTGAACTCCCAACGGGTCGCCAGCCACTCGCCGACCGCGATTGGCATCGGCGCCTGTTCGCAGACTTGCCGCAGGCCTTCGGTATCGTCCGACCACACCGGAGTTTCCAGGAAAAACAGGTTGAACTCCTTCCAGTCCTTGATGACATCGAGGCAGCTCTTGGCATCGGGCCAAAGATAGCCGACGTCGACCATCAATGTTGTGTCGGGTCCGAGCGCCTTGCGCACGGCGGCGACCACCTCGGTGTGTTTGTCGTAGCTCTCGCGCATGCCGCCATGGGTGTACGGACCGTTCATCAGCACTTCGGCTTTCATGGCGCGGAAGCCAAGCGCCTTGGCCTTTTCAGCATTGCCAACCAGCGCATCAATGTAGGATTCGAAGGTGTTTCCTTCCGGCAGCAGAGAGGCATACGGATAGACCTCCTTGCGCCCTTGCGGTCCGAGCAGCTGCCAGACCGGCTTGCCGAGCGCCTTGCCCTTGAGATCCCACAGCGCCATGTCCACCGCGCCCATGGCATGGATCACCACGCCGCGGCGGCCGTTCATGGCGGTGCCCTTGTACATCTTGTCCCACAGGCCCGCGATGTCGAACGGATCGGCGCCGATCAGCAGATCCTTGATGCACAGGCCCATGGTGTGCGTGCCCGGCGCCGTCAGGCAGGCCTTGGCCATCCACGGATTGACGTCGGATTCGCCGATGCCGGTGATGCCTTCATCGGTATGGATGATGACGATCAGATCGTCCTGCGCCGACGAGGTTTTTCCTTTATCGACATTCGGAGCGACCAGAACGTGTACGTCTACGTCGGTTATTTTCACGGCAACAATCCTGAGGGTCCGGGCCGCGCTGGTGGCCGGAGACAGTCAGTGGCGTTCATAACAGACGGGGAGGCCTTTCGAGCCTCCCCCGAGGCAGCGGGAGCACCGCCTACAGCGCAGCCTTCACTTCATTCCAGACGTTGACGCGCTTGTTGAAGTCTTCCGGCGGCTGCAGCCAGGACAGGCTCTTGGCATAGTCCATGCCGGGCGTGTCCGTGGTCGTGTTGCCGTATGCGAACTTGGCGGTCAGTTCGCTGCCGATCTTCTTTTCGAGGCAATAGTCGATCCAGGCGTGGGCCAGATCGACATTCTTGGCGCCGGCGCTGATCAAGAGGCAATCCAACCAGCCGATGCCGCCTTCCTTCGGGATGATGTATTTCACATGCATGCCCTGGTCGGTCATCTTCTTGCCCTGGATCTCGCCCATCGCGAACATGGCAACAACCTTGTTCTTCTTCCACAGTTCGACGCCTTCATCGAAACCGGCATAGTAGGAGAGCAGCCCCTTCTTCATCTCGATCAGTTTACCTTTCAGTTCCGCAAACTGAGCATCCGTGAGATTGTACGGATCCTTGTAGCCCAGATAGAGTGCGGCCGTGACCAGTTGATTGTTGGCGTCGTCGAGGGCCAGCAGGCGGCCTTGCAGCGCCTGATCGTAAAGAACCTTCCAGCTGTCGGGCTCTTTGCCTTTGAAGAATTCGGTGTCGTAGATGAGGCCGAGCGAGCCCCAGGCAAACGGCACGCCGTAGCTCTTGCCGTCGATCTGCAGCACCGGCACCTTCTGGAAGGCCGGCAGCAGATTGGCGGCGTTTTTCAACTTGCCCGTATCGATCGGTTGCAGCAGTCCAGCCTTGACATAGCGCGGCACCGAGCTGGTATCGACCGCGACGATATCGAAATCCGCTCCCTTCGAGCCGGACATCTTGGCGAACATTTCGTCGACCGAACCCGCATAGGCGATGTTCACCTTCGCCCCGGTCTTTTCCTCGAACTCCTTTACCCAGGCGGCATCGGCATAGCCCTCCCAGGTGAACATGCGCAGCTCTTTGCTCTCTGCGCGAGCGAACGTGGGAAGCATCGCCGCGCTGCCAAGGGCTGCCGCCCCGGCGAGTGCTTGGCGTCGTGACATGAGGGGCATGGTAGAGTCTCCCTGGGCTTGTTTGGCTTCAAGTGGGGCGGCTTGTTAAGGCGCCGCCATAGCTGAGGATATGCGCTTCAATTTCCCGATCAAGCGCACCGAGATCACCGGAGACGAGGAGATTTCTCAACTTCTTGTGTCGTTTGAAGTTGAGCTCCGGTTCGTGACGGCGGAAGGTTTCTAGGGCAAACACGATCACCACATGGCGCGACAAGGCTTCCCACAACATCTGCAGATAGGCGTTGTCGGTCGCGGCATAGATCTCGGTGTGGAAGTTGACATCGTTCTGGTTCAATTGCAGCGGCTCGGGACCGGTCGCCAGGTCCGCGCGCATCTTGGCCAGCACCGCATCCAGCGGCGCGAGCCGTTTGGGATCGCGCCGAAAGGTTTCTGCAGCCTGCCGCAAGGCCAGGCGTTCCAATGCTAGCCGCGTTTCGCAAACGTCCCGGATCTGTCCTTCGTCAAAGTCGGCGACCCGCCGGCCCCGGCGCGGCTCGGCCACCAGAATGCCCTGGCTTTCCAGGATGCTCATGGCTTCGCGCAGGGGAATGCGGCTGATGCCGAAATCCTCGGCGAGGTCGGCCTCGATCAGGCGGTCCCCGCAGGCGATGCGGCCGGAGGCGATGCCGAGCACGAGTTTGTCGGCGACCTGCTCAACCAGCGAGGTTGAGGTCAGCCGATCCACCCGGCGCAGTCTGTCCGTCTCACTACGCATCACGTCACGCACTTCGTTGGGCCGCAGCAACCGCCTTGGGTGTTGCCGTTGCGTTCGTCTACTGTATACGATATTCAAGCAATGGTGGTTTGGCAAGACGTCAGCTGTTGGCATCGAACGGGCGGTTGCGCGGAGGGTCTGGGTCGACATGACTGGTGGCATTCTCTCAGCACGCGTCTTTTTCGACGGGCTCGCCATGACGCCGCGGCTCGCACATCCCGAAGGCGTGGCGGTTTCGGCGGACGGAGCGGTCTGGTGTGGCACCGAGAATGGCGACGTCATGCGCATCGCGCCTGATGGTTCGCGTTGCGAGTGCGTCGCAAATACGGGTGGTTTCCTTTTGGGACTCGCGATCGACGATGCGGGGTTGGTCTACGCCTGCGATTTGGTCAAAGCCTGTATTTGGCGGATCGATCCGCTCACGCGCGGAGCCACGGTGTTTGCAAGAGGGCCGGTGATCCCCAACTTCCCGGTGGTCGATCTGGCGCGCGGCTGCCTCTATGTCTCGGATTCCGGAGGCTTTGGAAAAGTCGGCCCTGGCGTGTGGCGCTTCGATCTGAAAACTGGGGCGGGCACGCTGTGGTGCGATCACGCCTTCAATTTTGCCAATGGCATGGCGCTGTCGCCCGATGGCAACAGCCTGATGGTGGTTGAAACCTTCGCCTCAAGCGTCGCCCAAGTTGCTATAAACGCCGACGGCTCGGCAGGCGCCGTCAAGACGCTCGTGACGGGAATTCAGCTGCTACCGGACGGACTTGCTTTCGATGCGGCGGGCAATCTCTTCGTCAGCTGTTACGAGCCGTCGCGGATCTATCGCTTTTCGACCTCGGGCAAGCTCGAGATTTACTTCGACGAGCCGACAGCACATTTGTTGTGTCACCCAACGAACATTGCCTTTCGCGGATCGACGCTGTTCACTGCCAATCTGGGGCGCTGGCATATCTCCGCCATCGAAACCAATACGACGGGTCTGCCACTGCCCTTGATCCGCTAGCCGGATTGATCCGCCTCAAGTGTTTTCGCAAGAGCGTCTCCAGTGTCCATCGCTTTCCCGCTTGCCCAACACGCCATGGAAACGACGCCTGCCGGCGCGCGGCTGGAAATGGAGAGCGTCAGCAAGCGCTACGGCGAGTTCGTCGCGCTGCACCCCTTGACTTTGGATGTCGCTCCCGGAACCTTCCTGTCGGTGCTCGGCCCCTCAGGTTCCGGCAAGACTACTGTCCTGCGCCTGATCGGCGGCTTTGCGGCGCCGTCAAGCGGGCGCATCCGGCTGGGCGG
>JANLQJ010000251.1:0-42771 GCA_031367715.1 Hyphomicrobiaceae bacterium | reverse complement strand
GGGATGGCGGTGGCCGGAGGCTGCGGGAGTTGACGCCCCCGTGGCAGTCGGACAGCTGGGAAGACAACACTATCGCTCAGGCCCCGGACATGGGGTTGGGCAGGCGGGTGCGGCAGTCTCCAGGCGAAAATCTCCGCGGTGTGGGCGCCGGAAGGCTGCACTTCACAACTACCAATACGCAGCCTCCGGCGCCTGCGCTCTCGTGCTTTCTTGCTTGCGCACGGCGACTCCCGTTCCGGGAGCCGGCCGCCGTGGGCGTTTATTGTTGCATGTACAGCTACTTGATTGCGCTCATGCCCCAAACACCGGCCCGACCACCATCACCGTCACATTGTCCTGCCCATTCGCGGCCTTGGCCTCGACCGCCGCCAGCAGCACCTCTGCCAACGCCTCCACCCCGTCCCCGGCGTGCGCAGACAGCACATCGGCCATCTCGGCATGGCTCAGCACTTCGATGCCGTCGCTGGCCAGCAGCAGCAGGTCGCCCTCGCACAGCTCCAGCACACGGTTGCTGAGATCGACCATCTCGATGCCGTCACCGGTGAGAGCGGCGCGCAGATGGTGCCGGCGCGGGTGGCTCTCGGCGTCGGCCAGCGAGATCTCGCCATTGGCGGCCAGCTTGTCCAGCACTGGTGCCAGCGAGTGGTCCTCGTTCAGCTGATAGAGCTTGTCCTCGCGGAACAGCAGCAGCGGGCTGTCGCCGACGCTGACCCAGTTGAGGCCATCGTCCGTGAACACCGCACCGATCAGCGTGCAGCCCATGCCGGCCAGCGAGCGGTCGCGCATGAGGGCGGTGGAAATGGCGCGATTGGCGCTGTCGAGTGCTCCGGCAAGCCGCGCGCGTGGCGTGCCGTCGTCGGCCTGATAGGCGGCAACGAACGCATCGCAGGCAACGCCGCTCGCCTCGGCGCCACCGGCGTGCCCGCCCATGCCGTCCGCCAGCACCGCCAGCAGCGTTTGCGCCCGCGGGCTGGTGCGGCGATCGAGAGACAATGTGCCGGAAGCGCCGCCGACAGACGCGAACCGCCAGGAATCCTCCTGGGCCTCACGCGCCCCCAGCATGGCACGCGCGGCATAGCGAAAACCGGTCAACATGGCCTTGGCGCTTATTCCTTCATGCCGGCCAGCTCGGACCAGTCGAATTCATCGCCGCAGAACGGCACAAAGACCAGCTGTGTGCGTCCCATGGTGATGACATCCATGGCCGCGAGCTTGACGGCGGCGGTCGGCTTGGCCTCGTTGACGGCGATGACGTTGGTCTTGGCGAGGTTGGGCACCAGCAGGAACTGGCGATCGGAACTGTCGTAGCGCAGGAACGCCTGCTCCTCGGCCGAGATGGCGTCATCGCCGAAATCGATCGGGATGCGCTGGCTGGCATTGCGGCCGATGCTGTTGTTGCCTTCGTAGATCGGCCGGAAAGCGCCGAGCCCTGGCCCGCCGATGATCACCAGCCAGCCGACCACCGGATCGACATGAAAATCGGAACGCAGCGGGCGTTGCCCACCGCGCACCAGCTGCGTCTTGGCCGGCGAGGGCGTTGCTGCGGGCTTGGCCGCTCGATTGACGATCGTTGCAGCCGACGAGTCGCCTGCGGGACGGCCACCGCCCGGCGTCAGCGCTGCATCGGCTGCGCGCAAGGCGTTCTGCAACGATGACGGCACGCCGCGGCCAAGCAAAGTGGTGCGTTCGGCTTCGGCCTCGGATCCTGTCGCAGCGCCCTGGCGCGACGAGTTGGCGACCGCCTTCAGGACATCGCGCAAGGGATCAATGGTCTTGTCGTTGCTGGCCTCCGTCGGCCCGTCGCGTCGCCGCTCCCGCTCATCATCATGGCCCATCTTGGTCTCCAATATTCTTGTTGAAGTCAGTGCGCCTCGCCATAGCGGAAGCGCATACGCACGTCACCAAGCTCGATCAGGTCGCCGGCCGCCAGCGCTGCCTGATCGACGCGCTCGGCATTGACCACGACGCCGTTCCCCTCGGGGCCTGACAGATCCGTGATGACGAAACTCTGCTCGGGCGTCTTGTGCAGCACGGCGTGATAGCGGTGCACCGTCTGGCTGGCGAGACGAATGTCGTTCTCCTCGTGCCGGCCGATGCGGATCATGTTGCCGTCGATGCGATGCACATCGGCATCCTCGCCGATGACATCGAGCAGCGGCATGGCCCCGCGCAGTTCGGAAACCTGCTGCCGGGTGACAGCGGGTGCCATCGCCACGTGCGTAAAGATCTCGCGCCTCGGCGAGGCAAACCAGCGCATGCCGAACCGCGACGCCAGCGCCAGCAATGAAATGACCGGCAACAGCCCCACCAGCACGGCGCCGGCCAGCATCAATTGCGGCTCGTGGCCGAAGCCCTGCGCCAGGTTGGTCTGCAGCACGGTCCAGAGCGAAGCCGGCGCAACATCGCCTGCAGTCTCGGCAACGGCGCCAGATTGGGTTTGTGCGTGGGCCAAGGCCGGTGCGGCAATGACAAGCGTGAGGGCGATGAGATTTCCGCGCATAATGGCGACCCCGATGCAGCGCTTGATGTGCTCGGCAGTCCCCGAACTGCCGAGTCCCTTCCTCGAACATCTTTGCGGCTGCAAAACGGCGCAACCTCGGTCGCTCGCCACCACGCCGTGGCCGGCGCCACATTTCGGGGCGATTTGAAGCCCAAACACTTCGCCACGGAATTGGTAAAACGAGGGCTGAACGCATGGCTGCCGTTCGACCCGAGATCAAAATCGCAAATCAGCAACGACCGCCTGTCAGTGCCGACGCCCGTTACCCGAGCAACAGCCAGAGCCCCCGACCCCGCATGGATAATCTGCTCGCCTTGCCGATCGGAACCGAGCTGGCCGGTGACTACCGGATCGCCAAAGTGCTTGGCGCCGGCGGGTTCGGCATCACTTATCTCGCCGAGGAGACCCCGCTCAATCGCGGCGTCGCCATCAAGGAATATTTCCCGTCCGACTTCGCCGCGCGCGAAAGCACCACGCTGGTGCATCCCAAATCGCGCGGGCAAGACGAGGATTATCGCTGGGGGCTGGATCGCTTCATCGAGGAGGCGCAGGCGCTCGCCACCTTCGATCATGCCAACATCGTGCGCGTCTATCGCTATTTCCGCCAGAACAACACCGGCTACATGGTGCTGAAGCTGGAGGACGGGACCAGCTTCAAGGCTTGGCTCGACAAGCTGGGGCGGCGCCCGCGCCAGGAGGAATTGGACGCCATCCTGGCGCCGCTGCTGGATGCCCTCGAGCTGATCCACGCCCGCAGTTTCCTGCACCGCGACATCGCCCCCGACAACATCATGATCCGGCCTGACGGCTCGCCGGTGCTGATCGATTTCGGCTCGGCCCGGCGCGAGGTCGCCGACCATCTCTCGACGATGAGCGTGCTGGTCAAACCCGGTTATTCGCCGGCCGAGCAATACGCCCAGGATGGCCGGCGGCAAGGTCCTTGGACGGATATTTATGCGCTGGCGGCGACGCTCTATCACGCCGTGATCGGCCGGCGCCCAGCCGATGCCCCCGGCCGCATGCAGCGCGATGATCTGGTGACGGCAGAAGTTGCAGCGGCGGCGGGCAATTATCGCAAGTCGTTTCTGCAGGCGATCGATGCCGCTCTTGAGCTGACCATCGAGGCGCGGCCGCAGTCGATTGCCGAGTGGCGGCCGATGCTGCTGGACGTGCGACCGGCCGAGCGCAAGCCGGCACGCGCCGCCCCGCCCATCAAGTTGGCGGCGCTGACCCGAAAGCTGGACGGCGACGAGCCAAGACCGATCCGCCTGAAGCCGAAGAAGCCCTCGGTGGCTGCGGCCACCCTGGAGCCGGTGGCGGCAATCGAGCCGTTCGTCAGACCACAGGTCAAGCCCCAGCCTCAGACCGGCCGAGCGCCAAGACCAAAAACGCCGCAACCGCCCTCCAAGCCGGCCCTGGCCAACTTCATCGACGCCATGACACCGATTGCGGCCGCCGCCCTGGTACAGGCGCGGTCAAGCGCCAAGGACGCCTTCGACTGGCTGCAGCAGGCCATGCCTCGCAAGGTCAGCGAGGCGCCGCCTCGCGACCAGCGCCGGGGATTGATCGAGAGGCTGGCCGAGGCCAAGCCCGACGTCACGCGAGTGGTCCCTGCCGCCGAGCTGCCTTTGGCCGCGCCCGACGCTCAGACCATGCTGTTGCGGCCGGCGGTTCCGCCACCTGCACCAGTGCCCCGGCTGCCGGTTATCATGCCACCCAAGCCCGCGCTGAAGGCAACGATCCGGGCCACCAAGGGCTGGTTTGGCCGCATACTGCAGGGCCTGATGGTGCGGGTGGCGATTGTCGCGGTGCTGGTCGGCGGGCTGGTCACGGTGGAATTCTGGGGTCCCGCAGTTGGACTGCCGGTGCCGCGTGGCCTGCTGAGCGGCGGTACCGATGTCAGTTTCATCCGTGCGATGCGCGGCCACGCCGTCGCCGTCGACGCCATGACGGTGACCGGCGATGGCGCGC
Organism: Hyphomicrobiaceae bacterium; assembly: GCA_031367715.1. Lineage (GTDB taxonomy): Bacteria > Pseudomonadota > Alphaproteobacteria > Rhizobiales > Hyphomicrobiaceae > JANYHF01. The sequence goes on along the minus strand of JANLQJ010000251.1, from coordinate 38,300 downwards.
TGATTGCGTCCGCCGGCAGCGACGGCCAGATCCTGATCTGGGACGCCAAGACTGGCGCGCAACAGCGCAGCATCCTGGCGGCGGGCGCGCAGGTGACCTCGCTGGCATCGTCCGAGCACGTTGTCTTGGCGGGCCTGGCCGATGGCTCGCTCGGCCTGTGGCAGTTGGATACCGGCGAAAAGCTCGGCAGCTTCGATCAGCACGACGGACCGATCTGGGGCGCGACTTTTCTCGGCAACGCCCGCCAGTTCGCCACCGTCGGCCAGGACGCCAAGGTGCGGTTATGGGACGCCAGCCGTGGCGTGCGCACGGTGTGGTCCGACCACAAGAAGGCGGTGTTCGCGGTCGCCTATGCGAGCCATCGCCGGCTGTTGGCGACGGCCGGCGCCGACAAGACCGTGAAACTATGGGACGAACGCCGCCGCCGGCTGATCCGCACCTATACGGGCCACACGGAAGATATCCGCGCACTGGCGATATCGCCCGACGGGCAGATCGTCGCCTCGGCCGGCAACGATATGAGCGTCATCCTCTGGTCGACCACCTCTGACACGCCACTGCATACTTTGACGGGTCACACCAACCGCGTGGTGTCGCTCGACTTCTCGCCGGATGGCCGGATGCTGGCGTCAGGCAGCGAAGACGGCACCGTGCGGCTGTGGGATGCCGCCTCGGGAGCGCTGCTGAACACCTATACAGGGCACGTCAAAGCCGTGCGATCCGTGGCGTTTCTGCCCGACGGGCATCAACTGGCGTCGGCCGGCGATGATCTGACGGTGCGGTTGTGGAACGCGCGTATTGGCGGGTATCCGTAGGGTCCGGCGTTACAGCCCATTCCCCACTTGCACCGCTCCGGGGTACTTCGTGCCACCGCCGCTGATCCAGGTCACGGTGCGCGGCTTGGCGTCGAGGTCGCCGGTGACGACGTAGCAGGTCCAAGCCTCGTTCGGCGGCCATTGCGAGCAGAACTTGTCGCCCTGCACGTTCCAGGCGCCGCGCGACGGCGGCTTGCTACCGGCGACATAGACGGTCTCGCCATTGGCATCGAAAAACTGCTTCCAGACCCCGCTGATGTCCTGGCCGGTGACTGTGTTGCCCTTGATCAGAGCATCGATCTCGGGCCCCTTGAGCGGGCGTTCGGCGGCCTGGGCGGCAGTGGCGCATGACAACAGAATGGCCAGTCCGATTAAACCAGCAGTACGCAATGCAACAATCATCTGTCGTCCTCCGATAGTGCGGCTACCGTTCTACTCTCCCATTCAAGACTGGGAAAGGAAAGCAAGACCTACAACGGGCTGACAAACGTCTCGACCACTTTCTTGCTGCCCGCATCGGCAAAATCCACCGTTAGTTTATTTCCGTCAATCGCCGTCACCGTGCCAGCGCCGAATTTGTCGTGGCGCACTTGATCGCCGACCTGAAAGGTCGAACTCACCCGTGCGCTTGACGCCACTAGATCGCCCTCGATCAAGGGTGCGTGCCGCTTGGGCTGCTGGCGCAGGGGCGGCGCACCGCGCTGGAACGCGTTGGCCTGCTGTTCGAACTGCGCCTGCGCGCGCTTCCAGCCGGGGGTCTCATATTGATGCGTGAAACCGGCGGCCGGCTCATCGAAGCGGCTCTGCGCGTAGCTGCCACCATTCGAATAGCCGGTGCGCGGCGCAGCCACCTCGACATGTTTTTCCGGCAGCTCATCGACAAAGCGCGAGGGCATCTGCGACTGGAACAGGGCGTGCACGCGCCGGTTCTGCGTGAAGCTGACCGCGACAAATTTGCGCGCCCGCGTCAGGCCGACGTGGGCCAGCCGCCGCTCTTCCTCCAGCCCCGCCAAGCCACTCTCGTCCAACGCGCGCTGATGTGGAAACAACCCTTCCTCCCAGCCCGGAAGAAATACCGTATCGAACTCCAAGCCCTTGGCGCCATGCAAGGTCATCAGGCTGACGCGCTCGCCATCGTCGCCAGCCTCCACGTCCATCACCAGCGACACATGTTCGAGGAACCCCTGCAGGTTCTCGAACTCGCCCAGGAATCGGATCAGTTCCTTGAGGTTTTCCAGCCGCGTATGCGCCTGCGGGTTGGGATCCTGCTGCCACATGGTGGTATAGCCGCTCTCGTCCAGGACCAGTTCGGCCAGCTGGGTATGCGGCATGGTGGCGATAAGGGCACGCCAGGAATCGAACTGCGCCAGCAAATCGCGCAAGGATTTCCGCGCCTTGGGCTTCAGTTCCTCGGTCTCAACGATTTCCCGCGCCGCCTGCATCAGATGCAGCCCGCGGGCCCGGGCATGGCCGTGCAGCACCTGCATGGTCGCGTCGGCAAGACCCCGTTTGGGCGTGTTGATGATGCGCTCGAATTTCAGGTCATTGGTCGGATTGACCGTCAGCTCCAAATAGGCGGTGGCGTCCTTGATCTCCAGCCGCTCATAGAAGCGCGGACCGCCGATGACGCGGTACGGCAGGCCCATGGTGACGAAGCGGTCTTCGAACGCCCGCATCTGGAACGAGGCCCGCACCAGGATCGCCGCCTGATTGAGATTGCCACCGGCCTTGCGCAGTTCCTCCAAACGCTGGCCGATCATGCGCGCTTCTTCACTATCATCCCAAAAACCTTGTACGAGAACCTTCTCCCCCATGCTATCTTCGGTGCGCAGCGTCTTGCCAAGCCGGCCCTTGTTTCCGGCGATAATGGCGGAGGCAGCGGCCAGGATGTGCCCGGTGGAGCGATAGTTCTGTTCCAGGCGGATGACTTTGGCGCCAGGGAATTCCTTTTCGAAGCGCAGGATGTTTTCGACTTCCGCGCCGCGCCAGCCATAGATCGACTGGTCGTCATCGCCGACGCAGCAGATGTTCCTGGTGCCCTGGGCGAGCAGTCTTAACCATAAATACTGCGCAACGTTGGTGTCCTGATACTCGTCGACCAGGATGAATTTGAAACGCTGATGATAAGTTGCCAGCACATCCGGGTGCTCCTGGAACAGGCGCAGACATTCCAGCAGCAGATCGCCGAAATCGCAGCAGTTCAGCTCCTTGAGGCGGTGCTGATAGGCGGCATAGAGCGTAACGCCCTTGCCCTCGCCAAAGGAGATACCCTCGCCCGGCGGCACCTTGGACGGGATCAGGCCACGGTTCTTCCAGCCATCGATGAGACTGGCGAGCTGCCGCGCCGGCCAGCGCTTGGCATCCAAATGCTCGGCTTCCAGCAGCTGTTTCAGCAAACGGATCTGATCGTCAGTATCGAGAATGGTGAACCCATTCTTGAGGCCGACCAGTTCGCAGTGGCGCCGCAGCAGCCGCACGCCGATGGCATGGAAGGTGCCTAGCCACGGCATCCCTTCTACCGCCATGCCGATGACGGCGCCGATGCGTTCCTTCATCTCGTGCGCGGCGCGGTTGGTGAACGTGACGGCCAGGATTTCAGAGCCGCGCGCCTTGCCGGTCGCCAGGATGTGGCCGATGCGGGTGGTGAGCACGCGTGTCTTGCCAGTGCCCGCGCCCGCCAGCACCAGCACCGGGCCGTCGAGCGTCTCGACCGCCAGCCGTTGTTCGGCGTTGAGACCATCCAGGTAAGGAGCGCCCACACGCTGAATGGCGCGCTGCGACAGCGGCAACGGCGCGGTGGCGTCAGCGGCGGGCTCGATGGCCGCCATGTTCGCGGAATGTTTCCGACTCGTGTTCATGTACCCCCACTATAGCACAGGAGCTGCAGCGGCAATGGGGCGGGGGTCAGGGACATTCTTTCTGCCCCCGCCCAGCTTGACCGGGGATACGTAAAATGGTGTCTCATTCGGCATGGTCCAAGAGGATCGATCGCACGTGCTGAGGTCTGCCGGTGAACAAGGCTCTGGTCACATTGGGGGTACTGCTGATCACGGTGCTGGCCGTGCTCTTCGCCGCGCCTGCTGTGATCGACTGGAGCCGCTATCGCGGCAGCTTCGAGGATCAGGCCAGCAGCCTACTCGGGCGGCGCGTGCGGGTGGGCGACCAGGTGCAGTTGCGGCTGCTGCCGACGCCCTATATCAGCTTCGACAATGTGCGCGTGGCCGACGCCACCGGTCGCTTCGATACGCCGCTGCTGCGCATGGAGTCGTTCCGCCTGCAATTGTCGGTGAGTTCGCTGTTGTCCGGCAATTTCGTCGCCCAGGATGTCGAATTGAGAGCGCCTATCCTGCGGCTGGCCATCGGCCGCGACGGCCGCGGCAATTGGGCGGGCCTATTGCCAGGGGCCAAGACGGCGGCGGCGGGCCCGCGCCGGACAGCGGGTCTGGCGATCGGCAAGGTGCATGTCACGCATGGCGCCGTTGAACTGGTGGGCGCGGCCGAAGGTCAGCAATGGCGCCTTGAAGACATCAGCGGCGATGTCGACGCGGGTGGCCCCGATGGCCCGTTCCGGTTCAAAGGTGGCTTCGCCAAGGACGGCAAGGTCACCGATTTGCGCTTGTCGGTCGGCCGCGACGATATCGCCGCGAAATTGCGGCTGAAGGCGTCGACCCATGCGCCCGACGCAAGCTCGGCCAGTTACGCCTTCGATGGAACTCTGGACGGGTTAGACAACCTGCCGACCTTGAGCGGGGATCTCGAAGGCAAGCTGCCGTTCCCTGCGCCCGCCCAGCCGCCGGCCGGCTTGCCGATTGCCGGGCTGGACCTGAAGGCCAAATTGACCGCAACGGCCGAGCAGGCAACGCTCGATGACATCGAGCTTGTGGTCGATGCGCCGGGGCGGCCGCAGCGGGTGACTGGCACGGCAAGCATCGGCTTGACCGCCGAGGCGCTGAGTCAGGCCGCGTTGAAATCGACCTGGCTCGATCTCGATCAGATCGCTGCGGGCGTCATCGGCGCAGCCGATACGGCGGCACCAAAACCCACGCCACTGGACAGCTTGCGCGGCCTGCTCAGCCTGGCCAGTGGCCTGCCGGAGGTTGCCGGCAATGGCCGCATCCAGATTGCCATTGAAGAAACCAGGTTCGGCGGCGCGCGGGTCGACAATCTGCAGGCGGCGCTGAACCGGACCGGCGATGGGATGCATATCGAGACGCTGCAGGCTAAATTGCCGGGCCAAAGCCTGGTAACGGCGAGCGGCGACTTGAACAGTCTGGGTGCCCTGCATTTCGACGGCAACGTGCGGCTTTGGGGCACCAACCTTGCCGCCATGGCCAACTGGGCCGTGCCCTCGCTGCGGTTGAGCGAGGCCGGCCTGCCCAGCACCTATCTGATCGACAGCACGGTCAGCGCCGATGCGGCTCGCTTCAGCGCCGAAAAGATGCGCGCTGAAGTATCGGGCACCACCTTGACCGGCGCCATCCGCTTTGTCGCGGCTCCGCAATCGCTCAGCATCCTGCTCGACAGCGACCGGCTGGATCTGGCGCGCCAGTTTGACCTGCCAATCAACCTCGCCGCGCTGATTGGGCTGACAGGTGCTGGCGCCGATGATCCGGCCACCGCTTCGGCCGCGCCTGGCCTGTCGCTGAAGTCACTGTTTTCGGGCGATACCTATCTCGATTTCCGCATTGGCCGGCTGATCACCGCGCAGGGCGCGCTGCATGATGTCTCGGCCAAGCTCGATCGGCGCAACGGACGGCTGAACATTCCGGCCATCGACGTGGCCACCGACGAGGGATTCACGCTGCATCTGGAAGGCGCGTTGCAGGTGCGCGACGAGCAGGGCGCGGGCCAGCTGCGCATGCTGCTGGGCGCACCGAACATGGCCGCTGCGGCGAGCGCCGTGAGAATCGCCGGGCTGCCGGATATGCCGACAAACTTGCGCCTACCAATTGAAGCACTGACACCGTTGTCGCTGGCGGGCACGGTGGAGTTCGGTGGCAGGTCCTCGACCAGCGAAGGCCTGGCGCTCGATGGTTCGGCGGCCGGCAGCCATGTCAGCCTGCAACTGCATCGGGACGCCGGCGATGGCGATTGGCTATCGGGCCAGCTCGATGCGGCTGCGGACTTGAGCCATCCTGATGCTGCGCGACTGCTCGAGCAGGTCGCGCGCGGACTTGGCGCCACGCTGTCGTTGACTGGCGCGCAGCCGGCGCCAGTAGCCAGCGCTGGCCAGACAGCGGCGCCGGCACTTGCGGGTGTGTTGACCCTGCGCCTAAGCGGCATACCCGAAGACGGCCTGGCGACGCGTCTCGACTTCAACACTGGCGCTGTCAATGCCAGCTTCGATGGGCGCACCAGCTATGCTGCCGGCAGTATGCTTGGCGCCGATGGCGCGCTCGGTATCGAGGCCAAGAGCGCCACGACAGTGCTGCAGCTGACCGGGCTTGGCCGCTTCGTGCCAGATCAGCCTGGCGAACTGAAACTTTCGGGACATTTGCATCGCGATGCCAAATCGTTCGGGCTGACCGAAGCGACCGCCTTGATCGGAGGCGCGCCGTCCAGCGGGGAGGTAACACTGCTGACGCAATCGCCGCTGTCGAAACTGCAGGCAACGGTACAGACCAGCAGCCTGCGGCTCGATCATTGGCTCGGCATGCTGGCGCCCAAACTGGCAACGCAAAGTGTGCAGAACCCGACCGGATCCGAGGTTGCCGGCAGTTCAGCGTGGTCGGATCGCGGCTTCGATTTCGGGCTAACCAACGGTCTTGAGGCCAGCCTCAAGGCCAGCACGACACGGTTGGTGCTGAGCGACGGTTATGGCCTCACCGACGCGCATCTGACGGTTGAGAGCCGGCCCGGAAAAGTGACCATAGCGCTCGACGCCGGCCGGGCACTGCAGGGCGATTGGAGCGGGCGATTGCAGCTGGAAAGGGCTGCGGCGGGTGCTGAACTGCACTTGGACTCCGCCCTGACCAAGGCACGGCTCGACCAGCTCAGTGGCCCCAAAGGCGGTCTACCCCGGCCAGAAGGGGAGCTTGCCCTCAAGCTCAGCCTGGACAGCAAGGGCCTGACCCCGCACGATCTGGCCAGCGCGGCTTCGGGCAAGGGAAGTTTTGAACTCAGCGAGGGAGCGCTGGCAGGCTTTTCCTCCAACAGCATCGATGCAGTGGCTCGCTCGGCGCTGGTTGAGCCCACAGCGCCGCCTAACGACATTCTTAGTCAGCGCCTTGCTGACATCAGCCGTACCGGCGCCTTTGCGTTTCGCGGCGCCAACGGCGCCCTGAGCATCGCCGACGGCGCCATCCGCTTCGACAAGATGCGGGTCGACAGCGCGCAATCGCAGCTGGAAATCGCCAATCGCATCGATTTGGCCAAGCTGCGGCTGACCAGCACCTGGCGCCTTCAGCCCAAGCCCGCGCAATCCGACAAGACGGCGTTGCCGGCGGTGCCGTTCAACTTCACCGGAGCGCTGGCAGACTTGACCACGGTCCAACCGGCCATTGAGATTGCCGATTTGCAACGGGATCTTGAGGCCCGCAGGCTGCTTGGCGAACCCGAGCAGTCGCAGGGCATTTGGCCAGTCGAGGTGACGACCTCGCAGGGTCCTGAAGCCGCTATCGCCCCGCCGGTCCCAGCGCCGGTCGCTGCAGCGCCGGCCATTGTGCAAAGCGCGGGCTTGCCGTTGGCACCAACAACGCCGGATGCCCAGGCGATGGCGTCGACAAGTCCAGTTCCACAACTAGCGACGCCGTCCGATACGACCGTCGCAGCCAACGCCCACTCACAGCCGGCCGCCGACGCGGCTGGTCAGGTCCCCGCCGCAAAACATGCTCCGCCACGGCCACGCAAGAAAAAGGCTGGCTGGGCCTCGATTTTCCAGGGTCTGTTCGGCAATTGAGGAATTGGTCGCAAGCACGTTTGGCACCCCGGATGCGCTGCAGCATTTTGATGGTGCGGCGCTGATCCCGGATCTCCCGATGGGATGGCGCCATGCAGCTTGTGCCAAATCTCGTGAGATCCCGTCTCTGCTGCGCACCGTCAAAACGCTGCGCCGCGCACGCGATGACAAGAATGCCGTGAGAGATCGCCCCACAGATAAAAAAGCGGCAGCCCCGTGGGAGCCACCGCTCTTTCAAACCAGGACCCGTTGCCGGGTCGCCGAGACAAGCCACTTAGGGGCAGTTGAACTTCAGTTCGCGAACGAGGAGGTTGTTCTGCTCGTTGCTTTCGTTGATCTTGTTGTAGGGATCGACGCCGATATAGATCTTGCGCACGCCCACGAGACCACGGCCGGCCTTGATCTTGCCCTTGCCGATGTGCACGTCGGTGGAGAAAATCTCCTTGGGTGCCAGCGAGTTCGGGACCAGCTTGTCGTCCTTCATATCGAGCATTTCGGGGATCCAGACCGAGACGATCGGCTCTACTATCAGACGATCGGCACGGTCTTTGCCGTTGTTACGGACGCCGACCGTTCCGCTGATCAGTTCGTCATTAACGCCGCAGCCACCGACGGTGAGTTCGGTCTGGTCGGGCAGAACAACGATATCAGGGCCAGGCGCGGTTGGAACCACCACAACAACGGGCTTCTTGGGTGGGATATAGCGCTTCTTGGCAGCAGCTGAGGCGTCAACAGACACCATCATCAACGAAAAGCCGGCAACAGCCAGCATGGAAACTCCGGCAACAAGGAACTTCTTCACGGAAGACCCCTCCCTTGAAATTACACAACGGTCAGCGCAGAACGCGCACGCGTGCGACCGGATTGGCCGCCCCAATTACAGTTAACAATGTGTTCACGCGCCGTCAAACTGCCGATTGCGAATTTTGTTGTGCTGTGGCGATTATAATTCAGCTTCCGCCGTAATGTTGCCGTGGAGCCCCGTATTCGGATGATTCGCGCCACATTATGCCCTTGGTTGCGATACCGAGTTGTTGGCGCCGCGCCGTAATCTCAGCTTGCGGCGCGCCAGCCGGGTGACGCCGCGCGCCTTTCGAGAGGCAAACCGACCAACCTTTTTTGCCTTCTGCCGGGCCAAACGGCCCACCTCGCGCACCTTGCGCAAATGGCGCGGCGGCTTGGGCGGTTCGTTGCCCGCCAGCGCGTGCACGATGCCGTGCAGCTCCTGGGTCAGCAGTTTGCGGTCGCCACCATGCTGAAATTCAGTGAACGGAACCACCCGGCCGATGTTGACGTGCAGGGTTGAGCCTGCGAAACGGCGGAACTCCGACACCAGCAGCGACAGTCGCAAGGTCAGGCTAAAGCGGCTGGCGAGATGAAACAGCGGGCCGTTCTGGCCCTCGAACCAGACTGGCAGTACCGAGGCCTTTGAGGACTGGATCATGCGCGCCGTGAACAGCTTCCACGGCAGATCGACGGCGCGGCCGAACATGGTCCTGGCGGTGGCCACGCCGCCGGCCGGGAAGACGATGATGGTGGTGCCCGCCGCCAGTAGCCGCAAGGCTTCCTTGCGGGTGGCGAGATTGGTTTCCTGCGCCGCCCGCGTCTCGTCGAAATCGATCGCCAGTGAATACGGCCGGATTTCTGGAATGCGCAGCAGCTGGTTGTTGATCAGCACCTTGAACGGCCGGCCCAGCTGCTCGGCCATCGCCAGGATGGCAATGCCGTCGCCGATGCCGAACGGATGATTGGCGATCATCACCAGCGGCGTGTCCTTGGTGACTGGCGGCGGCCAGGGCTGCCCGTTGGTGTTCACCGTCAGCTTGACGTCGACCAGATCGAGGACCTCGCCATAGGGCCGTGGCGATTTCGGCACGATATGGTCGCGCCAATAACGATAGAGCGGCAGGAACCGCTCGCGCCCCGACAGCCCTTCGATGGTCTGGATGATCCAGCGTTTCAGGCGCGGATCATTGGGCGCCGCATAGGTCAGCTCGTCAAACTTGTTGGTCATTGCGTTGGCCTGCCGATGCCCGATCCCCCGAGCCGCCCCCAGAGCGCCATGATGCGCCGCCGTTGGCGCCATTTTGCATGATTGCCCCTGACCGTCCACCGCTAGCGCAGGACGCAGAGGTAACCAAATCTTATACTCCTGGCCACCGTGTACCGTATTGGCGTGGACGATAAAGGCGTGGTCGTCGCCAGCGATTGGCGGCATCAGCCCTCAAAACAGCGGGCAAATCTAAACAAGCACGAGGAGTTTGCCATGAAGAAGATCACTTTGGCGGTTGCATTGGTTGGCCTGGCTCTGGCTGGCGGCATCGCGGCTACGGATTCGGCCAAGGCGCAGGTTGCCCCGGTCGCTCTCGAGCAGACCCTTGGCCATGGCGACGAGCGCGGCGAATGCGACCGCGGCGACCATGACAACGACGGCGACCGCTGCTAATCACCTCCCGGCGAATCCGATGGACGCGATCGTGCAGCGGGTTGCCAAACGTCATGCTCCTCCACCCCGGCGCAGGCTTGGGTGGAGTCATTGGCGTTATCCATGTGATGCCTGTCGGTTGCTGCCGCGTGCTGTTCGTATCGAGACTGGCCGTATCGACATTGGATCGAGACAAGTGATGCGCGTGCTACTGGTCGAGGACGATGAGAGTACCGCGAGCTATATTGCCCGCTCGCTGCGCGAACATGGCCACACCGTCGATGTTACCGGCGATGGCCGCGAGGGGCTGATGCTGGCCACCGCACAGCCGTTCGATGCCATGATCATCGACCGCATGCTGCCAGGCCTGGAAGGGCTGGTGATCGTCAAGACCATCCGCGCGACCGGGCTGCAAACTCCCATCATCCTGCTGACCACCAAAGCCCAGATCTGCGACCGGGTGGAGGGGCTGGAGGGCGGAGCGGACGACTACATGGTCAAGCCGTTTGCCTTCGCTGAACTCAACGCACGTCTTAATGCTTTGGTGCGCCGGCCGCCGATGACCACAGTGGAAACGGTCTTGCATGTGCACGATCTCGAGATGGATCTGTTGAAACGCACGGTGACCCGGGCCGGCACATCGATCCCTGTACAGCCACAGGAATTCAAATTGCTGGAGTATCTGTTGCGCAATGCCGGTAGGGTAGTGACGCGCACCATGCTGCTGGAAAGCGTGTGGGAATTTCATTTCGACCCGATGACCAAGGTCGTTGAAACCCATATCAGCCGATTGAGAGGCAAGGTGGACAAGGGCTTTGACTGCGAATTGATCCATACCATCCGCGGCGCAGGATACGTGCTCCGTGCGCCCGAGTAGGCTGTTTCGCTCGGCAACTTTCCGGCTGACGCTCACTTACGCGGGCCTGTTCGCCATTTCGGCGGCAGTTCTGTTTGCCGTCATCTATTTGGCCATGGCCTCGTTCGAGGAACAGCAGATCCGCAAATCAATCCTGGCCGAGGCCGACTCGATGATCGCCGAGACCACCACCAGAGGCGGCAGTACGTTGCCAGCAGAGATTGGCATCCGCACCCAAACCCAGGGCCAGCACTTCTTCCGCTACGCACTGGTCGCGCGCGACGGTAGCACTGTCGGTAATCTGCCCATTTTGCCGCCAGAATTGGGCTGGCAAGTCCTGGAAGAGCCAACGTCGGGAGTTGCCAGTCAAATGTCTCTCGGACATGCCGAGTACTTTATCTACGGCAGCGAACTGGATGATGGCGGACGGCTGTATGTGGCGCAAGATACCGAGGCCCTTGAAGAACTGCGCGATACCATCACCAACACCTTCCTGTTCGGTGGCAGCATCACGGTCGGGCTGGCGCTGCTAGGCGGGCTTGCCGCCAGCTGGCGCTTCCTCAACCGGATTGAGAAGATCAACACGGCGGCACAGCGCATCATGGACGGCGCCATGACTGAACGGGTGCCCCATCGCGGTGGCAATGACGAGTTCGACCGGCTGTCGGGCAACCTGAACCGGATGCTCGACCGCATCGTTGTGCTGATCAGCAATCAGAAACGCGTCACCAGCGACATTGCCCATGACCTCAGAACGCCGCTGACGCGGTTGCGGCAGGAGTTGGAGCAGGCGCGGGCCAAGCAACTTAGCGTAGCCGAATACGGCACCGCCATTGATGGTGCGATCGGTGAGACCGATGAGATCCTACGTACCTTCGGTGCCCTGTTGCGGATTGCCGAGATCGACTCCGGAGAACAAAAGTCGGGGTTCACGGCGGTGGATCTGTCACAGCTGTTGCAGCGCCTGCATGAAACATACGCACCTGTCGCCGAGGATACCGGCCACACGCTGAGTGCCGAAATTTCACCGAACATCACCATTCGCGGTGACCAGTCGTTGCTCACGCAATTGTTTGCCAATCTCAACGAGAACGCCATTCGGCATACGCCGGCTGGCACCCGGATTAGTTTGCGGCTCTATGCCAACGGCAAAGACCTGATCGGCGAGGTCAGCGACAATGGACCTGGCGTGCCGGTTGAGCAGCGGGACAAGATATTCCGGCCGTTCTACCGGCTCGACGAAAGCCGTTCGACCCCGGGCAGCGGCCTTGGGCTGGCACTGGTGGCCGCCATCGCCGCGCTGCACGGCGCGACTATCGCGCTCACCGATGCCGACCCAGGGACGAAGTTTCAGATCCGCTTTCCGGCCACCCGTAGCGTCGGAGCCTTAAAATTTCGCGCATCGATAAAAGCCGACCGGTTTGTGTAACCAGCTGTTTACACAACTGAATTATAATCCTTTCTAGATCGAAAATACTGCCGGGGAGGGCGGGATTGGAGACAATTGGAAAGTCAGGTCGGTCAGGGCCATGTCGAACATTGTCGAGAGCTATCGCCGCGCGCATGTGAACGAAAAGCGCCCACCGTCGCGCCGCTGGTCGCTGGCGCTGGCCGGGCTCGGCGCCCTTGTCGTGTGCGGATTTATGCTGCTGCAGCTTCTTGCCGCTGTTACGGCGCCCGATGGCCCCGCCTTTCGGCCCACCCAGGATTCGACGCTGGCGCACCCGCCGGCAACGGTCGCGAGATCAAACGCCGCAAACGATCTCGTCATCGGCAGTACCTCCAAGCTGCAGCCGCAACCGGCAACCAAAATTCCGGGCCTCGGCGTGGTCAGCGTGGCTATTGGCTTGCTGACAGGACTCATGGTCTATTTCGCTCTCAACCACCTGATGCCGGCCAAGGACCCCGAGGCCAATGACGGCGTTCAAATGGCCAAGCTGCTGAACGACAAGGCCCAGGTGCGCCGCTACCACGGCGGCCCGATCCGCGATTGAGTGCATTGCGCTCCATTTACGCCGCCTGCTGACTCGCCCGCACCAGATCGGGCGCGATACCGTCGTTGACCAGCATCGCCACGGCGTCATCCAGCTTCATGATCACCTGCTCCTGCGACCCCAGCCGGCGGATCGACACCGTCTGCTCCTCGGCCTCGCGCTTGCCGACCACCAGGATCACCGGCACTTTGGCCAGCGAGTGCTCGCGCACCTTGTAGTTGATCTTCTCGTTGCGCAGGTCTGTCTCGGCTCGCACCCCAGCGCGGCGCAACTCGACCAGCACCTCCCTGGCATAACTGTCCGCATCCGACACGATCGGCGCAACCACCGCCTGCACTGGGGCGAGCCAGAGCGGCAGATGCCCCGCCGTGTTCTCGATCAAAATGCCCGTGAAGCGCTCCAGCGAGCCGAACATGGCCCGGTGCAGCATCACCGGCGTCTGCTTGGCGCCGGCCGCATCGATGTAGAACGCCCCGAACCGGCCCGGCAGATTGAAGTCGACCTGGTTGGTGCCGCATTGCCAAGTACGGCCGATGGCGTCCTTCAGGTGGTACTCGAACTTCGGCCCGTAGAACGCGCCGTCGCCCTCGGCGATCGAGGTCTTAACGCGGTTGGAGATCTGCCCAACTTTTTCGAGCACCTTCTTCATCGCCGTCTCGGCCTTGTCCCACAGCGCATCATCGCCGACACGCTTTTCAGGCCGCGTGGCGAGCTTGATGTGCACGTCGTCAAAACCGTAGTCCTTATAGATCGAGAGCATGAAGTCGTTGACCTTCAGGCTTTCCTCCTCGATCTGATCTTCCGTGCAGAAAATATGCGCGTCGTCCTGCGTGAAGGCGCGCACCCGCATCAGCCCGTGCAGCGCGCCCGACGGCTCGTAACGGTGCACACAGCCGAATTCGGCGATCTTGATCGGCAGTTCCTTGTAGCTCTTGAGCCCGTGCTTGAAGATCTGCACGTGGCCGGGGCAGTTCATCGGCTTGAGGGCGAAGACGCGATTGTCCTCCGTCTCCGTCACGAACATGTGCTCGTGATAGGTCGCCCAGTGGCCGGAGGTTTCCCACAAGCTCTTGTCCAGCAACTGGGGCGAGTTCACCTCGACATAGCCTTCCACCTGCTGGCGGCGGCGCATGTAGCTGATCAGGCCTTGGAACAGCGTCCAGCCGTTCGGATGCCAGAACACCGTACCCGGCGCATCGTCCTGGAAGTGGAACAGATTCATCTCGCGGCCGATCTTGCGATGGTCGCGTTTTTCGGCCTCTTCCAGATTGGTCAGATGGGTCGCCAGATCCTTTTCCGACGCCCACGCCGTACCGTACACCCGCTGCAGCTGCGCCTTGGTGCTATCGCCGCGCCAGTAGGAGCCGGCGATCCGCATCAGTTTGAAGGCGTTGCCGATCTGGCCCGTCGCCGTCATATGCGGCCCACGGCAAAGGTCGATCCAGTCGCCCTGCGAATAGAAGTTCAGCGGCTGGTCGGCCGGAATGGAGTCGATCAATTCGACCTTGTACGTCTCGCCCTTGGCCTTAAAGAACGCTTTGGCCTTCTCGCGCTCCCAGACCGTCTTGGCGAACGGCTTGTTGCGCTTGATGATGTCGCGCATACGCGCTTCGATGCGCGGAAGATCTTCCGGCAGAAAGGGTGTCTTCTTGTCGAAGTCGTACCAAAAACCGTTCTCGATCACCGGGCCGATGGTGACTTGCGTGCCGGGCCACAACTCCTGCACGGCTTCGGCCAGCACATGCGCAGAGTCATGGCGGATCAACTCAAGCGCCTCGGGGTCCTCGCGCATGATGAACTTGATGGCGGCGCTGGCTTGGATCGGATCAGCCAGATCAGCCAGTGTGCCGTCCAGCGCCATCGCCACGGCCTTCTTGGCCAGCGACTTGGCAATCGATTCGGCCACCTCCTTGCCGCTCGTTCCGGGCTTGAACGCGCGCTTGTTGCCGTCGGGGAACGTCAGAATGATGTCAGCGGGCATGGTATGCTCCTCTCACTCGCTGCCTACGATGCAGGTAAGGGTGGACCGGCTCTTGCTTGAGAGCCGCACGGCGCTCTTTCTAGCTGCTCTTCATTGATTTGTCAGCGGGCGGCCGCGACGCCCTTGCTGCTGCCAGTTTGGCGTAAAGTATACGTTCACGGACCTTCCGCCAATTTATGCGCCCGTATAACCGCCTCCAGATCACAACATGATGATCTGATTGGACAATACGGAGAAGTACCATGAGCAAACCAACCCTCTTTATGTTGCTCGCCGCACTTTCGATGATGCTGCCGGCAATCCCTGCCCTTGCCAAAGACACTTCGCGCGTCATCAGCGTCGAGACCCAGGATCTTTCCGGCGGCCATATGGCTCTGAAGGCCAGCCACCAGGAAATCAGTGCCGGCGAGGTGACCTTTGTTGCCAAGAACCTCACCGACAAGGGGCGCGATCACGAAGTGCTCATGATCAAGACCGACCTTGAACCCAAGGATCTGCCAGTGACCATCGACGGCATGTCGATCGATGAAAAGAAGCTCGAAGGCATCATCGAGCTGGGCGACATGAAGCCGGGCGAAAGCAAGGAGACGAAGATGGTTCTGGAACCCGGTTCGTATCTGATGTTCTGCAACATGCCGGGCCATACCGGATCAGGCATGTGGTCGCGACTGAATGTTGCCGATGCGTCGGTGTCGCTCAATAGCACGGCCGAACAAGCGGTGTCGGCACCAGTCCGTACGTCGCGCGATGGCGACCACGCCGGAGCAACCGACGTCGACTGAACTTCCCAAGCCTTTGCTGTTGTGCAAGACGAGTCGGGCGAGGGGATGAGGCGCGCGCAAGCGCGCCTCAGTTGCGCCTATTGCGCCGCATGCTCCCGTTTGCGCAATAGATACGCATTTACCACCCGCAACATGACTTCCTGGATCGAGCCCGAGCCGTTCACGTAGGCTACCACCGGCCAGGCCAGCCAGCTGTTGACGCCGGTCACGTTGCCCATGCCGGGCGATGCCTTGACGGCCTTGCCGGCCTTGATCTCGATCTTGGGAGCAAAGGTGAAGGCGACCGGTAGCGTGCCGCGGCTCGACTGCACCTCGCAGGTCACCGGCTGGGGCGGCGTCACGAACGCCAGATCCGGCGTCTTGACCGCCGCATCGATCAGCGCGCGTTCGAGCTTGATGGTGATCTGGCACGAAGCGTCCTTGAAGATCTGCCGGGTCAGTTTCTGGATGGATTCGCGATCCTTTTCTTCCATCAGCGCGGGAAAGGCGCAGGAAATCTCCTTGGAATTGGATTCCATGAACTGCACCCAGCAATCGGCCTCCTGCTGTGCCGGGGTCTGGCCGGCCTGCGCGGACGCCGCCAACACAGCAAGCGCCGTTGCGACCCCGACCACACCCATTCGGCCTGCCCACACAACCCTGCCCATCGCCAACGACCTTTGCTTTTGCCGCTCTATTTCGGAACTTCGCCGGGGCAGCGTTTCTGGATGAAGCCGTTGATCTCTTTCAACAACTGGCTATGGAACAGACCCACCGTATCCTCCATCTTGGCCGCCGACCAGATCACGCCCTTGACCAACGCCGGCGCTTCGATCTCGCCGACGGCGAGCGTGACCGACGTCACCGCTCCGGCCTTGAACACCAGCTTGGGCGCCAATGTGATCTTCACCGAGGTGATGCTGTCACCGGTTTCGGCAGCGCAGGCGGCGGTTTGCGCAGGTATCTGCAGCGTATAGTCCGGCTCGGTCAGCGCCTTGACGAGAATGTCCCGGCCGAGATCCAGCTTCAGCGCGCAGCGGGCATCGCCGAGGCCCCATTTGAACGATTTCTCCTTGATGCCGTCCTCGATGAAGCTGCGCGCCCAGGTCTTGGACAAGTCGCAGGTCAAGTGGCCCTCGGCCGGGCCCTTCTTGACGATCTGTTGGCATACCGCCATTTCGCAGGCCTTCAGCTTTTCCGCCTCATCGGCCGGCACCTTGAAGTCAGCCTGCGCTGACCCGGCTGCTATCAACAGTATCGGAAAGGTTGCCGTTGCCACCATACTTCCGCGCTTAGAGCCTGCCATCATGATTTCGTCCCCGGTTGTCCAGCGCGGTCAATTTCTGCCCTCGACAGCGCCAGCCAGAAGGCCAACATCGCAATTGTGGCCGCAATCGGGTTTTGGCAGTTGGCTGGTCGAGGTAACTGTGCTCCCGCTGGGACCGGTTCTTGCGGCATTTTCTCCGGCGCGATCCGGGCAATTGCCGCCAACTGCCGAATGGGCCTATGAGGACTGGGATTTTGCGTCATTCGCCGAGTTCTTAAGAGGGTCGGCGCAGCAAGGAGCAGCCGCATGCAGATCGACACCAGCAAGGGCCATCCCGCGATGGACTATCGTGGCCATTTCGAGACCTATCGCGGCTTCATCAACATGGCGTTCTGGGGCTCTGTCGTGATCGCTATCATCGTCGCCCTGATGGCGTACTTTCTTGTCTAACCGAAAACCGCTATAGCTTGCCGCGCCCACCCTTCCCGTCCCCTTCGCCCAGTTCTGGACACCGGCTCACCCAAACGCGGAGCTCGCGATGATTACGATTGCCGCCACGGCTGAGGCTGCTCAGGAGCCGCGCGTTGGCCTCAGTCCCGAGACCGTCAAGAAACTGGTGCAGAAGGGCTGCCGCGTATTGATCCAAAGCGGCGCGGGACTGCGTTCGCGCTTTCTGGATGCGGACTATACGGCCGCCGGTGCAAGCGTTTTGGCGAACCCAGCCGAAGTGCTGGCCGGGGCTGATGTGCTGCTCAAGGTCGGCCGGCCGAACGGCGGCGATATCGCTGGCCTCAAACAGAGCGCCGTCATCGCCGCCATGCTGGAGCCGTTTGGCGAGCGCGCCGGGCTTGACGCCATCGCCGGCGCCGGATTGACGGCGTTCGCCATGGAGCTGATGCCGCGCATTTCGCGCGCGCAGTCGATGGACGTGCTGTCCTCGCAGTCCAATCTCGCTGGATACAAAGCCGTGGTCGATGCTGCCGCCATGTTCCAGCGCGCGTTGCCGATGATGATGACGGCCGCCGGCACCGTGCCAGCCGCCAAGCTGTTCGTCATGGGCGTGGGCGTTGCGGGTTTGCAGGCCATCGCGACCGGGCGGCGGCTGGGTGCGGTGGTTACAGCCACCGACGTACGTCCTGCCGTCAAGGAGCAGGTGGCCTCGCTGGGCGCCAAGTTCATTGCGGTCGAGAATGAGGAATTCAAGCAGGCCGAGACCACGGCCGGCTATGCCAAGCCAATGTCGCCTGAGTATCAGGCGCTGCAGGCCGAGCTGACCACCAAGCATATCGCCACGCAGGACATCGTCATCACCACGGCGCTCATCCCCGGCCGCCCCGCCCCGCGCCTGATCAGCCGCGCCAGGGTCGAGAGCATGAAGCCGGGTTCTGTAATTATCGACATGGCGGCCGAGCGCGGCGGCAACTGCGAGCTGGCCAAGCTGGGCGAGACTGTCGAGCACAACGGCGTGCGCATTTTCGGGCCGTCAAATTTGGCGGGCGAGGTGGCGGTGAATGCCTCCAGCCTTTATGCCAAGAACCTCCTGAACTTCCTGGACCCGCTGATCGAAAAGGGCGCCGATACCCTGAAGATCAACTGGGACGACGAAATCATCAAGGGCACGCTGGTCACGCGCGACGGAAAAATCGTGCATCCGGCGCTGCAACCCAAGGGGTGAGAGATAATGTTGCACCATAATGTAGCCATTCATTGTGGGGTCAGACCCCTTATCAAGTGGGGTCTGACCCCAATCTGCCTCCTTTTCTTGGCCTCCCCCGCCTTCGCCTCCGAAGGCGTTGGCGGCGATGTGGACCCGCTGATCTACCGCCTCGCCGTGTTCGCCATGGCGATTTTCGTCGGCTACTACGTGGTCTGGTCCGTGACGCCCGCGCTGCACACGCCGCTGATGTCCGTAACCAACGCCATTTCCTCCGTGATCGTCGTCGGCGCGCTCCTGGCCGTCGGCGTGCCGCTGATCGCCTCGGGATCGATCCTCGCCAAATTCTTCGGCGTGCTGGCCGTGGCGCTCGCCTCGGTGAACATCTTCGGCGGCTTCCTCGTCACGCAGCGCATGTTGGCGATGTATAAGAAGAAAGAAAAGTGACGGGAGTGAGGGAACAGGGAACAGGGAATAGGCTACGCAAGTCGGCCATATTCATACCGTCGCCTGAGCCGGGTGTTCGACTGGAACTGATCGTATCGCCCCCACAGTCCGATGGTCCCTACCCCACTGTGATATTCAATCATGGGTCGACCGGCCGAGGAACGAGCCCCTCAACCTTCTCCAGATCAATATGTCCGTCCACCGTGCAGAACTACTTCACTGAACGTGGATGGATGGTTTTGTTTCCGCAACGACGAGGGCGAGGAAAGTCAGAAGGAAAATATGCGGAGGGCCTAGCCGACGATGGAACCGGTTATTCATGCGAAACCGAAATCGCGTTGCGCGGCTTCGAACGAGCGGTGGAAGACTTAGACGCCGTTTTGGCCCATGTCAAAACGCGCAACGACGTTGATTTCAGCCGTATTGCTGTCGCTGGAACATCGAGAGGTGGGATATTGTCGATCGCTTTCGCAGGCATACGCTCGACCGAATTTTGCGGAGCCATCAACTTCAATGGTGGTTGGCTCGGCAGAGCTTGCCCCACGCACGAAACAGTCAACCCGTATATTTTCAAGATGGGTGCGGCGGCTGGGATGGCCACTCTCTGGTTGCATGGAAGTTATGATCAATACTATCGAATAAACCATTGCAGAAGTAATTTCGAAAGTTACCTGGATGCTGGAGGAAAAGGCACCTTTGTTAGCATCCCTGGTGGCCACAGTCTCATATCAAAACCAAAACTTTGGAAATCGGCACTCGACAGTTACATGGAACAAGCAGAACGAACGACCCACTGACCATTGACCCTCGTTCTCTTCACACCCGAGCCCTTCACCATGTCCCCCAATCTCGCCGCCCTCCTCTATCTGGTCTCCGGCATCCTGTTTATTCTGGCGCTTCGCGGCCTGTCCAGCCCCGCCACCAGCCAGGCCGGCAACCGCTTCGGCATGATCGGCATGACGCTGGCGGTGTTGACCACCATGACGCAGCTCGGCGACCAGAGCGTGCTGACCTGGTTCCTCATCCTGCTCGGCCTGGGCGCGGGCGGCGGCGTGGGTGCTTATATCGCGCGCAAGATCCCGATGACGGCCATGCCCGAGCTGGTTGCCGCGTTCCATTCGCTGGTCGGCCTTGCCGCCGTGTTCGTGGCGGCCGGCGCACTCACCGCGCCCAATGCCTTTGGCATCGCAGTGCCGGGCGGCATCGCCACCCAGAGCCTGATCGAGATGTCACTGGGTGTGGCCATCGGCGCCGTCACCTTCACGGGTTCGGTGATCGCTTTTCTGAAGCTCTCGGGCCGCATGTCGGGTAAGCCAATCATCCTGCCGATGCGCCACCTGATCAATGGCGGGTTGGCCGTGCTGCTGCTCGTGCTGATCTGGGCCTTCGTGGCCTCGGGCGGCTCGCAGCTGCTGTTCTGGCTGATCGTGCTGGTGGCGCTGGCCTTCGGCGGCCTGATCATCATCCCGATCGGCGGCGCCGACATGCCGGTCGTCATCTCGATGCTGAACTCCTACTCCGGCTGGGCTGCCGCCGGCATCGGCTTCACGCTCGGCAACCTGGCGCTGATCGTTACCGGCGCGCTGGTCGGTTCGTCGGGCGCGATCCTCAGCTACATCATGTGCAAGGGCATGAACCGCAATTTCTTTGCTGTCATCCTGGGCGGCTTTGGCGGCGAGACGGCAGCCGTCGCTGGCGGCGCCGAGAAGCGCCCCGTTAAGCAGGGCTCCGCCGAAGACGCCGCCTTCATGCTGCAGAACGCCACCAAGGTGATCGTCGTCCCCGGCTACGGCATGGCCGTCGCCCAGGCCCAGCACGCCGTGCGCGAACTGGCCGACACGCTCAAGAAGGCTGGCGTGGAAGTGAAATACGCCATCCACCCCGTCGCCGGCCGCATGCCCGGCCATATGAACGTGCTGCTGGCCGAGGCGAACGTTCCGTACGATGAGGTGTTCGAGCTGGAAGACATCAACAGCGAGTTCAAGAGTTCGGACATCGTCTACGTCATCGGCGCCAACGACGTGACCAATCCGGCGGCGAAAGAGGACAAGACCTCGCCGATCTACGGCATGCCGGTGCTGGAAGTCTGGAACGGCGGCACGGTGATGTTCGTCAAGCGCTCATTGGCGAGTGGCTATGCCGGCATTGACAACACGCTGTTCTACCGCGACAACACGCTGATGCTGCTGGGCGACGCCAAGAAGATGACGGAGCAGATCGTCAAGGCGATGGGGCATTGAGGGGGGTGACACACAGCAGGTCACAGGTGCCTTCGAGCATCCATGCGCTGATGCAGGATGCGCATGACCTCTATTCCGGTGCCTGTCACGCGATAGAAAATGACGTGAGACTCTGCTGCGCGTCGCCGATATCCGAGGCGGACGTCATCGCAAGTGCGACCAAGCCGTGGATCGATTACAACCGCCGGGATCTCTCGATTGAGCAAAGCCAAGTAATGATCCGCTCGCCCTTGGTTCCAGCGTCCTGCAGTGTACTTCCAAATCCCTGCCAAGTCGGCCCGAGCCTTGGGCGCGAACTTGACGCTGCTCATGGAGCAGCTGCGTTGTGCATCTCGGCAATGAACTCGTCGAAATCAAAGGGCTCCGCGGGGCCGCTGTTCTCGCCTTCGATCAAAGCAGCCCGAAGGGCCTCAAGGCTAGCTTCCTCTTCTTCAAGTAAGCGCAACCCGGCGCGCAAAACCTCGCTCGCGGACGCGAAGCGGCCCTCGGAGACTTTGCGGTCGATGAACTCTGAGAAATGGTCGCCTAGGCTGACGGACGTGTTTTTCATGGTCGAGATCTCCATCAAGCACTTATAGTACCATAAATTGGTACTCGCGGACAGAGGCGCTATTTCAACAGAAACGGGCGGGAGTTTCTGCTCCCGCCCGGGTTTCAATTTGAAAAGAACAACGTTCGTTTGACCTGAGCAGCCGCCGGAGCCGCAGCCTTGCGGACCTCAGTGCACCACCGTCACCGGCACATGGGCCTTGTGCACCACACCGCTCGATACCGAGCCGATCAGCGCCCGTTGCAGCCCGCCCTTGCCGCCTGAGCCGACCACGATCTGCTCGGCGTGCTTTTCCCGGGCAACCACCAGAATGGCGTCGACCACATCGGGACTGTCGGCTTCGGTGGTTTCGACCGCAGTTACGCCTGCGTCACGGGCATGCTTGGCGCCGGTCGCCAAGGCTTCTGCGGCCCGCTTGGGGTCCCACAGCGGCGTTGGCCCGCCACGCCCGAGGCTGAACGGCCGCACCGCCAGCAAAACCAAGGTGCCGTTGAAGGCTTTTGTCAATTCGGCCGCATAACCCACCGCCTTTTCGGCATGCGCCGTACCGTCGGTGGCGCACAGGATGACTTTTGACATGGCCTACTCTCCTCGAGGAAACGAGCATTCGGATGGATGGTCCACCGAATTGAAGTGCAGCGTGTCTGAAATCGGCAATGGCGGCATTGAGCCAGATCAACGGCGAGCAAGAAGCTGCAAATGAACATAGGCGGGAGTTGCAGCTCCCGCCTATGTTCATTGGATCGTCGATTTGCCGTGACGGTAAGTCCGCCGCAACCGTTAAGCAGCCGCCGGCGCCGCCGCCTTGCGCGCTTCATGCTTGGCGCGGTCCAGCTTGCCCTTGGCGGCTACGTCGCGATCCACCAGCTCAATGACGGCCACGGCGGCGTTGTCGCCGGCGCGGAAACCGGCCTTCAGCACGCGCGTGTAGCCACCCATGCGGGTCTGGTAGCGCGGTGCGATGGTTTCGAACAGCTTCTTGACCACGATTTCGTTGTTCATGAGACGCGCCGTGACCATGCGGCGGGCGTGCAACGAGCCCTTCTTGGCCATGGTGATCAGCTTTTCGGCGACGCTGCGCAGCTCCTTGGCTTTCGGCAGGGTCGTGACGATCTGCTCGTGCTCGAACAGCGAGAGCGTGAGGTTAGCCAGCATCGCCTTGCGGTGGCTGGTATCGCGATTGAAGCGGCGATGGGCTTTGCCGTGACGCATGTTTGTCTCCGTTGGGCGCGGGCGTGGCCGCTTTGCGTGGGCAATAGGCAATAGGCAATGGGCAATGGAAAACTGATTGCCTATTGCCTATTGCCCATTGCCAAGTTCCTAGTAGTGATCCTCAAAGCGCTTGGCCAGCTCTTCGATGTTGTCGGGCGGCCAATTGTTGACTTCCATGCCGAGGTGCAACCCCATGGACGCCAGCACTTCCTTGATCTCGTTCAGCGACTTGCGGCCGAAGTTCGGGGTGCGGAGCATTTCCGCTTCCGACTTCTGGATCAGGTCGCCGATGTAGACGATGTTGTCGTTCTTCAGGCAGTTGGCCGAGCGGACCGACAGTTCCAGCTCGTCGACCTTCTTGAGCAGGGCGGCGTTGAACTCGAGCTCCGGGATGCGCTCGGAGACGACGGCCTTCTGCGGCTCCTCGAAGTTGACGAAGATCGCCAGCTGGTCCTGCAGGATGCGGGCGGCGAGCGCCACCGCGTCCTCGGCGCGAACCGCCCCGTTGGTTTCAACCGACATGGTCAGCTTGTCGTAGTCCAGGATTTGGCCTTCGCGCGTATTCTCGACGCGATAGGAGACCTTCTTGACCGGCGAGAACAGGCTGTCGATCGGGATCAGACCGATTGGCGCGTCGTCGGGACGATTGCGGTCGGCGGGCACGTAGCCCTTGCCCATGTTGGTCGTGAACTCCATGCGGATCGATGCGCCCTGGTCGAGGGTGCAGATCACATGCTCGGGGTTCAGGATTTCCAGGTCCGACGACACTTCGATGTCGCCAGCCTTGGCGACCCCCGGGCCCTCTTTGCGCAGGACCATGCGCTTGACGCCCTCGGAGTGGGATTTTAGCGCGATATCCTTGATGTTGAGGACGATGTTGGTCACGTCCTCAAGCACGCCGGGGATCGACGAGAACTCGTGCAGCACGCCGTCGATGTGCACCGACGTGATGGCGGCGCCTTGCAGCGACGACAGCAGCACGCGGCGGATGGCGTTGCCCAGCGTGGTGCCAAAGCCACGCTCCAGAGGCTCGGCAACCAAGGTCGCCTCGCGGTGCGAGTCGCGTCCGACCGTGACCTGAAGCTTGTTTGGTTTGATCAGGTCTTGCCAGTTCTTCTGCAGAAATTGCGTCTGTGTCATGAGCCATCACCCTGTCTTGGGTTTGCGGTCAGCCATGCGGGGCGACCAAATGCAGTAACTTAGGTGCTGCGGCGCAAAAGCGCGCCAGAAGGCAAAAATCAAACACGCCGGCGCTTGCGCGGGCGGCAGCCATTGTGCGGGATCGGCGTCACGTCGCGAATGGTGGTGACCTGGAAGCCGACGGCCTGCAAGGCGCGCAAGGCCGACTCGCGGCCCGAACCTGGACCGGTCACTTCAACCTCGACGGTCTTCATGCCATGTTCCATGGCCTTCTTGCCGGCATCCTCAGCCGCCATCTGCGCGGCATAAGGTGTCGACTTGCGCGACCCCTTGAATCCCACGGTGCCCGAGGACGACCAGGAAATGGTGTTGCCCTGGGCATCGCTGATCGTGATCATCGTGTTATTGAACGATGCATTCACGTGCACGACGCCTGACGTGATGTTCTTTTTCTCGCGGCGGCGGACCTTGGCCTGCCCTTGCTTCTGTTCTTCCTTGGCCATGATGCTCTCTGATGTGATCGTACTGGTCGGTTACGCGAGGACACTCGCGCTTGTTCGAAATTACGAAAAGCCGGCTGCCGTCCGCGGCCGTGCCGCTACTTCTTCTTGCCGGCGATGGCCTTGGCTGGGCCCTTGCGGGTGCGGGCATTGGTGTGAGTGCGCTGGCCGCGCACCGGCAAACCGCGGCGATGGCGCAGGCCGCGATAGCAGCCAAGGTCCATCAGCCGCTTGATGTTCATGGTCACTTCACGGCGCAGGTCGCCTTCGACCACATAGTCCTTGTCGATGGCTTCGCGCACTTGCAGCACCTGGGCGTCGGACAGTTCGTTGACGCGACGCTCAGCCGGAATGCCGACCTTGGTGCAGATTTCCGAGGCGAATTTCGGCCCGATGCCATGGATATAGGTCAGCGCGATCAGCACGCGCTTGTTGGTCGGGATATTGACACCTGCAATACGAGCCACGATTCGTCTCTCCTCAATTCACCACGGCGGCCGCTACCGGCACGCTTCGGCGCCGCAGTCAACCCATTGACGTTGCGATCAATATCAAAGCGCGACACACCAGGATGATTGCGTTCCCGGTGCGGCTCGAAAATTCCACCAACGTCATGAAACCGCGCTTTCTAACGCGGGTTTCCGGCGTCGTCAACAAAACTTAGCCTAGACCCGCGCCAAGCGCTCGATCAGGCAAGCTTTTTCAAAACCTCGCCGATCGATTTCTGCACGCTATCGATCTCGCCCAATCCGTCGACGGCCTGCAAGGTGCCTTTGCAGGTGTAATAGCCGATCAGGGGCGAGGTTTCCTTGTAGTAGGCCATCAGCCGTGTGCGCATGGCTTGCGCGGTATCGTCGGCGCGGCGCTTGAATTCAGTCGAACCGCATTTGTCGCAAACGCCAGCCTTGCGCGGCTGTTTGGACTGGTCGTGATAACCCTCGCCGCATTTGGCGCAGGTGGAGCGACCCGCGACCCGACGCACCAGCTCCTCGTCGTTATCGACGCGCAGCTCGACCACGGCATCAAGCTTGCGACGGCGGTCCGCCAGCATTTTTTCCAGCGCGGCGGCCTGGTTCAGGGTGCGCGGGTAACCGTCGAGGATGAACCCTTTGCGCACGTCCGGCGCGTCAATGCGCTCGGCGACGATGTCGTTCACCACCGCGTCGGGCACCAGCTGGCCGCGCGCCATGATGTCCTTGGCTTGCATTCCCACTTCGGTGCCTGCCGTCATGGCGGCGCGCAGCATGTCGCCGGTCGACAACTGCAGCAGTCCATGCGCGTCCGTTAACATGCGTGCTTGCGTGCCTTTTCCCGAGCCAGGCGGCCCGAGCAGGATCAGGATCATCGTTTCCTCCCGATTGGGGAGATGCCGCCGCCGCGCAGCTTGGACTTCTTGATCAAGCCTTCATACTGGTGCGCCAGCAGATGGCTTTGGATCTGCGCAATGGTATCCATGGTGACGCTGACGGCGATCAGCAGCGAAGTGCCGCCGAGATAGATCGGAATGCCGACATTGGTGGTCAGGATCTCGGGCAGCACGCAGACCAGCGCGATGTAGATGGCGCCGGCAACCGTGATGCGCGTCAGCACATAGTCGAGGAACTGCGCCGTGCGCTCACCGGGCCGGATGCCCTGGATGAAGCCGCCATACTTCTTCAGGTTCTCGGCCGTTTCCTTGGTGTTGAACACCACCGCCGTATAGAAAAAGCAGAAAAAGATGATCAACGCGACATAGAGCAGCTCATGCACAAACGAGCCGCGCGCCAGCAGGGCATTGACGGTGTTCAGCCACTCCCAGCCGGTGCCGAGACTGCGGGTCTCGAAATTGGCGAAGGTGGCGGGCAGCAGCAGCAATGAAGAGGCAAAGATCGGCGGGATGACGCCAGCGGTGTTCAGCTTCAAGGGCAGATGCGATGAATCGCCCTGGAACATCTTGTTGCCCTGCTGGCGCTTGGGATATTGCACCAGCAAGCGCCGTTGCGCGCGCTCCATGAAGACGATGAAGGCGATGATGACGACACCCATCACGAGAATGCCGGGTACCCAAAGGCGATTGACGGCTGCCTTGTCGGCCAACTGCATCAGGTTGACGAAAGAGGCTGGAACGGCGGCCGTGATGCCGGCGAAGATGATCAGCGAGATGCCGTTGCCGACACCGCGCGCGGTAATCTGCTCGCCCAGCCACATCAGGAACATGGTGCCGCCAACCAGCGTGATGACGGTGGTGGCGCGGAAGAACCAGCCCGGCTCGACGACGTTGTTGCCTGCCTCAAGGCCAAGCGCAGTGCCATAGGCCTGCAGCGTGCACAAGAACACGGTACCGTAACGCGTATACTGATTGATCTTCTTGCGGCCGGCCTCGCCATCCTTCTTGATGGCTTCGAGCTGCGGCACGACGCTGGTCAGCAGCTGAATGATGATCGAGGTCGAGATATACGGCATGATACCGAGCGTGAAGATCGCCAGCCGCTCGACCGCGCCGCCCGAGAACATGTTGAACATGCCAAGGAAGCCGCCCTGCGACTTCTGGAACGAGTCGGCATAGTGGACCAGGTCGACGCCCGGGATCGGGATGAAGGTGCCGAGGCGATAGACGACCAGCGCGCCCAGCGTGAACCAGATGCGGCGCTTCAGCTCGGTGGCCTTGCGGAACGAATCGAAGTTCAGATTGGCGAACAGTTGTTCGGCTGCAGATGCCATATGTTTGCTACTCCGGGCCGACTCTTAAGGGCGGGCCCGAACCCTTATCGGTTAGGTCCTCGACGCGCCGGACCCGATGGCAATCCTCAACAACGAACGCCTGATATTGTGTGGCCATCGGCCAGAATCCAGGGTCACTACGCCTTGGCAGCTTTGGCCGCCTTAGCTGCAGCCTGAGCCTTCTTGCCCTTGGGCGTGCGCTCCTTCGGCTGCTTGCCGGTGGCAGCCAGGAATACCTTGGGCTTCAACAGCTTGATGCTTCCGCCCAGCTTCTCGACCACTTCGGTCGCCTTTTTGGTCAGATGATTGACCTCGAAGTTGAGCTTGGTCGTGAGGTCGCCGTCACCA
Source organism: Hyphomicrobiaceae bacterium (assembly GCA_031367715.1). Lineage (GTDB taxonomy): Bacteria > Pseudomonadota > Alphaproteobacteria > Rhizobiales > Hyphomicrobiaceae > JANYHF01. Next base: position 10,512 of record JANLQJ010000251.1, on the reverse strand, counting down.
AGGATACGCACACCGTCCATCGGCTTGTTCAGAATACCGGCTTCGACCAGCAAAGCCACGGTCACGGTCTTGGCCGGATCGATGCGCTTGGCGTCGATGGCGCCCTGCAGGCCGCCCAGGCTGATCTCGTTGTAGTGCAGCGGGAACGGCACATTGAAACCGCGCTTGGGCAAGCGCCGATACAGCGGCATCTGGCCGCCTTCGAAGCCGTTGATCGCGACACCGGTACGCGCCGTCTGGCCCTTGCCGCCGCGACCGCCGGTCTTGCCGAGGCCCGAACCGATGCCGCGGCCGAGCCGCTTCTTGCCGGTGCGCGAGCCCGGATTGTCTTTGATGTCGTTCAGACGCATGTCCGTCATTCCTAGCTCACTGGAGCGCAATCGGAAAAGTGGGAACCGGTTTTCCGATCAATTGCGCGACCAAACAAAAGTGCCTCAACCTTCGATGATGCGCACCATATGGCGCACCTTGGTGATCATGCCGCGCACGGCCGGGGTATCTTCCAGCGTCCGCCTGCGATGCATCTTGTTCAAGCCGAGCCCGATCAGGGTAGCACCCTGCGAGACTTCGCGCCGATTGGCACTCGCGATCTGCTCGATGGTCACGGTCTTGCCGCCTGCTTTGGCCGGGGCCTTGGCCGTCTTGGTCTTGCTATCTACCATGCTCGTTCACCTCAATGCGCCGCACAACGGAGCGTGCGCTCGATATCAATTGGCCTCGGCCTGTGCGGCGGTGGTATCGGCGGCGCCATCGCGGCGGCGCGAGACGATGTCCGAAACCTTCTTGCCACGCCGGGCAGCCACGCCGCGCGGAGAATCCTCGTTCTTGAGCGCATCGAAGGTCGCGCGCACCATGTTGTAGGGGTTCGACGACCCCATCGACTTGGCGACCACGTCCTGCACACCCAGCGTCTCGAACACAGCGCGCATCGGGCCACCAGCGATGATGCCGGTGCCGGGAGGGGCTGCGCGCAGGATGACCTTACCGGCGCCGTGATGGCCACGGACGTCATGATGCAGCGTCCGGCCCTCGCGCAATGCCACGCGGATCATGCCGCGCTTGGCAGCTTCGGTTGCCTTGCGGATGGCTTCTGGCACTTCGCGTGCCTTGCCGTGACCAAAGCCGACCCGGCCTTTCTGATCGCCGACCACGACCAGCGCAGCAAAGCCGAAACGCTTGCCACCCTTCACCACCTTGGCGACGCGGTTGATGGCGACCAGCTTGTCGACGAACTCGCTATCGCGCTCTTCGCGATTACCGCCCTGCCGGCGATCGCCGCGATCATTGGGATTACGTGCCACGGAGCTTTAGTCCTTTCCGATTTAGAAGTTCAGTCCGCCTTCACGCGCGGCTTCCGCCAGCGCCTGAATGCGGCCGTGATACATGAATCCACCGCGATCAAAGACCACGTCCTTGATGCCGGCCGCCTTGGCGCGAGCCGCGACCAGTTTGCCAACCTCGGTGGCCGCAGCCTTGTCGGCGCCGGTCTTGAGCTTGGCACGCAGGTCTTTGTCCAGCGTTGAAGCGGCAGCCACCGTATGGCCGGACGCATCGTCGATAACCTGAGCATAGATATTCTTCGATGACCGGTGAATGCTCAGCCGCGGGCGATTGCCCGAATTGGCCTTGAGATTCTTGCGGACGCGGCGTTGGCGCCGCTCGAAGGGATTGAGTTTGGTGCGCATCGGATCTCTCGATTACTTCTTCTTGCCTTCCTTGCGGAGGATGAACTCGCCCTGATAGCGCACACCCTTGCCCTGATAGGGCTCGGGTGGACGATAGTGGCGAAGCTCGGCGGCCAGCTGTCCGACCTTCTGCTTGTCGATGCCGGTAATCTGGATTTCCGTCGGCTTTGGCACGGTCACCGTGACGCCGGCCGGGATCGGATGCAGCACTTCGTGACTGAGGCCCACCTGCAGCTGGATCGCCTGACCCTTCAGGGTTGCGCGATAGCCAACGCCGTGAATCTCAAGCCCGCGCTTGTAGCCTTCGGTGACCCCCACCATCAGGTTCTGCACCATGGTGCGCTGCATGCCCCACATGCCGCGCGCCCGCTTGGTCTCATCGACCGGCGTGATCGTGATGCCTTCGGGCGTCAGCGCTGCACGCACTTCGTCGACCACGACCAGCTTGAGCTCGCCCTTGGGACCTTTGACCGTCACGGTCTGCCCCGAGACGTTGGCCGTGACCCCCTTGGGGACCGGAACGGGACGCTTGCCGATGCGCGACATTTCGCGAATTCCTTCTTGAACCTGGTGAGACCTAGACAGATCCCATGTGATCGACGGAGCGCTTCCCGAACAGTGTTCTTACGGTTTTCGGATCAGAAGCGCGACCAAGCAAAGACGCTAGAAAATGTTGCAGAGAATCTCGCCGCCGACCTTCTCTTCGCGCGCCTTGCTGTCGGACATGACACCTTTGGGCGTGGAGAGAATGGCAACGCCCAGACCGTTGGCGATGCTCGGCAAGCTCTTGAAACCCGAATAAACCCGGCGGCCCGGCTTGGAGACGCGCTTGATCTCCTTGATTACCGGCTCGCCATTATAATACTTCAGCTCGATCTCAAGCTCGGACTTGCCGTCCTTTTCAACCTCGGCATAGCCGCGGATATAGCCTTCCTCGATCAGTACGTCGAGAACGCGCGCGCGCAGCTTCGAGTTGGGGCTCACCACCTTCGGCCGCTTGCGCTCTTGCGCATTCCGGATCCGGGTCAGCATGTCGCCCAACGGATCATTCAAAGACATCGTGGTTTCCTTCCTGCCTAGCGAGACCAGTATACCAACGGTAACAATTACCAGCTGGACTTGGTCATGCCCGGGATAAGACCTTGTGACGCCAGATCGCGCAGTTTGATGCGCGACAGTTTCATTTTGCGATAGAAGCCGCGGGCCCGGCCGGTCATCTCACAGCGATTGCGGATGCGCGTCGGACTGGAATTGCGCGGCAGTTCGGCCAGCTTGAGGCGGGCCGCAAAGCGCTCCTCAGTCGACACCGACTTGTTCTTTGCGACCACCAGCAATTTCTTGCGGCGATCCTTGTACTGATCCACCAGCCGGCGGCGGCGGTTGTTCTTCTCGACTGAACTCTTCTTGGCCATGACTTCCTCGAGCGCGCTTAAGCGGCCTTAGGGGTTTCGGTACGGAACGGGAAATTGAAGGCCCGCAGCAGCTCGCGCGCCTCGTCATCGGTGCGCGCGGTGGTGCACACGATGACGTCCATGCCGAGCACCGTGTCGACCTTGTCGTAGTCGATCTCGGGGAACACCAGGTGCTCCTTCAGACCCAGCGCGTAATTGCCGCGACCGTCAAAGCTCTCGGGGTTGAGGCCCCGGAAGTCCTTGACCCGCGGCAGGGCAATGGTGACCAGGCGGTCGAGGAACTCGTACATGCGGTTCTGCCGCAAGGTCACCTTGGTGCCGAGCGCCATGCCTTCACGCACTTTATAGTTGGCGATCGACTTGCGCGCCTTGGTGATCACCGGCTTCTGACCTGCGATCAACGCCAAATCGGCGGCTGCGCTGTCGACCTTCTTGCGGTCGTTCACGGCCTCGCCAACGCCCATATTGAGCACGATCTTTTCGATCCGCGGCACCATCATCGGGTTGGCATACGCGAACTTCTCGATCAGCGCCTTGCGGATGGTCTCGTTGTATTGCTTCTTCAGGCGCGGCACGTAATCCTTAGGCACCGCCTTGCGGACCACAGGACCGGCGGCCGCAGCCTCGCGGTCCTTCTTGGAATTTCCGGCGGCCTTGGCCTTGCCAGCAGCTGCGGCTTTACCGCCGTCTTTGCTGGCCTTGGGGGCCTTGGGGGCTTTTTCTTCAGCCATGACTTACTTCCCCTTGGGCGTAGGGATGACCTCGCCCGAACGTTTGGCTACACGGACCTTGCTGCCATCGGCCAGCGTCTTGACGCCGACGCGCGTCGGCTTGCCGTCCTTGGGATCCTCGATGGCGAGGTTGCTGAGGTCGATCGTCGCCTCACGGGCGATGATGCCGCCCTCTTGCTGCGCGGTCTGCTTTTGATGCTTGCGCACCACATTGACACCTTGCACCACGGCGCGACCGTCGGCAGGAATGACGCGAAGAACTTCGCCCTTCTTGCCCTTGTCGCGGCCCGTGAGCACGATCACGTTGTCGCCTTTGCGAATTTTGGCCAGCGCCATTACAGCACCTCGGGAGCGAGAGAGACGATCTTCATATGATTCTTGGTACGCAGCTCGCGCGTAACCGGCCCGAAGATACGCGTGCCAACTGGCTCGCCTTGCGGGTTGATCAACACTGCGGCGTTGCGATCGAAGCGGATCGAGCTGCCATCGGCGCGCCGGATCGGGAACGCGGTGCGCACGATGATCGCCTTCATCACCTGGCCCTTCTTGACGCGCCCTTTCGGGATCGCCTCTTTCACGCTCACCACGATCGTGTCACCCACGCTCGCGTATTTGCGCTTGGAGCCGCCCAGCACCTTGATGCATTGCACCCGTCGTGCGCCGGAATTGTCGGCCACGTCTAGGTTGCTTTCTACCTGGATCATCTCACGTTCTCCGCTGCGAGCCTTAGCGAGGCGTCGCAATTCCGTCTGATCGTCGTTTGCTAACTATTCTGCTGGATGGCCTACATGCTAGCCTGCCGGCACCCGGTCCCCGCGCAACTCGTCTGCGCTCGTCCTACCTGGTCCCGGCTGGACGTCAGCTTGCCTTGGCGTCCGGCTTCAACACCATCCAACGCTTCAGCTTGGAGATCGGCGCGCATTCTTCAATGCGAACCCGATCGCCCAGCTTGGTCACATTCTCTTCGTCATGGGCGTGGTACTTCTTGGAGCGCCTTAGCGTCTTCTTCAACAGCGGATGCGTGATGCGGCGCTCAACCTCGACCACCCGGGTCTTGGTGTTCTTATCCGAAACAACCACGCCTTGCAGAATACGTTTTGGCATTGCCTTGGTTCTCTAACTTCTTGTTGTCCAACCCGGCACCGGGCCGGACATTTGCTAATCTGAAACTTAGGCCTTGGCGCTGGCCGACTTGCCCGTCGCCTTTTGCTTCTGCCGCGTCATCACCCGCGCCACGTCGCGGCGGATCTGACGGACCTGAGCCGTGTTTTCGACCTGATTGGTCGCCTTGCGAAAGCGCAGATTAAACTGCTCTTTCTTGAGCTTCAGCAGCTCGTCGTCGAGCTGGTCGGATGTAAGGTCGCTGAATTTCGACTTCGTCATGATACCTGTCTCGTTCTCGTCTTTACTTGGTCGCGCTTCTGATCGAAAAACCGGAGGCCACTTTTTTGGAAGCGCTCTAGTTGGTCGCGCTTCTGATCGAAAAACCGGAAGCCACTTTTTCGGATGCGCTTAGTTTGTCGCGCCAACTAGATGCCGAGGCGCGCAATAATGCGGGTCTTGATCGGAAGCTTGGCCGCTCCAAGGGTCAGCGCCTGATTGGCGGTTTCGTTCGATACGCCGTCGATCTCGAACATGATGCGACCGGGCTTGACACGGCAGGCCCAGTATTCCGGCGCGCCTTTGCCCGAACCCATGCGCACCTCGGTCGGCTTCTTGGTCACCGGCAGATCCGGGAAAATCCGGATCCAGACGCGGCCCTGGCGCTTCATGTGACGCGTGATCGCGCGGCGGGCCGCCTCGATCTGACGCGCCGTCACCCGCTCGGGCTCCAGAGCCTTCAAGCCATGCGAACCGAAATTCAAAGCCGTACCGCCCTTCGAGACGCCGACATTGCGGCCCTTGAAGGCTTTGCGGAACTTTGTGCGCTTTGGTTGCATCATGATTCAGTATTCCTTGCAGTCCTGTTCGCCGTTGCCAGCGCTCTTTTTGTCTGTCGCGCAATCTACCCGAAAACCGGAAAACCACTTTTCGGATTGCGCTCCCTCTTGTGTTTCGCGCTTCCAATCCGAAAACCGGTAGCCACTTTTCGGGAAGCGCTCATGCGTGCTCACGTTCACGACGCGGCGGCCGCTGGCCACCCTCTTGCTGCTCGCTCATGCGCTTGTCCTGGGCCATCGGATCATGCTCAAGCACTTCGCCCTTGAAGATCCAGACTTTCAGGCCGATCACGCCGTACGCGGTCTGTGCCACGGCATAACCGAAATCGATATCAGCGCGCAGCGTATGCAGCGGCACGCGGCCTTCGCGGTACCACTCCGTGCGCGCGATTTCCGTGCCGCCGAGACGGCCGGCGCAGTTGATGCGGATGCCGAGCGCGCCCATCTTGACGGCCGACTGCACCGAACGCTTCATGGCCCGGCGGAACGCCACGCGGCGCTCCAGCTGCTGGGCGATGCCTTCGGCGACCAGCACGGCGTCCAGCTCGGGCTTGCGCACTTCGAGGATGTTCAAGAACACCTCGCTGGTAGTCATCTTCTGCAAGTCCTTGCGCAGCTTGTCGATGTCCGCGCCCTTCTTGCCGATCAGGATGCCGGGACGCGCGCTATAGACGGTGACGCGGCACTTCTTGTGTGGACGCTCGATAACGACCTTGGAAATGCCAGCCGTGCGGCGATGCGCCAGGATAAAATCGCGAATCTTGTAGTCTTCGTGCAGCAGCCGGGCGTATTCACCGCGACCCGCGAACCAGCGCGAATCCCAGGTGCGGTTGATGCCGAGCCGCAGACCGATCGGATTGACTTTTTGTCCCATGACTATTCCCCTGCCGGCGCGTGAGCAGCCGGCGTCTTGCCAGCAGCGCTGCGACGCGAGCCGCGCCACGGACGCTCGCCCGAATCTTCGACTTCTTTCACCACCACGGTGATCTGCGAGAAGAACTTCTCGATCTTGCCGGCACGGCCACGGGCGCGCGGCATGAACCGCTTCATCACCATGCGCTTGCCGACATAGGCTTCCGCGACCACCAGGCTGTCGACGTCGAGGCCGTGATTGTTCTCGGCATTGGCGATCGCCGATTCCAGCACCTGCTTGACGATGATGGCCGCGCGCTTGGGCGAGAACTGCAGCTCGGCCAGCGCCCGCTCCACTTTCTTGCCACGGATCATCTGCGCCAGCAGATTGAGCTTCTGCGGGCTGATGCGCACGATCGTGTTGACGGCCTTGGCCTTGTCGTCGTCGAGGGCGCGGTCGCGCTTGGGCTTGCCCATCTCAGCTCCTCGTTGCTTTCTTGTCGCCGCCGTGACCGCGGAAGGTGCGGGACGGGGCGAACTCGCCGAACTTGTGGCCGATCATGTCCTCGGTGACATTGACCGGAACATGCTTGTTGCCGTTATGGACGCCAAAGGTCAGACCCACGAACTGCGGCAGGATGGTCGACCTGCGCGTCCAGATCTTGATGACGTCCTTGCGGCCGGACGTGCGGGCTTTGTCTGCCTTCTTGAGCAGATAGCCATCGACGAACGGACCTTTCCAGACTGAACGAACCACGGGTTTCCGCTCCTTTAGCGCTTCTTCTTTTCGTGCCTGGTGCGCACGATGAACTTGGTTGTTGCCTTGTTACGGCGGGTTTTCTTGCCCTTGGTCGAGATGCCCCAAGGGGTGACCCAGTGCTTGCCACCGTTGGTACGGCCGCCGTTGGGATGGTCGACCGGGTTCATGGCGATCCCGCGCACCGTCGGGCGCTTGCCCAGCCAGCGCGAGCGGCCGGCTTTGCCGATCACCGTATTGGCGTGATCGGGGTTCGATACCGCGCCGATGGTCGCCATGCAATTGGCGTGCACCATGCGCGTTTCGCCCGAGTTGAGGCGAAGAATGGCATAACCGGCATCGCGGCCGACCAACTGCACATAGGTGCCAGCCGAGCGGGCGATCTGGCCACCCTTGCCGATCTTCATCTCGACATTGTGGACGATAGTGCCGATCGGCATGTTGGCCAGCGGCATGGCGTTGCCCGGCTTGACGTCGACCTTGACGCCCGCGATGACGCTGTCGCCGACCGCCAAGCGCTGCGGCGCCAGGATATAGGACAGTTCGCCATCGGCATATTTGATCAGCGCAATGAACGCCGTGCGGTTGGGATCGTATTCCAGCCGCTCAACGGTCGCGGCAATGTCATACTTGCGGCGCTTGAAGTCCACCATGCGGTAGGCCTGCTTGTGGCCACCGCCGACGCGCCAGGCATTGATCCGGCCCTGATTGCCGCGACCGCCGCTCTTGCGCAGTCCCTCGGTCAAAGCCTTGAGCGGTTTGCCCTTCCACAAATGGCTCTTGTCGACCAGCACCAGATGGCGCAGGCCCGCACTTGTTGGTTTGTATGTTCTAAGCGCCATTACCGTTCTTCCTTACAGGCCGGTTGCCACGTCGATCGAGTAACCTTCCTCGAGCGTGACGATGGCCTTCTTATAATCGCTCTGGACGCCGCGTATGCCCTTAAACATCTTCTTCTTGCCCTTGTGGGTCAGCGTGTTCACGGCCTTGACCTTGACATTGAACAAGGTTTCGACGGCAGCCTTGATGGTCGTCTTGGTGGCGCTATCGGCCACTTTGAAGATCACTTGGTTGTGTTCTGAGACACTGGTCGACTTCTCGGTGATGACCGGAGCGACGATGATGTCGTAGGCTTTAAGGGCTTTCACTTGGGCGCTCCTTCGGCAGCAAAGCGCGTGGTGAGAGCGGCCACCGCGTCCTTGGTCAACACCAGTTTGCGGCAGCGCAGCACGTCGTAAACGTTGATGCCCTGGGCCGGCAGCACATCGATGTGCGGAATGTTGCGGGCCGCCAGCGTAAAGTTGCGATCGATCTCGGTGCCGCCGATGAACAGCGCACTGTCGATGCCAAGCTTGCCCAGTTGCGCGCGCAGCTTGGCGGTCTTGGGCTCGTGGCTGACGACCTGATCGATGACGATGATTTCCGAGGCGGCCAGCTTGGCCGACAATGCGTGGCGCAAGGCCAGGGCGCGCACCTTCTTGGGCAGATCGTGCGCGTGGCTGCGCGGACGCGGGCCAAAGGCCTTGCCACCGCCACGCCACTGCGGCACCGACTTGTCGCCGTGCCGGGCGCCGCCGGTGCCCTTCTGCTTGAACATCTTCTTGCCGGTGACGTTGATCTCTTTGCGATCCTGCGCCATGTGCGTGCCGGCGCGCCGCTTGGCAAGCTGGTAGCGCACCATGCGGTGCAGGATGTCGGAGCGCACGTCCTTGATGCCGAAAATGTGGTCCGGCAGGTCAACCGAGCCGGACGAGCCGGCATCGAGGGTTGTCACATCCATCTTCATGACTTGGCCGCCTCATGAGCTGCGCTGGCACGAATGGCGCCGGGCTTGGGAGCATCCTTGTGCATCGGGACCTTGACCGCGTCGCGCACCAGCACCCAACCGCCCTTGGAGCCGGGAACCGCGCCGCGCAGCATGATCAGGCCTTGCTCGACATCGACCTTGATGACCTTGATGTTCTGCGTCGTGACGCGATCATCGCCGAGATGGCCGGCCATCTTCTTGTTCTTGAACACCTTGCCGGGGTCCTGGCGGTTACCGGTCGAGCCGTGCGAACGATGCGAGACCGAGACGCCATGGGTGGCGCGCAGACCGCCGAAGTTCCAGCGCTTCATCGGGCCGGCAAAGCCCTTGCCGATCGCGGTACCGGTGACGTCGACCAGCTGGCCTGGCACGAAATGCTCGGCGGTGATCTCGGCGCCAACTTCGATCAGGTTCTCGGGATCGACCCGGAACTCGGCCAGCTTGCGCTTGGGCTCGATCTTGACGATGGCAAAGCGTGTGCGCTCGGCCTTGGACACGTTCTTGACCTTGACGGTACCGACGCCGAGCTGCAGCGCGGTATAGCCGTTCTTTTCCTGCGTGCGCTGTGCCACGACTTGGCAATTCTCAAGCTTCAGCACGGTCACGGGCACGTGCTCCCCGGCATCATTGAAGATGCGGGTCATGCCGACCTTTTGTGCAACTAGTCCTGACCGCATGGGTCGATTCCTTGGTAGTGGGCAGTCGGCAGTGAGGCAGTAGGCAGTAGTGGGATCGGATGTGCCGAAAATCTGTCTTCCACTACTGCCTACTGCCTACTACCCCACTGCCTTCTTACAACTTGATCTCAACATCCACGCCCGCCGCCAGGTCGAGCTTCATCAGCGCGTCCACGGTTTGGGGAGTGGGGTCAACGATATCGAGCAAGCGCTTGTGCGTGCGCATTTCGAACTGCTCACGGCTCTTCTTGTCGACGTGGGGCGAACGGTTGACCGTGAACTTCTCGATGCGCGTCGGCAGCGGGATCGGCCCGCGTACTTCGGCGCCCGTGCGTTTTGCAGTGTTCACGATCTCACGCGTCGAGGCATCGAGAATACGATGATCGAAGGCCTTGAGCCGGATACGGATGTTCTGGGCGTTCATGTATTTTGCCAATCGGGTGGAAGTCTGTCGGTTGGGTCAAGCACTTCGCGCGACCCAACATTTCACGGGCGGTGTTTGCGGCTAGATGTTGGGTCGCGCAAAGAGCTTGACCCAACCTACGTCTTTTCTATTCAATCACCTTCGTCACGATCCCGGCGCCGACCGTGCGGCCGCCTTCGCGGATGGCGAAGCGCACGCGCTCTTCCATCGCGATCGGCTGCACCAGG
>JANLQJ010000250.1:0-30930 GCA_031367715.1 Hyphomicrobiaceae bacterium | reverse complement strand
GCGGTCGTGCCTCCCAATGGGCCCATCCAGCGATGGAGCGGTCCGGCGGGCGCCAAAGAGGCAGGAATGGGGATCGAACCCCGGACCGAGAGCAAGGGCCACGGCGAAATCTCCGCTGCGTGGGCGCCGGAAGGCTGCCATACGGACTACCCCATACGCGGCCTTCCGGTGCCTGCGCTCCCATCACTTTGTGGCCCTCCGGCGATCTGCCGGGAGGGCGCGCAGCCATGCGTGAAGGTACCATGCCAATGCCTGAGCCAGACCAAGGGCCGAGTGTCCACCCGTCGCTTATACCGGCCAACCTTTCGGTTGACTCGTGCTCGCAAGCGCAGGAAGGGCGCACGGCCGTGCGCCCCTACGTCATGACCTCTGTCACGAACCTTCAAAGTGACAGGTCAAACGATACGTTGGACGGTAAAAAGCGCCGTTTCGCGACAGTCCTTAGCATTTTCGTAACCGCTCCGCGCCTAGGGTCCAACGACCCAGAAGCGACGAATTCGCGGAAATATTCCTATGGCTGATGCCGACGACATCGACCCGAGTGCGATCTGTGCCCGTGGCAGCCTTTCGAGCGCCGACGTCGCCGCCATCCGGCGCGGCTACTACCAGGACGGCGTGGTCGCCGAAGGCGAGGCCGACGCGCTGTTCGCCATCGAGCAAAGCTGCCGCATGCAACCGCCCGAATGGGGGCCGCTGTTCGTCGAGGCGATCACCGACTATCTCGTCCATCAGCTCAAGCCCGAAGGGTACCTGACGGCCGAGAACGCGAGCTGGCTGACCGAGCGCATTTGCCTCGACGGCAAAGTGCAGACACTGAACGAGTTCAATCTGCTGGTGAAAGTCTTGGAGGAGGCGCGCTGGGCGCCCTCTTCACTGTCCCAACTGGCGCTGACCCAGGTTCGCGACGCCATCGTCGAAGCCGCTGGACCGTTGCGGCAGACCGCCCGCAAGCCGGGCGCCGGCGTTGCCACTGCTGACGATGTGGCGACACTGCGCCGTATTCTCTATGCCTCAGCCGGCGAGGGCAACATTGCGGTCACCCGGGCCGAGGCCGAAGTTCTGCTCGACATCGGCGACGCCGTGGACGAGAGCCTCAGCGATCCGTCCTGGGCCGATCTGTTCGCCAAGGCGCTTGCCAACTATTTGATGGCGGCTGCGGGCTATACGGCGCCGAGCCGCGAGGAAACCTTGCGGCAGGAAGCCTGGCAGAGTGCCGAACCGGACTTTGGCGGGTTCCTCGGCGACATGGTGCATTCGGGTCTCGGTGGCATCTGGGCCTCGTACCAGACCCCCGATGTCGAGGATCTGGCGCTGGCCAAGGTCGAGCAACAGCGGCGTGCCCTGCTGGTGAGCGAAGAGATTACTGCCCCTGAGGCCAGCTGGCTCGCCGATCGCATCGGCCGCGATGGCCGCATCAGCCAAGCCGAGCACGCATTGCTGGGCTTCATCAAAGCCAACAGCTCAAACATCGATCCGGCCTTGCAGCCGTTGCTGGCAAGGTACGCTTAGATTTTCAGAACCAGCCGCTCAAGACCATGGAAATGGTAGGTATCCCGGTAGCGTGGCGCTTCGGCGAGCGCCAGTTTTGGTAACCGCGCGAACAGGATCGGCAGCGCCACTTCGATTTCCAGGCGCGCCAATGGTGCGCCAAGGCAAAAGTGTATGCCGGCGCCGAACGAGGTGTGGCCGCTGGCATCGCGCGTGGGATCAAAGCGGTCGGGATCGGGATAGCGCGTGGGATCGCGATTGGCGGCTCCCAGCATCAGGCCGATCTGGTCACCGGGCTTGAGGCGTTCCCCGCCGATCACGACATGCTCCAGCGCATAGCGCGTGAACATGTGCAGTGGCGGGTCAAAGCGCAGCGTCTCCTCAATGCTGGCGCTGGTGGCGGCGGGCGTGGCGAACAACTTGGCCGGATCGGCGCCGGTTTCCAGGATCGCCTTCACGCCATTGCCGATGGCGTGCACGCTGGCCTCGTGGCCGGCGTTCAATAGCAGGATCACGGTCGAGATAATCTCGGTTTCACTGAGTTTGCCACCGTCGCCGGAGACCCCAACCAGCTGCGACAACAAATCGTCGCCCGGCTGTTTGCGGCGCTGGGCGATCTCGGCACGGATGAACGCGGCAAACTCGATCGCGGCGGCATTGGCGGACGCCTCCTCGGCGCTTGAGCGGCGGAACTGATACATCGCCACCAGCCGATGCGACCACTTCAGCAGTTGCGGCGCCATACCCTCATTGATGCCCAGCAGTGCCGCGATGACGCGGACCGGGATTGGCGTGGCATAGGCATCGAGCAGGTCCAACTGACCGCCGGAAAATCCATCGATCAACTCATGCGCCAGCGCCGCAATGCGCGGCCGTAATCGTTCGACCTGCCGGGACACAAAGGCCCGCGTCACCAGGGTGCGCAGCCGCGTATGCTCGGGCGGTTCCAGCTCCAGAAGCGAATGGCGCTCAACGGCGTGGAAATCAGCGAGCTTGGGTTCTGGTTCGGGCCAGCCCAGCGCGCTGCGGGTGGTCAGATGCAGCACCTGGCGGCCAAAGCGGCGGTCGCGCAGCAGCCGGTTTACATCGTCGAAGCCGGCGACGCACAGATGCCCATACTGCTGCCAGCGAAAGGCCGGTCCGAGGCGGCGCACGCGATGATAGAACGGATACGGATTTTGGACGAAGTCGTCGGCGCGCGGATCCTGATCGACCTCAGGCGCCATCGTCAGCCTCGTCCCACGAACGGCATCTCATTGGCCATCACGGTCATGAACAGCACATTGGCATCGGGTGGCAGGCTGGCCATATACAGCACGGCGCGCGTCACATTCTCGACCGCCATCACCGCCTCGGTCTTGGTTTCAAGATTGGCCTGCAACACGCCGGTGGTGCGCATACGCATGGTCATGTCGGTGGCAGCATTGCCGATGTCGATCTGGCCGCAGGTGATGTTGTCAAGCCGGCCATCCAGCGCGATTGAGCGGGTGAGCCCGGTGATGGCGTGCTTGGTCGCGGTGTAGGGCGCAGAATACGGCCGCGGCACATGCGCCGAGATCGAGCCATTGTTGATGATGCGCCCGCCCTTGGGGGTTTGCGCCTTGAACTGGCGGATGGCCTGCTGCGAGCACAAGAACGCACCCGTCAGGTTGGCGTCCAGCACCGTGCGCCACTGCTCGTAGGTGATGTCTTCCATTGGCACCGCGGGCGCGCCTGAGCCGGCATTGTTGAACAACAGATCGAGGCGACCAAACTCCTTGACGGTTGCGGCAAACAACGCCGCCACCGATTTGGGGTCGCCGACGTCGGTCCCCACCGGAATGATCCGCGCACTGCTCTTGGCGCCAAGCTTTGCCGTCTCGGTGAGCTTGTCGATGCTGCGCCCGGCGACGGCCACATGATAGCCCTCGCCCTGCAGCGCCAACGCCACGGCCCGTCCGATGCCGCTGCCAGCACCGGTGACTATGGCGGCTTTTTTGGGGGTGCTCATGAGTGGCTCCGGGCGTAAGGATGCAGGTTGGATTGGTGCGCCACCAGTGAATGAGATGAATCACAAATGCAAGTGCGCGCGTTAACCCGGCTCACCGTCCGAGCGGTTCGAAGGTTCGGCGCCGAACGCCTCTCTCACCCGGGCCGGCAGCCGCATCGGGCGGCCGGTGGCACTGACCAACACCACCAGCACTTCCGCCTTGGTCAGCAGCAGGCCGTCGCGGCGGATCTCCTGCACGAGCGTCAGCGTCGCAGTAGTGAGCCCGGCGCAAGACGTCACCACGTCCAGCACCTCGTCGATGCGGGCGGGCTTGAAGTAGTCTATCGTCAGCTTGCGGACGACGAAGGCGGCCGGTTCCGTGCCTGCGATCAACTCGCGGTGGTGCACGCCCAGCAGCCGCAGCCAGTCCGAGCGGCCACGCTCGCACCAGCGCAGGTAGCTGGCGTGATAGGCGAGACCGGAAAAATCGGTATCCTCGAAATAGACGCGCACCGCCAGGCGATGGCGATCGTTCTCGATGCGGCCAGCAAGGTCTGGCCAGACCGCAGCGCTGCCGTCCGGCCCACTCACGCCGTCGTCCCGCCAAGCTCGATCAGCAGGATCTCGGGCGGAACGCCGAGGCGCACCGGCACCATCGAGCAACCGAGCCCGCCTGATACGATCAGATTGCGGCCATCTTCCTGGACATGGCCATAGGCAAAGCGATTGCCGTAGATGCTTGGCACCACGGGCGAATAGCCGAACAGGCGCACCTGGCCGCCATGGGTATGGCCCGACAGCGTCAGACTGACCCGACCGGGGACCTTGGGGAAGATATCGGGCTCGTGCGCCATCAGGATGATGGGCGCATCGTCCGTGATCTGCGCAAGCGTGCCCGGCAGATTGTCCAGCCCGGACGTCTTGACACGTCCCTTCATGCGCGCGGGCATCAGCGCCAGCTGGTCGCCGAGACCCGCGAGCCAGAAAGCCTGTCCATCCTTATGCAGACGGATCGAGCGATTGTGATAGACGGAAATACCATTGGCCTCGAGCGCGGTCTGGGCGACCGGCGTGCCGCCGGCCTGCAACTGAACCTCGCGATCATCCCACCAATCGTGATTGCCAAGCACCGCATGCACGCCCAGCGGAGCCTTCAGCGTTGCCAGAGCAGCGGCCCAATCAGCGGTCGCGATCGACCAGCCTTGTTTGCGCCCGCGCGTGTAGTCGCCCAGCAGCAGCGTGACGTCGGGTGCAAGTGCATTGGTGGTAGCGGAAATCTGCCGGATGCGGTCCAGCGACATGCCTGGCAGCACGGCGTGGATGTCAGCCAGCGCGCAAATCCGCAAGGTCAGGCCAACTGGCCAACCCGGCGGGGTAAGCCGATAGCGCGTGACCGCAAGGCGCAGCATCGGCTCGACGCCAAAAGCATAGCCGGTCAGCGCAAAGCTGCCTGCAACGGCGCCACTGGCGGCACGAAGAAATCTGCGGCGGGTAATCACGGCAAGATATCTTTCAGAGGTTGGCAAGTCGTTCGGCTATAGCCGAAACAGGTTAAGTTTGAGCGCGCAATGATGGCCGAAACGGGTCGCTTGGTTCACCATTGCACGGTGATGCCATGCAATCGCACGCCAATTGTAGCACGCGTCATGGTTCCGGATGGGCCTGGGCAGAGGCCCATTGTGGCTGCAACCCGAGCACAATCGAGGCTGCGGGCAGGTCAGGATTGAACAGCCGGTTGTGCCACAGCGTGAGTTCGCGGGCGGGCTCGCTGACAGGCAATTTGCGGGTCGTTGCCAGCATCTTGTAGCTTTGCCGCGCGTGGTCGAATTCCAGCAGCACCTCCGGCTCGGCCTGGATGCGCTTGGCCACCGCCGAGCCGGGCGGGAACACCGCCACCAGTTCGTCGCAGAATTCATCTGGCAGCTGATAATATGTACATTGCAGATATTCCAAGCCTTTGTCATAGCGCTGGCGTGGATCGTTGGTGCGCTGCACCTGGAAGCGAAAAAAGGCGAGGTGCTCGTGCGTTTGCGCAGGCACCATGATAGTGGTGACACTGGCTGCGATCAGGTCGCCAGTGGGGCTGGAAATGCGCGGCCGCATGCCGTCGGTGGGGCGGCCGCCGGCATGGCGCATGCAGTGCTGCCGCAGCCGGCATTGCCAACCCAGGAAATGCGCGCGAAAGCGCGTGTTGCTGTAGGACTTCATCGCGGCATCATCGTGTTGTGCTCGCCTCATTCGATCATAGCGATGGCGTCGGCGCAACTGCGCAGGGTCGCGATCTTGGCCATTTCGGCCAGTGACGATGAGTGCTGTTTGTCATCGAGCGCGGCCACGCCATCCTGCAGCACGACGGCGCGGAAATCGCGCTGTACGGCGTCGCGCAACGTTGCCAGCACACTAACTGGCGTGGTCATACCGGCCAGCAATATGGTATCCACTTTGACTTGGCGTAGCGCCCATTCCAGCGGTGACATCTCGAACGCCGAGGGAGTGAATTTGTCGATATGCAGATCGACGTCGGCGAGGCTGTCAACCAGAGCGTGGCCCCAGCTGCCTGCCTTGAAATCGCCCTGCTTGAGGAAGGGTCTGAGTTGGCGCGTGTGCTCGGTAATGAGGGGCTGGCCCTGTTTTCCTTCCAGAATAGTGAATTGGCTGGCAATGACCCAGCCGCCGCGTCGGCGCAGGGTCTGGCTGAGGGGCGTCAATCGTGCGGGCAGGGAAGATAACGTATCTGTGGTCAGCCCGGCGCGGCCGTAGGCACCCTTGGCGTGCAGCCCATCATTCTGAAGGTCGATCAGCAGCAATGCCGTCGATTGCGGGTCGATACGCCTAACTACCATCGTGCCGTCCTTGCATCGCTGCGTCGAATTCGTCAACAAAGTCTAGCATCTCGCAGTGCCGATCCGCTCGTCCATCCTCGTATGCAAGCCATGCGGGAGCGGCAATGCGACGCTTTGGTTGCGTGAACGAGTGATACGGGTTTGCCTTCAATCGGGACCAGCCCTCACGGCAATTTCATCACCGGTTGATTTCGACTGGCGCGGCCGCCCGTTTTCCCGCAAACAGGTGGCTAAACTCATGCCATCTGCGTCACCACGGGGTCCCAAGCCGTGCCTACCGCCACGCTCACGCTCTATAACACGCTGACGCGCCATAAAGCGCCGTTCGCCCCGATTGATCCGGCTAACGTGCGCATGTATGTTTGCGGCCCGACGGTGTGGGATTACGCGCATATCGGCAATGCGCGGCCGATCATCGTGTTCGATGCGCTGTTCCGACTGCTCCGGCATATCTATGGCGATGCGCATGTCACCTATGCGCGCAACATCACCGACGTCGACGACAAGATTAACGCCAAGGCTGCGGCCGAGCGGGTCTCGATCGGCGCAGTGACCGAACGCACGACCAGGCAGTTCCACGCCGACATCGCCGCGCTGGGCGTGCTGGCGCCGACTGTCGAGCCGCGTGCTACCGGACATATTGGCGAGATGCGCGAGATCATCGAAATGCTGATCAAACGCGGGCACGCTTATATCGCCGAGGAGCATGTGTTGTTCGACGTAGCCTCGATGCCCGACTACGGCAAGTTCGCCAACCGGGCGTTGGAGGAAATGGAAGCTGGCGCGCGAGTGGATGTGGCGCCCTATAAAAAAGGACCGATGGATTTCGTTTTGTGGAAGCCCTCGAAAGTGGCTGATCCGTCCTGGCCTTCGCCCAAAGGCGTGAACGCGCCCGGCCGGCCCGGCTGGCACATCGAATGCTCGGCCATGGCCTGGAAGCATCTGGGCGCGACCTTCGATATTCACGGCGGCGGGATCGATCTGGTGTTCCCGCATCATCAGAACGAGATCGCGCAGAGCTGCTGCGCGCATGGCTCGCCGGTGATGGCCAACGTGTGGATGCATAACGGCTTCCTGCAGGTCGAAGGCGAGAAGATGTCGAAATCGCTCGGCAACTTCATCACCATCAACGATTTGCTGGCGACCAGGACGTTCGGCCATCAGCAATGGCATGGCCGCGTGCTGCGGTTGGCGATGCTTGGCACGCACTACCGCCAGCCGATCGACTGGACGGTCGAGCGACTGGTGCAGGCGCGCGCAACCTTGCTCGATTGGGCCGAGTTGTTGCATGGCGCGCCGGCGGCGGGTGATCCGCATGAAGACGTTGTCGCCGCGCTGATGGATGATCTCAACACGCCAAGCGTGCTGTCGATTGTCCACGGCCTGGCCAAGTCGGCGCGCCGCAACGCCGATCGGGCCGGGCAGTTGAAGGCGACGCTGCAGTTTTTGGGACTTTACGACAATGAAAGCGTTGCCGATCTCAATGTGGGAGCCGAGGCAAGATCGGTCGATGACGCGCAGGTGGAGGGCTTGATCGCGGCCCGCAACGCCGCCCGCAAAGCCAAGGACTACAAAGAGGCCGATCGCATCCGCGCCGAGATCGATGCCTTGGGCGTGACGCTGACCGATATCAAGGATAGGATCACGGGCGCGGTCGAAACGACCTGGGAGGTCAAGCGATGACACCCGAGGAACGCAAGGCGCTGGATGTGTTCGTTGCCGCACTGCGCAAGCACTATGGGAAGCAGTTGCACGATATCGTCCTTTACGGTAGCCGGGCACGAGGCGACGATAGCCCGGACAGTGACGTTGATCTTGCGGTCATCTTGAATGACGGGGACTGGCGGCCGTTTTCGGAACTTATGGTGATGGCGGGCATGTCCTATGATGCGCTGATGAGGACTGGCCTTTTCATTCAGAGTATCCCGATCCCGCTATCGTCGTGGGAATCACCCGCCAAGCAGTCCAATCGGACATTCCTCGAGGCCGCGCGGTGTGACGCCCGCAAATTGAGCGCGGCCGCATAGTGCAGAAGTTGGAAGAAGCCCGAAAGCTTGCACGGGTGGCATGGTTGCTATTGGACGCTGAAGAGCCCGAGAGCGCCGTCAATCGTGCCTACTATGCGATGTTCTGGGCAGCCCGCGCGGCACCGGAGTCGGTGGCTCCGCGGTTGTTGTAAGTAAAGTCGCATGGAAAAATTATGCAAAGATTTGGTGAGCATGTTGTCGTCGGTGGCGGACTTGACCCGACACTTGGTCGAGCGTTCAGCGATGCCGAACATGTTCGCAGGGTCGCCGACTATGGATCGATACCGATTGACATGAATGATGCACGCACGATGTTGGTGAAGATGGATCGACTGATCGACATGGTTGAAGCCTTCGTCGCTGAAAAGCAATCATGACCCGCTCCCGCCTCTATCTCTTCGACACCACCTTGCGCGACGGGGCGCAGACGCAAGGCGTCGACTTCTCGCTGGAGGACAAGCGGCGCATAGCGGCAACGCTCGACGAACTTGGGCTGGACTATATCGAGGGCGGCTATCCCGGCGCCAACAAGACCGACACGGAGTTCTTTGCCGCGCCGGCGGGTTACAAGTCGGCCAGAAGCGTTGCCTTCGGCATGACCAAGCGGCCGGGCCGTTCGGTCGCCAACGATCCTGGCTTGCAGGGCGTGCTGCAGGCCAAGGCCGATGCCATCTGCCTGGTCGCCAAGGCCTGGGACTTCCATGTCCGGGTGGCGCTGGGCTGCAGCAATGAGGAGAACCTCGAAAGCATCGAAGCCTCGGTCAAAGCCATCGTTGCCTCCAAGCGAGAGGCCATGATCGATTGCGAGCATTTCTTTGACGGCTACAAATCCAACCCGGACTACGCCCTCGCCGTCGCCGGCACCGCCCACAAGGCCGGTGCGCGCTGGATTGTGTTGTGCGACACCAATGGCGGCACGCTGCCACATGAGGTGACGGAGATCGTCAGCGCCGTCGCCAAGCACATCCCCGGCGAGCAGCTGGGCATTCATACCCACAATGACACCGACAATGCGGTCGCCAATACGCTGGCCGCCATCCGCGCGGGTTGCCGCCAGGTGCAGGGCGCACTGAACGGGCTCGGCGAGCGCTGCGGCAATGCCAATCTGACCTCGATCATCCCGACGCTGCTGCTGAAACCGGAGTTGCACCACGCCTTCGAGACGCGCGTCACGGCTGAGCGGCTCTCCCGCATCACCCATGCCTCGCGGTTGCTTGATGAGGTGTTGAACCGCGCACCCGAGCGTCAGGCGCCCTATGTCGGCGAAAGCGCCTTTGCCACCAAGGCCGGCATTCATGCCTCCGCCATCTTGAAGGACCCGGAAACCTACGAGCATGTGCCGCCCGAAAGCGTCGGCAATCGCCGCCGTGTGCTGGTTTCGGAACAGGCCGGCCGCTCCAACATCCTCTATGAACTGGAGCGCATGGGTGTTCGTCTGGCTAAGGACGATCCGCGCATCGGGCAACTGCTGGACGAGGTCAAGACGCGTGAGTCCGCGGGCTATGCCTATGAGGGCGCCGAGGCCTCGTTCGAGCTGCTGGCCCGCCGCGTCCTGGGCGAGGTGCCGCAGTATTTCATGGTTGACAGTTTTCGCGTCATGGTGGAACGGCGTTTTAATGCTGCGGGCAACAAGGTCACTGTCGCCGAAGCCCAGGTGAAGGTGTTCATCAACGGCGGTCGCGAGCCGCTGTGGTCGATCGCCGATGGCAACGGCCCGGTGAACGCACTCGACAAGGCGCTGCGCAAGGATCTCGGCCGCTACCAGGACCTGATCAAGGATGTCGAACTGGTCGACTATAAAGTCCGTATCCTGACGGGCGGCACCGAGGCCGTAACGCGCGTGCTGATCGAGAGCCACGACAAGGTAGCTGGTTCGCGCTGGTTCACGGTCGGCGTGTCGCCCAACATCGTCGATGCCAGCTTCGAGGCGCTGCTCGATAGTATCAACTACAAGCTGTTCACGGCTGGTGCCAAGGCGTAGCGCGCTGGCCGCTATGTTGGGTCGCGCAAGTGCTTGACCCAACCTTGTCTGTCGGCACTAATTCCCGCCGAACAACTGCTGCAGGAAATTCGGCGTGCTGTCTTGGAAGCCAGGATCGGGCGCCGCTTTTGGCGCGCGGTTGGCGATTGCGACCTCTTGGGCAAGCAGGGCCGTCTTGCCGTTCAGCGCCAGGGCAAGGCGCCGGTCATGGCCATACCAGTCACTGAAGGTGGCCAGTTTGCCGTCATCCTGCACCCAGGCAGTGAAGTAAGCGACGTGCACCGGAATATGCTTTTGCAGCCGCACCTGCTGATTGCCGCCGCTGCCAATCGCGCGCTGCACATCGGATTGACTCCAGCCTTGATCATGCTCGAGCAGCACGGCCGCAAACTGATCGGGATTTTGCACCCGCATGCAGCCATGGCTGTAGGTGCGCACGTCCTTGCCAAACAGAGACTTGCTGGGCGTGTCGTGCATGTAGACATCGAAATGGTTCGGGAACATGAACTTCACGACCCCCAGCACGTTTTCCTTGCTTGGCGGTTGCTGGAAATCGAAATTGCGGATGTCCGTGTTTGACCAATCGACATTGTAGACGTCAACCGGCTGGCCCTTGTAGAAGGCGCGCAGGTTCTGCACCTCCATGATATCGCTGCCTTGGCGCAGCTTGGGCAGGATCTCGCCGGTCTTGATCGAGTTGGGGACGTTCCAGAACGGATGGAACTCGATGAACTGCATGTCCTGCGAGAAGGTCGGGGTGGGCGTGTCGGTCTTGCCGGTGACGATCTTCTCGGTAAAGATCACCTTGCCATTCTCAACCACACGGGTCAGGAACTCGGGGACATTGTCGAGGACGTAATAGTCGCCCATGTCCTCGCGCATCCAGCGCCAACGCTGCAGATTGACGGCGATGCGGTCGAGCGCAGCCGATGACCCTTCGGATTTTGCCGCCGGTGCCTTTTTGAGGGCGACATCCTTGCGCAGGGCGGTGGCGTTCAGGGCGCGTCTCAACTTGCGGTCGACCAGGCCGTCGTCGGCAAGATTGTGATCAGTCTGGAACTTGCGCACCGCAACCGCTAACACATCGTCATAGGAATTCTCGTCGCCGGCCGCCGCGTCGGGGGCAAGAAAGGCACCCAGGCGCTGGCGAAGCATGGCGATTTGCGGGTGGGTGTCACCAGGGCGCAGCGTCGGACCGCTTGGGAGGCGGATTGCGGTGGCATCGATCGTAGCCGTGACGTCGACCACACTGGCATCGGCGGAAATGTCCGCTGCTTGCGTCGTCTTGCCGGACTTCAGCTCGAGATACTTCTTGCGCAACAGCTCGAATTGCGGCTGCTGCGGCTGATAGGCCAGCAGCTCCTTGCCAGCGTCGGACGCCTTGGCGAGCCCCTCCAGAACTTTCTTTGGATCTGGCGGAGTCGAGCCGCGATCGATGATATTGCTCACCTGTTCGGGATTGATGCGACCGACATGAGCGTCGTGGGCATAGTTCAGGCCGGCCAGACTCAGCTTGATTTCGGCCTCGGCCAGTTCGTCGGGCGTGGCAGCGGCACCGCCAGTACCAAGCGGCACCGATGGCAAGGGATAATCAGACGGTTTCAACGCGTAGTCGCCAGCCCTGCCGACGACCGCAATTACGGCTTCTGCTGCCGTGCTCAGTTTCCCGCCATCGATCCAGAACGGTTTGCCGCTGCGATCGTTGTAGAAATCCTTCAGCGCCGCGCGCATACCATCCGAAGTCGCATTGCCTGAACCGCCGTCAATGGCGATGGCAAGCGCCTGACGGAACTTGATTTCATAGACTTCCTGCTGGTTCGGCAGCCGGTCGGGTCCGCCCGGCTCGGCGCCTGCCGCCATCGGCGCCACCGCCAACAGCAGGGACAGCGCGCCGCAAACAGCGATCCACCTGTGCATCATGTTCTCCAGACCCCGCCAACAACGGCCGACCCGCCATCAGAGCGGCGGGTCCCAGTGCGATCCCCTTCAAACGCAATTTTTGTGACATTTCCGGGGCTTGATGCCGTCCCCGCGCAATTAGTTTGGCGCCGCGACCGTCTTGCACCGCTGGTGACACTGCTCCAGGGCGCAAATGCTCCCAACAGCTGGTGCGGCGTCATGCATAGCAGCGGCCCCGGCCGTCTCAGAACCACAGGCCAGGAAACCGGTAGCGTGGCCGCATCGCCGACGGGCCGAGGCCGACCAGCGAGACGCGTGGGCTCTCGATTCCGATCAGGATTGGGCTTTGGCCGACTGGCGCGCGCACGGCATTCAGGCGGGCCAGACGGTCGGCGGTCACCGGATGCGTGCGCAAGATCGAAGGCTCGGGGGCACGGCGGCTGTTCGGGAAGATCAAGTCCTCCCAGATATGTCCCTGATGCCGCTCAATCAGCAGCAACGCCGAGGCCAGCCCGGCGGGATCGCCGGTCAGGTTGATGGCGTCGAGGTCGGCATCGTATTCACGCGTCCGCGCCAGCGCCAGCTGCAGCAGGGTACTCAGCGTCGGCGCCAAGTAGAGCAGCACGAGGCCCAGCCAAGGCACGCGCGCGTTGCCACCAAAATACTGCGGCAGATAGGCAATGATGAGGACGAGACCAAGCCACGACAACAGCTGCATGACGCGGGTCATGGCATCGGCCAGCGACAGCAAGCGCAGGTCGTTGTTGCGGATATGACTAAGCTCATGGGCCAGCACACCTGCGACCTGGCGGAGGCTGAGCTTGCGCAGCAAGCCCTCGGTGACGGCGATGGCTGCCCGTTCTGGCGTGCCCACCGAAAAGGCGCTCAGGGTCAGGCTCGGCACCACATGCAGAGCAGGCCGATGGGTCATGCCCGAGCGGGCCACCAGCTCGTTGAGAATGAGGTAGAAATCGCGCCCGTTCTTACGGTTCATTGGCTGGGCGCGATACAGCCGCATCATGATGGCCGGCGGCACCATTGGCGCCAGCAGCGCCAGCACGCCGACCAGCATGACACCCCCCAGCAAGCCTAGCCAGCCAAGAATCAGGAAGGCAGCAGCAGCGGTCAGCAATGTCATGCCGCCAACCAGCAAAAGAGTATCAAGCAGATTGCGGTTCTGCTGCAGCCGCTCGCTGCGTTCGTCGATCGGCATCGCGGTTGTCGCCATGACCTTTGGGGTCCCCCGGTAAGGTTTGGCAGCCATTCAGACATAACGACGGTCCAGCCCCGCGACCTGGAATCGTCCTAGAGCTAAAGACCATGTGCTCCAATTTGGGCACAATGACGGTCAGAATTTATGGGCAATATCGGAATCGGAGGCGCGATCTGGCCCGTCCGCCAGCAGCCGGCTGATGCACGGCACGATCTCGGTGGCCTGCTCGACGACGTGATAGCGGGCGTCCTTGCTCGCCGGAATGAACGCTTTCTGCAGGAAGCCGGTGTCCTGCATGTGCTGCATCAGGGTCAACAGCGGCGACCAGAAGCCTGCGATATTGGCCATCACGATCGGCTTACGGTGCTGGCCAAGCTGGGCCCAGGTCATCTGCTCGATCAACTCCTCAAGCGTGCCGATGCCGCCGGGCAAAGCCACAAAGGCATCGGCGCGTTCAAACATCAGCATTTTGCGCTCGTGCATGTCCTTGGTGACGATCAGTTCCTGGGCCGGGCGGAAATGCACCTCGCGGGCTTTCAGGAACTCCGGAATGATCCCGATCACATGCCCACCGCCAGCGATGACTGCTCGCGCCACCTCGCCCATCAGGCCGACCCCGCCACCGCCATAGACCAGATCGATGCCGCCGGCCGCCATGGCAGTGCCGAGTGTTCGGGCGGCCACGGCAAACACCGGGTCGGACCCGCTGGCCGATCCGCAATAGACGCAGATGGCGCGGTTGGAGCGCTTGGCGCTGGCGTCGTTTGTCATGTTTTCACCTGGACTTGATGCAGATAGACAATTTGCGCAACAATGCGATCTTGTTGGCCAATGAGCAACTGCCCGTGACCAGCGCGGTCCGGCGCTGACCGTACGCATGCAGGCGCCACGGCTGCAGGGACCTTCATACCGCCACATTTCAGTCCGCGTTCGCGCTATCATCAGCGCAGTTGAAAATAAGAGGAGGCGACGGCCTCATGTTTCGATACGGAATAGTGCTCCCGCTAGCGGCCGTCATTGGTGGCTTCTCAATCGTCGGCTTTGTGGTCCGCGAGGCCGCGCTGCTGGACCCGCAAGGGCCACAGCAGGCCGCCCAGTCGGTCGCAGCGACCCTGCGCGCGATGCCTGATCCGATGCCTACGGCCGCCGTAGCTGGAACGACCCGGGCCCAGGATGCCGCCCGGCAGCTCGCCCAAACGATCGTCGCGTTGGTGCCGGCCGAACCTGTTGCCACACCCAATTTCACCGCTCCCAATGGGCTGCAATTGGCCGCGCAGGCTCTGGCGGTCCGACTGGAATCTGGCCGTGACACCGTTGCCGCCTCGGTGGTCGCGCCGGCAACCGCAACACCCGCATCAGATAACGGCTCCAGCCGGGCGCAGATCGCCGCACAGTCGATTGGTCGCTGGCTGAACGGAATTTCAAGCTCCCAAGACGGATCGGACGTCCAGACCGCTGCGCTGCAGCCGAGTTCCACTCCGATCGCGAAGGCGACTGTCCCAGATGCCAAAGTGGCCGTGCCGCCGGTTGCGCCGGTTATCGCCGCCGAGGTTCCGTCGGCGGCACCCGCCCCCAAATCCGAGGCACCAGCCACGGTGAAAGTTGCCGAACCGGCCACCGCATCACCCAAGCCTGCCGAAACTCCTGCTGTGGTCGCGCAAACCTCGCCACCGGCCCCCGCGCAACCGGCCGCGCCGGCCGCTGACAGCAAAGCTGTTGATCCGGAGATCGATCAGGCGGCCAAGGACAAGGCCGGCAACATGGCCGACAGTCTCAGCAAGGGGTTCACCGATCTGCTGCGCACACTGTCCGGCAAGGAGCAACAGCCCGATCCGAACGCGCCAGCCGATGCAGCTAAATCGGTAACTCCTCCGCCTGAACTGGCCGCAGGCGCCGCGGGCGAGGTGCTGACGCCGGTCGCGGCCACCCCGTCCGAACTGGTGTTTTCCTCGCTCCGCTTCGATCCGGGCGTTGCGGAAACCGGCGTGATCACCCTTTCGGGACGCGGTGTAGCTGGCCGCATGCTGATGCTCTATCTCGACGGGCAGCAGGTTGGCACGACCAGTGTTTCGGGCAATGGCCGCTGGTTGCTCGATGTGCCCAAGGCGCTGCCGATCGGCAAACATGAGGCGCGCGCCGAGTTGCTCGCTTCAGACGGCAAGCCGACCCATGCCGCAGTGTTCACCTTCTTGCGCCAGGCCGCCACTGGGGCCGGTCAGGAATCCACCATCGTGCCGCTCGCCATGACCGCCACCGCGCCTTCCGAGCCGGCAGCCGAACCTGACAAGTTGGCCAAGGCCGACGCCGATAGTGCGGCCCGTGCGGTGCCTGCAACTCCAACCGTTGCGGACGCCGTTACACCAGAAGCGGTGGTCGCCACCAAACCGGAACTCGGCGCCAAGCCGCGGACGGACAAGATCAAGCTGACCGCGCGTTCGCCCGCCAGCAAGGCCAAGGCCGTTAAGATCGCCCGTGCGCAACCAGCCGCCAAGCCGATTACCAAGAAGGTCGCCCAGCGCGTTGCCAAGGCTCCTGCCCGGCAGGTCGCGCAAGTGGCCCGTCCCGCCGTGAGAACGCCGACAATTCCGGTTACCGTGGCGGTGAACCGGGCCAATACTGTGGTAACCGTCAACATAGTCCGCCAGGGCCGTGCGCTGATGCATGTCTACAAGGGCTCGAAGACCTTCACGATACGGGTGCCGGACGGCATCGTGCGGGTCAATCTGGGAAGCGCCTTGAAGCCACGTTGCGTGCGCCGTCAACGTAACGCCACCGCCCGCAAGGCGACCATGCGCCCGAACCCGCGCAACCAGCGCAAAGTTCCGCCGCCTAACCACTTTGACGATGACCAGGACGACTGACGTCTCCGCGTTGGCGCAGGCCTTTGTTGGCACGGTCAGCTGTCGATAGCCAGGTGGGCAGTTTGACAGCATGGCCGCTGGCGGTGGCTGCGCAATCGTCTTATCTAAGGTCCCAGTGATCCAAACCTGTCAGCCGAGCCGACCCGTTCTGGGTAGGCGCATCGATGTGGCATGGTGATTTCATTTATTATGGACATGCCAATGACCATTGCGGCCCCAGACGTCAGCCCAGTTCGACCAACGCAGCGCAAGACGCCGGAGCTGGTGACCGTTCTGACCGACCTCATGCCCTATATGTGGCCGCCGGGTCGGCGCGACTTGCGGATCGAGGTTGTGCTCGCCTGCGTGGCGTTGGTCGCCGCCAAGATCGTCACGGTGCTGATGCCTTATGCCTACAAGGGTGCGACCGACTGGCTGACCCACGCTGTCGGCGCGCGCTCGACCGAGGCAACCATCGGACTCGGCGTCGCCATCGTGCCGGCCATGCTGATCATCTCGTACGGCGTTGCCCGTGTCATGATGATGATCCTCAATCAGCTGCGCGACGTGCTGTTCACGCGCGTATCCCAGAACGCCGTGCGGGCGCTTACGACCCGCACCTTCCGACACCTGCACGACCTGTCGCTGCGCTTCCACATCGAACGGCGCACCGGGGCCATTTCGCGCATCATCGAGAAAGGCAACAACGCCATCGACTCGATCATCCGGCTCGGCATCATGACATCCTTGCCGACGGCGCTTGAGCTGCTGCTGATCTGCGCCATTCTGTGGCGTGGTTTCGGGATCGAATATGTGCTGCTGGTACTGGTCATGGTGGTTGCCTATCTGGCATATACGGTCAGGGCCAGCGAGTGGCGTATCGGCATCCGCCGTGAGCTGAACGAAAGCGACCGCGATGCCAGTTCCAAGGCGGTGGACAGCCTGCTCAACTATGAAACCGTGAAATATTTCGGCAATGAGGACATGGAAGCCAAACGCTACGATGTCTCGATGGCGCGCTACGAAAAAGCGTCCGTGCGCACGTATTATTCGCTGGCGGTCTTGAACATCGGCCAGGCCGCGATCTTTACCGTCGGGCTGACCGTCAGCATGCTGCTGTCGGCGCGCGGCATCATCGCGGGGACGCAGACGCTGGGCGATTTCGTGCTGGTCAATGCGCTGCTGACGCAACTGTATGTGCCGCTGAATTTCATGGGCATGGTCTATCGCGAAATCAAGCAGGGCGTGGTCGATCTCGAAATGATGTTCGGACTGCTCGACAAGAATCCCGAGATCAAGGACAAGCCCGGTGCCAAGCCGCTGGTGGTCACGCAGGGCCGGGTCACGTTCGAGAATGTATCGTTCCATTATGACCCCGAGCGGCCGATCCTGAAGAATGTCTCGTTCGAGGTGCCGCCCGGCAAAATGGTCGCCATTGTCGGGCCGTCGGGCGCCGGCAAATCGACCTTGTCGCGCATCCTGTTCCGCTTCTACGATGTCGCCTCTGGCCGGGTGCTGATCGA
Source organism: Hyphomicrobiaceae bacterium (assembly GCA_031367715.1). GTDB lineage: Bacteria > Pseudomonadota > Alphaproteobacteria > Rhizobiales > Hyphomicrobiaceae > JANYHF01. The sequence goes on along the minus strand of JANLQJ010000250.1, from coordinate 13,147 downwards.
TGGCCAGGACATCCGCGAAGTAACCCAGGCGAGCGTGCGGGCCGCCATTGGCGTGGTGCCGCAGGATACCGTGTTGTTCAACGACAGCATCTTCTACAATGTCCGCTATGGCCGCCCGGCAGCCACCGATGCCGAGGTGATCGAGGCTGCCCGGATGGCGCAGATTTCAGATTTCATCGCCACGCTGCCGCAGGGTTTCGATACCCAGGTGGGTGAGCGCGGGCTGAAACTCTCAGGCGGCGAGAAGCAGCGCGTCGCGATCGCCCGCACCATCCTGAAGGGACCGCCGATCCTGATGCTGGATGAGGCCACCAGCGCCCTCGACAGCCATACCGAGCGCGAAATTCAGGACGCGCTGGACAAAGTCGCCAAGAGCCGGACCTCGCTGGTCATCGCGCACCGGCTGTCGACCATCGTGCATGCCGATGCGATCATCGTGCTCGACAAGGGTGGGATCGCTGAACAGGGCACCCATGCCGATTTGATGGACAAGGACGGCCTGTATGCCAGCATGTGGAACCGCCAGCGCGAAGCCGAAAGGGCCCGCGCGCAACTGGCCGAGGCACTACAGCAGGAGGCAACGCTGTTAGGCAAGGAGCGGCCGAACCGGGCGACGCTGGTGACGGGGACATGATGATCATCCCGGCCGGCCAGCGAATTCTCGATGCTGCTGACCTATCAAGCCGAAGATGAACCAAGTCTCCCTTAGTTAGCTCTTGAAAAACTTCGCGAGGCACTGGACAAATTAGCGCCTCGTTCCCTCTGCCTGTCCGCGCGAGCCCCCAGTGCCTCCCATCGTTGGTATCATCGCCAATCCGGTTTCGGCCCGCGACATCCGCCGGGTGATCGCCAACGCCTCCAGCTTGCAGATCACGGACCGCGCCAATATCGTGCTGCGCGTGCTCGCCAGCCTGAAGGCCTGCGGCATCGAGCAGGTGCTGATGATGCCCGAGAAAGGTGGCATCCGTGGCCATGTCGAGCGCACGCTGATGCGTTCGGCGACCATGGACCCCGGGCATTTTCCGCGCCTCGCCTACGTCGAAATGCCGCTCAGAGGCACCGTCGAGGACACTCACGTTGCGAGCGCTGCGATGGTCAAAGCGGGTGTCGCCGCGATCATCGTGCTGGGCGGTGACGGCACGCACCGGGCGGTGGTTGCCCATTGCGGGACGGTGCCGATTGCCGGAATTTCCACCGGCACCAACAACGCCTTCCCCGAGCATCGCGAGCCGACCATCACGGGGCTGGCGGTCGGCCTTGCGGCAACCCAGCAGGTGCCAAAATCAGTGGCGCTGTTTGCCAACAAGCGCATCGACGTGACAATCCGGGCCGACGACGAACCCGAGCAGCGCGACATTGCCCTGGTGGATGCCGCCATTGTCACTGAGCGTTATGTCGGGGCCCGCGCGCTATGGCGGATCGAGACTTTCCGCGAGCTGTATGTCACTTTCGCCGATCCCGAGGTGATCGGCATGTCGGCCATCGCCGGGCTGCTGGAGCCGGTCAGCCGGACCGAGCCGGGCGGGCTGATGGTTGAGCTGACGCCAATTGCCGGAGCACCGCATGTGCTGCGCGCACCGATCGCGCCGGGCATGACGCTGCCGGTCGGCGTTGCGCACTGGCGGCGGCTGCCCGCGGGGGAGGTTTGCGTGCCCGCCACTCCCGCCGGATCGATCGCTCTCGACGGCGAGCGCGAAATCACCTTTGATGAGAAGCATCGGGTCGAAGTGTCGATCGCAAATGACGCATTTTCGACTATCGACGTTGCGGCCGTGATGCAGTATGCGGCCAAACACGGATTGTTGCGTAAGACTGAATAGCACTGCCCCGGAGGAAATCGATGTCGAACAACCCCTTCCCCTTAAGCAAACCCGAACTGCTCAAAGCCTATCGCACTATGCGTACCATCCGCGAGTTCGAGGAGCGGCTGCATGCCGAGTTCGCCAGCGGCGACATCCCCGGTTTCGTGCATCTGTATGCCGGCGAGGAGGCGTCAGGCACCGGCATCATGATGCATCTTACTGACAATGACCGCATCTCGTCGACTCATCGCGGGCACGGCCACTGCATCGCCAAGGGCGTGGACGTACACGACATGATGGCCGAGATCTACGGCAAGTCTACCGGCTCGTGCCGCGGCAAGGGCGGCTCGATGCACATCGCCGATCTGTCCAAGGGCATGATGGGAGCCAACGGCATTCTGGGTGCCGGCGCTCCCTTGGCGTGCGGTGCGGCGCTGGCGGCCAAGCAGCTCAAGAATGGCGGCGTCGGCATCAGCTTTGTCGGCGACGGTGCGTCCAACCAGGGCACGTTCCTGGAGAGCCTGAACCTGGCGGCGGTGTGGAATTTGCCGGTGCTGTTCGTGGTGGAAAACAACGGTTACGCCGAATCCACCGCGCGCGAATGGGCGGTTGCCGTCGACAGTTATGTGGACCGGGCGGCCGGTTTCGGTTTGCCGGGCGTGACCATCGATGGCACCGATTTTTTTGCCGTCTACGAGACTGCCGGCGAGATGATCAAGCGCTGCCGCGAGGGTGGCGGACCGGCGCTGCTGGAATGCAAGATGGTGCGCTTCTTCGGGCATTTCGAAGGCGATGCCCAGACCTATCGCGGCAAGAACGAGGTCGAGGACATCCGCGCCAACCGCGATTGCATAAAGGAGTTCGTCAAGCGCGTGATCGCCGCCAAGGTCATCACGCAGGCCGAACTCAATCCGATCGACAAGGACATTTTAGCGCTGGTCGAAAGTGCGGTGGCCAAGGCCAAGGCCGCACCGCTGCCGTCAGCCAAAGAGCTGACCACGGACGTTTATGTATCGTATCAGTGAGCACCAGCGCGGCCCCCCATCAAACGCGCACGGCGGCCGGCTCCCCGAAGGGGAGTCGTCAGGCGCAAGCAAAGGAGTAACAAAGTGCCACGCAAGATCAGCATCAGGCAGGCCATCAACGAGGCCATCGATCAGGAGATGACGCGCGACCCGACCGTGATCCTGATGGGCGAGGATATCGCCGGCGGCATGGGCGGACAGGGCGAGCTGGACGCCTGGGGCGGGCCGATGGGGGTGACCAAGGGCCTCTATGGCAAGCATGCCGGGCGCGTGATGGACACGCCGCTCTCGGAAAGCGCCTTCATCGGCGCGGCGATCGGCGCGGCCACGTGCGGATTACGACCGATTGCCGAATTGATGTTCATCGACTTCATGGGGGTCTGCTTCGACCAGATTTTCAACCAGGCCGCCAAGTTCAAATACATGTTCGGCGGCAAGGCCGAGACGCCGGTGGTCATCCGCTGCATGGTCGGTTCGGGCGTGCGCGCTGCAGCCCAGCATTCGCAGATGCTGACGCCTCTGTTCACGCACATTCCGGGCCTGAAGGTGGTCTGCCCCTCCAACGCCTACGACGCTAAGGGCCTGCTCATCCAGGCCATCCGCGACAACGACCCGGTGATCTTCTGCGAGCACAAGAACCTCTACAATCTCGAGAGCGATGTGCCCGAGGAGCCTTATGCCATCCCGTTTGCCGAGGCCAGCGTGCTGCGCGACGGTAAGCACGCCACCATCGTGACCTACGGACAAACCGTGCACCGCTCGCTGGAGGCAGCCGAGACGCTGGCCAAGAACAAGGTCGATGTCGAAGTAATCGACTTGCGCACGCTGTCGCCGATCGATTGGGACACGGTAATAGAAAGTGTTGAAAAAACCGGTCGGCTTGTGACAGTTGACGAAGCGCATCCGCGCTGTTCGATTGCCGGCGATGTGTCGGCCTATGTCAGTCAGCACGCCTTCAAATCGCTGAAGGCGGGCATACAGATGGTCACGGCGCCGCATTCGCCCGTGCCGTTCTCGCCAGCGCTGGAGGATTTGTTCGTGCCCAGCCCCGATGCAATTGCCAAGGCGGTGATGAAGACGCTAGCGCCGTAGCGTGATTCGAGCGGTTCAGCGCGACCTAACCTACGAGAGGATCGTCGCGCGGACCCACCAGTCCGGCCATTGCCGCGACAGTTGGTGCGCGGCTGCTGCTGCGGCCGTTGGCGTGTCGTAGATCCCGAAGCAGGTCGGGCCGCTGCCGGACATGCGGGTAAGGGTGCAGCCCTGGGTGGCTGTCAAGGCTGCGCAAACTTCGCCAATGACGGGTGCAAGCCGAAAGGCGGGCGCTTCCAGATCGTTGCGGCTGGCAAGGATCAGCTGCCTGAGTTGCGCGGTCGTGGCGGGTTCGCGGAACGGTGAGGTCCCGTCGTACGCCAGCAGCGGCGCAGCCGCCAGTTCGGCAAACACTGCGGCGGTCGACAGCGCCACGCCCGGATTGACCAGCACGGCGGGCAGCGCGTGCCGCCTCGCCAAGGTCTGAATGCGCTCGCCGATGCCCTGCATCAGCGATAGCTGACTGACCAGGCACACGGGCACATCGGCGCCAAGGCTCCTGGCCAACCCCGCCCAGTCGATGGCGACGCTGCCAGGGATCTGAGCGTTCAGCCGGCGCAGCGCCCGCAACGCCGCAGCGGCATCGGCTGAGCCACCTCCGATGCCGGCAAAGACTGGGAGCACCTTGTATAGCTCGCCATGGCCCAAACGCGCTTGCGGCCAGAGCTGCCGGAGAGCCTTCGCGGCCAGATCCACGATGTTGGCGCCGCTGATTGCCCCGGCCATTGGGCCGCTACAGGAAAGGCCCCAAGCCTCGCCCGGCGTGAGTGAAAATCGATCCCCGAAATCGGCAAAAGTAACCAGGCTGCTCAACTCGTGGAAGCCGTCTGGGCGCTTGCCAAGCACTTCCAGGGTGAGATTGACCTTGGCGGGTGCGAGTTCGTGGATGGGTTTTTGCGCGCCACTCGGCAATCGATTATTCCGAAGGAAGGCTGCCCCCCACCTGTCCCTATTTCCTAAGCGCTGTCGCGCTTCGGGGGACATCCTCTCCCCTCGCGGCGCGACGGGAGAGGAGAAGATCGCAACCGATGCTACTCGATTTACGGCGTTTTTGGTTTATCCATCGTTTTACCATCCGCAGGCTTGGCATCCGAAGGCTTGGCGGCCGCAGTTCCCACCGCTGCAGGGGCGTTGGTGGCTGCCGCCGCTGGTGCTTTGGGATCGGGCGGCAAACCGTCCTTCATTTTGGCCTGCAGCTTGGGGATCTCTACCGCCTCGGGCTTGGACACCAGCGAGGTGCTCCACTGGAATTGCGCCTCCAGCTTGCGGCCGGCGCGCCAATAGGCATCGCCCAGATGATCGTTGATGGTCGGATCCTCGGCCTTCAGCTCGACCGCGCGCTCCAGCTGATCGACCGCCTCGTCATAGCGGCCGAGGCGGAAATAGGCCCAGCCCAGGCTGTCGATGTAATATCCATCGTCAGGCTTCAGGGCGACTGCCTTCTTGATCAGCTCAAGCGCCTCGTTGACGTGCTCGTTGCGATCGACCCAGGAATAGCCGAGATAGTTGAGGATCAGGGGCTCGTTGGGGCTCAGCTCCAGCGCCTTCTGAAAGTCGGACTCGGCCTTGCTCCACTGATTCAAGCGCTCGTAGCAGACTGCGCGCGAGTAGAACTGATCCCAGTTATCCTTGCCTGGTTTGCCGACCAGATTGATCGCCTTACTGTAGTAATCGGCCGCCTCGGCGAACTCCTTGCGGCCGCGCAGCATGTTGCCGATGGTCTGGTAGAGATCGATCTGCCGGTCGGCCGTCAATGGCTTGGGTGCTGGGGCAGCCAACGCTATCAGGCGCCCTTCCAGGGCTTTGCGCGTTTGCGGGCCCAGCTGGCCGGTCTGGGGCAGCCCGGCGTCCTTCTGCAAACCAATGACGGCATCGCGTGTACCAGTGCCGAAGTTGCCGTCGGTGCCGCCGCCGGCATAGCCGAGTTGCGTCAGCCAGCCTTGCAACTGTTCGACCCGGACGCCCTTGGCGCGCAACGCCAGTCCGTCGGTGGCTTCGACGTCGGCATGCAACGCCGCACGGGACTTGGCCAGGGCATCTGCATCCACGGGCTTTGGCGAAGCAATAGCCGTCAAGGCCGCCTTGGCCTCGGCGGTCTTGTCGAGGGCATTCAGGTTCAGCCCTTCGCGCACGCTGGCATCGAAGGCAAGCGGCGATCCCGCCGGCAGCTTATGATAGATTGCGATGGCATTGTCGTACTGCTTCAATTGCTCGAAGATGGCCGCCAGTTGTACCATGGCGAGCTGATCGTCCGGTCGCAGCTGCAAGGCAAATTGCGAATAGATCAGTGCCAGATCGGTGCCGCCCTGGCCATTGATGGCTTGCGAAAAGCCGTAAAACACATTGCCCAGACCGTCGGCGGCAGTCTTGATGTCCAACGGCAGCGGCGCGCCTTGGGTCAGACTGAGGGCGGCGGCATCGACCAGCGGATGGGGAGAGCGCACGGCCGCCTTGTGCTTGTCGAGAATCTCCAGCGCCAGCTTGGAGTCGCCATTGTGCGAGGCATGCCGCAGATAGCCCAGCGCCACATTGATGGTGCCGGCATCGGTCTTGAACATTTCCTCGTAAATCTTGCCGGCGCCCGCCGCATCGCCACCGACATCGCTGATCAGCGCGGTCTGATACTTGCGGAAAAAGCCGATCCAATTCGGGTCGTTGATGCTGTTGAGCAGCGTCAGCGCGCCCTTGGTATCGCCGCGTGCGCTCATCACCCAGGCGCGCGCCATGATGGCGATCGGGGTATTGCCTGGTTGGCTGAAATGCTTGTCTGCCTCGCCAAGGCGCCCGGCCTTGAAGGCATCGACGCCGAGCACCAGATGGGCCAGCTGGTTCTGTGGATCCAGAGCATTGGCGCGCTTGGCGTAGTCGACGGCGCGTGGCCAGCTGCCGCCGATCACTTCAAAGATGAAGGCTTGGCCGAGCAGGGCCGGATTGGCGGGATCGCGCTCAAGCGCCGACTTCAGCAGCTCGTTGGCGGCAGGGGTATCGCGCAAATCCTGGGCCAGCCGGGCCGCGAGATAGGTGCCCAGGGCCGAGTTGCCGGCTAATGAGGTTTCAGCGGCGGCACCGTTCAGGGGGGCCAATGCCAAGAGGGCGGCGATGAGGAGTCTGGTGGTGTTGGTCATGCGACAGACCTAGTCCCTTTTGCTGCGAGGCGCAAAGGCCGCAACGGCCTCGTCCTCGTCAATTTCGCGCTATCACGCGGGTCATTTGCGGTATTTCAGCGGATACAACTCATGCTCGTTGGCGCGCACAATGATACCGTTGGCCTGGGTGTCGGGCCGGGCCAAGCTCACGATAATCGGCGCGATGGCTTCAGGCGGCGGCAGGATCTCGGGCTTTTCGCCCGGCATTGCCTTGGCGCGCATGGCGGTGCGGGTTGCACCGGGATCGAGCAGATTGGCGCGCACCTTGGTACTGGCCACTTCGTTGGCATAGACTTTCACCAGCGCTTCGAGTCCGGCCTTGGACACCGCATAGGGACCCCAATAGCCCCGGCAGCTGTGTGCGGCGTTTGAAGAGACGAATACCGCACGGCCAGCTTCGGCCCGCTGCAGCAACGGATCGAGGGTGCGGATCAGGCGCCAGTTCACCGTCAAATTGAGGTCGATGACGTTGCCCCAGTCCTGGTCGGAAATATGTATCAGCGGGCTGAGCGGGCCGAGCATGGCGGCGTTGGCGATCAGCACGTCGAGGTGTCCGAACCGCTGGAACAGCGAGGGGCCCAGCGCATCCAGCTTTGCCGCGTCGGTCAGGTCCATTTCAATCAGCGTGGCGGTGCCGCCGGCCGCGCGCACCTCGTCGTCGGCCTCTTCCAGGCCTCCGCGCGTGCGGGCAAGCAGGATCAGGTGTGCGCCCTCTTTGGCAAAGGCTATCGACGTCGCCCGGCCGATGCCACGCGAGGCGCCGGTCACCAGCACCGTCTTGCCGGCCATCCCGCCCTGGTCTTGCGAACTGGCCGCCAAAATCTCGTCCTCTCTCGACAGCTTCAATTGCCGGTCGTATCAGTTGCTTTCTTGGCCTTGTCGATCATGTCGGCAGCCTGCTTCTTGGCCTCGTCGGCCATCTCCTTGGCTTTCTGCATGGCAGCATCGATGGTCGGCTTGGCCTGCTCGCGCGCCTTGTCGCTGAGCGCCATCAGCTTCTCGACGCTGGTGGCCGACAGCGCCTTGGTCTTGCGCCACAGCGCTGCCAGTGCTGTCTCCTTGGGTCGCAGGTCTTCGACCGCAAGGCTCTTGATGGTACGCACCAGATCGTCCTGATCCTTGCGCTCGTTAGCGTCGGCGATGCGATCGCTGGCGCCAGTGAACAGGATCATTGGCGTGCAGGCGGTGACGATCTTGTCGGCCGACTTGTTCCATTTCGGCGGTGCAATCTCGGTCTCGTCGGCAAAGTAGATCTTCTCGCCATCGGCCTCCTGGCGCAGGATGGCGCGGTCGATGACGGGAATGATATTGCCACCCTGCTTGGCGATCGACTTGAAGCGGGCGTTGGCCGGATCGGGAAACTGCACAAACAGCGCCACCGCATCATCGGCGCCGAGCGCCTGGGTCAGGGCCTCATCGACGCTATTGGCATAAGTGACGTTGCGGGCCAGGCCGAGGCCTTGGGGGTCGATGCGCTGCAGGAGCTGGAAGGTGGCGACGCTGCCGCTCTTTTGCGGTGGCAGGATGAAATGCAGCTGCGACGCAACGCTGGCCACCTGGCCGAAATTGCTGACCGCCCGGTTCTTGGTGACCATGAAAACGCATTCGCGGGCCATGTCGGCACGGATGCGCACAAACAGGTTCTGATTGCCGAGATTGTCGGTTTCCAGCGCAAACGCATCGAGCTGTGAAAACCCGACCTGGCCCGGATCGGCCGCCACACGCTGGATGTTCTCAAGCGAGCCTTGCGACGGGGTGCAGGCATAGTCAAACTTGTTCTTGCGCAGAGCCTCGGCCAGCGGCGGGCAGAAGGTGGCGTGATAGGCGCCGGTCTCGCCGCCGGTATTGATCTGACCCGCCGTCGCGAACGGAGCCGGGGCGAACAATATCGTGACGGCCAGAACGAACGCGGCGCGCAACTGCATGACTTCTCTCCACTGAGCTGCAAACGGCATAGGCACGGATCAGCCACTGGTTCCCGTGGTGTCTTCGGCCGGCGCTGCCGGTGTCTGCTCGCCGGTTCCCTTCTTGCCGAACTTGGTCGTAACATACTCGGCCAACCCGGCCATCAGCCCCTGGATGGGCTTGCCGGATTCCTGCAGGATCGGCAGCGACTGCGATTCCTTGACCCAAGCCGGAAACTTCTTCTCGTCGGTCAGAAAGGTATAGAAAACAAAGCCGATGACAACAAGCAGGAAGCCGCGCCCGACGCCAAAAGCCAGGCCAAGGATGCGATCAATGATGCCGACGTGGCTGTCCAGGACGCGGTCCGAGAAGCGGGCCGTCACCAGATGCACAAGGATCAGCACCAGCAGGAAAATCAGCGCTCCGCCGCCGGCCTGCGCCATCACCTGAACGCCGCCAAAGAACTTGTCGGCGATGGTCTGGGCCAGCGGTTTTTGATAGAAGACGAAGAACAGCGCGGCCGCGCCGGCCAGCGCCCACGACACCAGCGACAGCACCTCGCGGGTCAGGCCGCGATACATCGCCAGCAGGCCCGAGATCAGTGCGATCAAGCCAAGGCCAAGGTCTAGGGGCGTGAAGGGCCCAGGCATCGTGGACGTCCTTTCCAACTGTGCAGCCAATCATCTTACGCGCCAGAATGGGGTCAGCGCAGACGATCAACCAGATCCCGCAAATGTGCGACGCGTTCAAGCTCAAGTCGCGTCCCGACTGTGTCCGTTTCGCCACCGGCCGGCACAACCGCTCGTTTGAAACCCAACTTCTGGGCTTCCTTGAGACGACTTCCCGTGTGCCCCGCTGTGCGCAGAGCCCCCGACAGGCTGACTTCGCCAAAATAGACGCAATCGGACGCCAGCGGAACGCCTGAAAATGACGAAACAAGGGCCGCAGCGGCCGCGGCGTCCGCGGCAGGTTCGCTGATCTTCAGCCCGCCGGCGACATTGAGATAGACATCGTGGCCACTAAGCGAGAGATTGCAGCGCGCCTGCAGCACCGCCAGCAACATGGCAAGGCGGCTGGAGTCCCATCCCACCACCGCGCGCCGTGGCGTGCCGAGCGACGATTGCACCACCAGCGCCTGCAGTTCAACCAGGATCGGCCGCGTGCCCTCGATGCTGGCGAATACCGCCGCTCCTGGCGTCTTGCCGCCGCGATCGCCCAGGAACAGCTCGGAGGGATTGCTGACTTCCTTGAGGCCGCTCTGCACCATCTCGAACACACCGATCTCGTCGGTAGCCCCGAAGCGGTTTTTCACAGTGCGCAGGATGCGGAAGGGCTGCCCACGGTCGCCCTCGAAGTAGAGCACCGTATCGACCATGTGCTCGACCACCTTCGGCCCGGCGATCTGACCGTCCTTGGTGACATGGCCGACCAGCAGCACGCAGGCGCCCGACAATTTGGCGTAGCGGATCATCGATTGCGAGGCGGCGCGCACCTGGCTGACGGTGCCAGGCGTGGAGTCGAGACCATCGGTCCACAGCGTCTGGATCGAATCGATGATGACGAGATCGGGCCGCTTACCCTTGCTGAGCGTGGTCAGGATGTTGTTGAGGTTGGTTTCGGCGGCCAGCAGCACCGGCGAATTGGTCAGCCCCAGGCGCTGGGCCCGCAGCCGGATTTGCGCGGTCGCCTCTTCGCCCGAAAAATACAATGCACTACGGCCTTTGTCGGCCAGCGCTGCTGCAACCTGTAACAGCAGCGTGGATTTGCCGATGCCGGGTTCCCCGCCGATCAACAGCGCCGAGCCGGGGACCAGCCCGCCGCCGGTGACGCGATCGAGTTCGCAGAGCCCGGTCGGCATGCGCGGTGCTTCGTCGGCCGATGCGTTCAGCGTTTCCATGTTGAGGGACTTGCCGCGCGTCTTGGCCTCGGGCACGCCCGGCGCGGTCCCCGTCCCGGTCTCGGCCTCTTCGACCAGCGTGTTCCAGCCCTCGCAAGCCACGCACTTGCCGGCCCACTTCTGCGCGACGGCGCCGCAGGACTGGCAGACAAAGTTGGAGGATCGCTTGGCCATCAGGTGAGGGCCGAGGAGACGAACTGACTTTTCTCTCCCCTCGCCTCTGGCGAGAGGCGGAATCTTGCTCGGGAGCTGTTCGAACAACGGCGGAGCCAGTTCCTGCCCCTCACCGACCGCCCAGCTCTTGGCGCGCAACGCGCCTGCGAGAGGCGGTCTCCTCTCCCCTCGCGAGTGGCGCGCAGTGAGAAGGATACTGCCTGCATCCCATCAGCTTGCCTTCCCATCTACTCGTCCCGATCCGGCAGTTGCGATCCCGGCGCCAGATCGCTGAAGCGAGTGATCGAGCCCTGGAACTGTAGCCGCACAGTGCCGGTGGGTCCATGGCGCTGCTTGCCGATGATCACTTCGGCGGTGCCGTGCGTGCGCTCCATCTCGGACTGCCACTTGGCGTATTCCTCGACCTTGTTGGGCGCAGGTTCCGAGCGCTGCACGTAGTATTCCTCGCGGAACACGAACATCACCACGTCGGCGTCCTGCTCGATCGAGCCCGACTCGCGCAAGTCCGAAAGCTGCGGCCGCTTATCCTCGCGGTTTTCCACCTGACGCGACAGCTGCGACAGCGCGATGATCGGCACCGCCAGTTCCTTGGCCAGCGCCTTCAGGCCGGTGGTGATTTCGGTCACCTCCTGCACGCGACTATCCGATGAACGCTTGCCCGAGCCCGAGATCAGCTGCAGATAGTCGACCACCAGCAGCCCGACATTATGCTGACGTTTCAGCTTGCGGGCGCGCGCCGCCAGCTGTGCCATGGTGATACCGCCGGTCTGATCGATGAACAGCGGCAGGGTGCTTAGTTCCGCCGTAGCCTTCTTCAGGCGGCGGAAATCGTCCTCGGTGATCTTGCCGCGACGGATATTCTCGGACGGCACTTCGGCCTGCTCGGCCAGAATACGGGTGGCCAGCTGCTCGGCCGACATCTCCAGCGAAAAGAACCCGACCACCGCGCCATCCAGCACCTTCATCGAGCCGTCGCTCTGGCGCTCGGCTTTGTAGGCCTTGGCGATGTTAAAGGCGATGTTGGTCGCCAGCGCGGTCTTGCCCATCGAGGGCCGGCCGGCCAGCACGATCAGGTCCGAAGCCTGCAGGCCGCCCATCTTGGCGTCGAGATCGCGCAGGCCCGACGACACGCCCGACAGGCCGCCGTCGCGCAGGTAAGCGTTGTTGGCCATGTCCAACGCGGTCACCAATGCCGAGGCGAAGGTGCCGAAGCCGCTGCCGTATTTGCCTTTTTCGGCGATCTGGAACAGCCGCTGCTCGGCCTCCTCGATCTGCTCCTTGGGCGGGTTGTCGACCGGCGAGTCATAGGCGGTGTTGACCATCTCCTCGCCGATCAGGATCAGCTGGCGCCGGATCGCGAGGTCATAAATGGTTTGGCCATAGTCGCGCGCGTTGATGATGGTGGTGGCGCTGGCCGCTAGCCGGCCGAGATATTGCGGCACGGTGATTTCGCCCAGCGGCTCGGACGTCTCAAAGAAGGTGCGCAGCGTGATCGGCGTTGCCTGCTTGCCCATCTGGATCAGCTTGCCGGCGGTCTCGAAGATGCTGCCATGCAGGGGATCGTAGAAATGCACGGGCTCGAGGAACCCCGTCACCCGATCCATGGCCTCGTTATTGACCAGGATGGCGCCGAGCAGCGCCTGCTCAGCTTCCAGGTTGTGCGGCGCGTTGCGAATGACGCCCGCATCGGCGGCGGCATCGGCGGTGTCGGAGCCAAGCGACTTGGCGAATTTGGCTAGGGTGCTCATGGGGCGAAGGTACCTGAAGTTTTCGGGGCCTATTCCGAAAACCAGTGTGGCTGAGTCCCGCTATCCCCGTGATGCACAAAATTACGCAAGAGGAGTAAGTTCGTCCATTGACCGTGGCGCGAATCAGGCAAGGAATTTCCCTTTCCCCCGCCAGAAGATCAGCAGCACCGGTGTCAGGCACTTGTGAAACACAAGTTCCTGACACCGGTCACCTCGGTCACCTCGGTCACCTCGGTCACCAACTCCTCGCGGTCGCGGAGGGAGAGGGCAATTATACCGGCCAACCTATCGTTTGACTCGTGCTCGCAAGTGTAGGGGCGCACAGCAGTGCGCCCATCCAAGAGCTTGCCGCGCAGCT
>JANLQJ010000249.1:0-15397 GCA_031367715.1 Hyphomicrobiaceae bacterium | reverse complement strand
CGCTCGGCGGCCGGCTCCCGGAACGGGAGTTGCCGCGCGCAAACCAGGAAACTTCGCGCCTGCCGTGTTGGACCACGGCTCGAGCCCGTTGAGGTCCCGTGTCTGCGGCGCACCGTCAAAACGCTGCGCCGCGCACGGGATGACAGGGTGGAGGGGCTGCACACGCTCGAAAGCAATGTCATCCCGGATGCGCTGCAGCATCCTTATGGTGCAGCGCTGATCCGGGACCTCATGGGGCTCTTGCCGTGTCAATGCAGGCGCAAGAGCCCGCTGAGGTCCCGTGTCTGCGGCGCACCGTAAAAAACGCTGCGCCGCGCACGGGATGACAGAGTGGATGGACTGGGCCAGCCAAGCAACACTGACATCCCGGATGCGCTGCAGCATCCTTATGGTGCAGCGCTGATCCGGGACCTCAAAGGGCGCTTGCCGCGGTCCAACACGGCTCGAGCCCGCTGAGGTCCCGTGTCTGCGACGCACCGTCAAAACGCTGCGCCGCGCACGGGATGACAGGTTTTGGGATGGGCGCGGAACGGCGAAAGGCCGCCCCCGGGGATCGGGAGCGGCCTGGCTGACGCGGAGGTTCGTCCATGCCAACCTAGAACTGCACCACCATGCCGGCCAGGACAGCGTCGAAATGCTGGGTCGGGACGGGGCCGGAGGGGCCGTTCAGCGCCGGATTGGAGGCCGGGACCAGCTGCGGGTCGGCAATGCCGTTGTCGAGCTGGGTATGGCGGTAGCCGAGATACATGACCGAACCGACGGCATCGACGTCCTGGGTGAAGCCGACGCCCCAGACATGGGCCGAGATGTCGTTGCGGTACAACTCGCTGGTGCGGTCGTATTCGGCATAGACGTTCGACTCGCCCATGCCGGATACATCGCGCTTCCAGCCCATCTTGCCGTACCAGTTGGTGGCGTCATGACGGCCCGAGATGTCGGAGTAGGCTTTCGACCAGGCCAGCGTGCCGTAGATGCCCGAGCGGCTCTCGAAGATCGAGCCGGACATGGCCAGCTTGGCCAGGTTGCGGTCGGTCAGGTAGTTGCCGGCGGCCTGGCTGTCGATGGCGTCGCTGCGGCGCGAGACGTCATAGCCGATGCCGGCGGCCACATTCACGGTGCCGAAGGTCTGGGCGTAGTAGAGGGCGGCGGCGTAGGTGTCGTCGCCGCCAACCGAGGCGGCCACCTGGAAGCCGGCGCGCTGGGCCGAGTAGAAGGCCAGGCGTGGCACCTGGCCGTCGCTGGATTCAGACAGCAGCTTGCCCCAGGTCAGGTCGGTGAGCTGGCCGTAGTCATCGCGCAGGTGGAAGCCGCCGTTCCAGCCACCCGGATTGACATTCGAAATCCAGGTCGAGGAACCGCCGAGATCCTGGTACCAGGCGCCATCGGCGGCGCTGTCCTGCAGACCCAGCTGCAGCTTGCCGATGTCCTTGTGGTCCAGGAACACATAGGTGTTGCGGATGTCGATGTTGTTCGGGCCGGGATTGTGCACGATCTGGCTCATGTCGCCGAGCTTGTCGCCCCAGGGGCGGATGCTCATCGAATAGCCGGCCGACAGGTTCTCGCGGATCTTGCCGGTGCCCTCGATATTGAGGCGGGTCTGGCTGGTGCTGTTGTTGACGAAATAGACGTCGCTGTTGTGGTCGAAGAAGGCGGGGTCGCGGGTGTCCGTGACCGATGCGCCGTCGTTCCAATAGACCATGGCGGCGTTGACCCAGCCGGAAATCTTCATCGCCATCTTGCGGTTGCCGACGCGGGCGGTGGTCGCCTCCAGGGTCGCCACGCGCTCTTCCAGGTCGGCACAGCAGTCGCCGCCCAAATCGGCAGCGCGGGCCGCCCCGGCGGGAGCGCCCGCCAGCATCAGTCCAGCCGCCAGCGCAAGCGCCAGCCGGCTGCTCGTCGAAGTCAAGAGTTCCATCCTAGGCATCTCCACGATCCATCCATCAGTTTGACTGTCCGGGCGATGACGCGACGGCACCCCGCCCCATGCGGCTCCGGTCGCTGGCGAGGCCGCCAGGCGAGATGAAGCCGAACGCTGGAACGCAACTGGGAACTCAATCTGTTGGCCATCCGGCGCGCGGAGGCTCACAGACGCATTTCACCCCGCAACGCTTAAGGATCGGTGTATGCACGGCACATTTTGAGCCGGTGCGGATGTAAACCGTGGCCGCGGCGGGCGCGCTCGTGACAGCGGGCGGCATTGACAGGCGGCGGCTGGCGGGCAAGTTGGCGTGGCATGACCCAACAGCTCCCGAGCGCGCCGAACAAGGCCCAGTCCCACCCGCTCGCGATTGTCGGCGGCGGCGTCACCGGCATGGCGGCGGCGCTGGCGCTGGCGGCGCTGGGCAGCAGGGTCGCGCTGGTGGTGCGCGACGCGGCAGCGCCGGCCGATCCGCGCACCGCGGCGCTGTTTCCCGGCAGCGTGCAACTGCTGCGCAATCTCGGCGTCTGGGAGCGTTGCGCTGGTACGGCGGCGCCGCTGGCGGCGATCCGCATCCTCGACGACACGGGATGGCTGCTGAAGGCACCTGAGACGGTGTTCCGGGCCGAAGAGCTGGGCCAGGCGGCGCTGGCCTGGAACATCCCCAACAGCACGCTGGGCGAGGCGCTGGCGGCGGCGGTGGCTGCGTGCGCCGGCATCACGCGCATCGGGACCGCCAAAACGCCGGGCTACCGGCGGTTGCCCGATCGCATCCGGCTGGATTTTGCCGAGGGCGGCGGGCTGGACGCCAGCCTGGTGGTGGCGGCCGACGGCCGCGACTCGCCACTGCGGGGTTTCGCCGTTATCGCAGCGCGGCGCACAGCCCACGATCAGACCGCCCTGGTCACCAGCTTCCGGCACAGCCGGCCGCATCACAATGTCTCGAACGAGATCCACCGCGACGCCGGGCCGTTGACGACCGTGCCGATGCCAGGCGAACGATCGAGCCTGGTCTGGGTGGAACGGCCGCGCGAGGCCGCCCGGCTGGCCGCGCTGGGCGCCGAGACGTTCCGTGAGCTGCTGCAGCTGCGATTGCTGGGATTGCTCGGCCGGATCGATGAGGTCGGCCCACGCATGACGTTCGCGTTGACCAGCCTGGCGGTGGATCGGTTTGCCCAGAGCCGGATTGCGCTGATTGGCGAGGCCGCTCATGTACTACCGCCGATTGGCGCACAAGGTCTCAATCTGGGCCTGCGCGACGTCGCCGAGCTGGCCGACGTGTTGCAGCCGGTGCTGGCCCAGCGCGGCGATCCGGGCGCGCATGAGCTACTCGAAGCCTACGACCGGCGCCGCCGCCTGGATGCATCGGGGCGCAAACGAGGCGTCGAACTGCTGAACAGCTCGCTGGCCTCAGGCACCTTGCCCCTGCAGCTGGCGCGCGGGATCGGGCTTTATGCCATCAACGCCATCGGCCCCTTGAAGCGGGCGGTGATGCGCGGCGGCGCCAACGGGTTGCAGCCGCTCCCGAGCCTGATGCGCGCGGCGAGGTAAGCGCCAGCCATGCCCTCGCTCCTCGATGTCAGAAACCGGCTCGAATACGGGCTGCTGCGCGTGCTGGTCGGGCTGGTACGCTTGGCGCCGCTCGATGTCGCGGGCAATGTCTCGGCTTTTATCTGGCAGTGGGTGGCGCCCTACGGACACCGGCAGCGGCGGGCGCTGGACAATATCACGCGCGCCTTTCCCGACATGCCTGACGCCCAGCGCCGCCATATCATCCATGACATGTGGGGCAATCTCGGCCGCGTCATGGTCGAGACCATGATGATCGATCGCGTCATCGCCGACCCCGCGCGCATCGATTTCGTCTCCGAGCCGGTGTTCCGCCGCTACCAGGGCAAGATGGGCCCGGCGGTGGCGATGACGCTGCATATGGGCAATTGGGAGCTGACGGCCTGGCCGATGACCAAGACCGGCTGGCACGCCGCCGCTGTCTACCGGCTGGTCAAGAACCCCTATGTCGACCGCTACCTGCGCGAGCAGCGGCGCGTCATTTATCCCGCCGGCCTGCTCGCCCGCGGCAATGATTATGAGGGCGACGACAGCGAGGGCCAGCGCACCGCCCGCCGCATCATGGATTTCGTGCGCCAGGGCGGGAGGCTGGGCATCGTCTCCGATCTCTATGACCGGCATGGTATCCCAGTGCCCTTTTTTGGCACACTGGCGCGTTCCACCATCGTCCCGGCCATGATCGCGCGGCGCGTCGGCTCGCGCATCTGGATCGCGCGCTGCGTCCGGGTCGGCCGGGCTTCGCGCTTCAAGGTCGAGGTCAAAGAGTTGAAAGTCGCCTGGACCGCCAACGCGGCCGAGGACATCCGCGTCACCACCGCGGCGGCGCAAGCTCAGTTCGAGGAATGGATCCGCGAAGTGCCCGAGCAATGGATGTGGTCGAACCGGCGCTGGAGCTGATGAACGGTTAGGGATTACGGCGGCTGCGCAACTGGCCTGGCTTTTGCTTTGGAGCAGGCAGTCGCCAACAACAGCCCCGGAATGCCAGCGCCATGATCTCTGCCTCCCAGAATTCGCACCGCTCCAGCTCCACCCACATCACCAGGATCGGTGGCATCGATCTCTCGAGCTGGTTGAGCTGGGCCTGCTATGGCCTTGGCTTTGGCTTGGCCGCGCATCTTTCACCCGAATCGATTCAGGACCTGGTGAACGGCGGCAACAGCCTGATCGTGCTGGTCAGCGCCATCGCGGTCTTCTTCACCCTGATCCTGGTCATCCAGCAACAGATGCGTGTGTCGTTGCGCAATTCCAGCTTCGGCGCTCCCCGCAAGCTGACCACCGAGGGCTTCTTTGCCCTGTCGCGCAACCCGATGTATGTGGCTTTCCTGATCCCGATCCTATCGCTCGGTTTCATGTCGCCGCTAGCCGCATTCGGCGCCGCGGCGCTCTACATGATGGGCATGAACACGCTCGTGATCGCCAACGAGGAAGAGGTTCTGGACGCTAATTTCGCCGGCCAGTATCGCCGCTACTGCCTCGCGACCCCGCGCTGGCTGGTCTGGTAGGTTCGGCTCGCCAAGGCAGGCTGGATTTGCTGTTATGCAACGGGGTGGCCACGGGGCCGCCCCGTTTTGTTTGGCGCGCCGAGGGCCGTTATTGACAGAACACGCAATATCCCGTCACCTGGACGCTTCGACACGCGGCGACTGACAGGACACGACGATGGGCGGTTCCCGCCAGGCAAAATTTCGGCTCGGTCAGGTGGTCCGCCATCGCGTGCACCCGTTCCGGGGCATCATTTTCGATGTCGACCCGATTTTCGACAATACCGAGGAATGGTGGCTGTCGATCCCGGCTGAACTGCGGCCAGCCAAGGATCAGCCGTTTTATCATCTGTTGGCCGAGAACGATAAGACCGAGTACATCGCTTATGTCTCGGAGCAGAATCTGCTGCCTGACGAGACCGGCAAGCCACTGCGCCATCCGCAAGTGCGCGAGATGTTCGTCACCGACGACAAGGGCGGTTATCATCCGCTGTTCGTCGAGACGCATTGATGGCGTCCAGCCTAAGCCAGCGACTGCTCATGGAAAAAGGGCCCCCTTGAGGCGGCCCTTTTCAATTCAACGCTTATGCCGGCACCAAAATGGATCAATCACGGCGCCGGCGGGGCGGCTGGATCGGCGACGGCAGCCGGATCAGCGGCATTTTCCTGCGCGCCCTTGATCGCTTCGGCGGCGGCGGCCTGCGCAGCCCGCTGCTTGGCGATCATCCGCTCACGCAGGCTGAGCACGAGATTCTTGCGCGCATTGAGATACTTTGCCGTGTCGACCGGCTGTCCCGCCAAGGCCGTGGCAAAATCGTCCATGCCGATCTTGAACGGCACGGTGGAGCCTTGCAGGGTCGCCGCCAGCACGCGCATGACCTTGGACTTGCTCATCTTGTCGAGCACTTCAGGCTTCATCTCGGTCTCCGAGTTGCAGCCGGTCGGCAGACAGAAGTCATAGCGCAGCTTGACGAACTGGGCCTCGTCCTTGTCGTCATCGAACTGCAGCGCCAAGCCCGGCGGCAGCACGACGCCGAGCGGCGTGCCGACCAGCAGAGACTGCTTGTCGGTGCCTTCGATTTGGCGCACCGCCACCGAGACCAGCAGGCTGCCGGAGTCCTTGTCGAAACTCTCATGCTGCGTCGCGCAGACCTGTTTCTCGATCGGCTTGGCTGTTTTGGGATCCTTGGCGGCGGGATCGGGGAAGGGAACCTTCTCGCAGATCTTCACCCAGCTTGGTCCCGCCTTTCCGGGGGCCGCGGCCTTGGCGGCCGGATCCTTGGCGGCATCCTGGGCCCATGCGGGAGCCACGGCGGCATCGAATGCGACCACACCCGAGGACAGGCACAACGCCGCCATGAAACGCACGGCACCAAATCGCATCACACTCGCATAAGCCATCTATCTCGAACCTTTCATCCCGGGCCCGGTCCGCTCCAATGCGGTCCTGCCCGACCCCTGCCGGTATGGCCCTGCCCCAAGGCGTTGTCGCCGCCGAGCTAGGCACTAGAAGATGGCAAGGCTTTACGCCGCCAATTGAGGCATTCCCGTGACCTGCGCCGCCAGCCGCGCACCACCCTGTGAGTATTGGGCCCGCGACGTTGCCGCATGGCCACGCCCTGCCCTCTCAACGCCAGCGGCAGCGCGGGGACACGCCCTGCAGCGACTGACCCGCGAGGGCCTCGTCAGAACCACACTGACAAGCTAAACTTGCATGACCACGTCAGCCTGCCGAGCGGTCTGTCGCAGCACGAGGACATGATGCCATTTCACTTGAGTTCGCCGGTCCGCCGATGGCTTGGAAGGTTGCCCCGGGTCGCGACGCTGGCCCTGCTGGCGGGCCCGCTGTCCGGCGCCTTGGCCGACCCCAAGCCCGGCATCGCCATGCTCGGCGAGCCGCGCTACCAGGCCGGTTTCACGCATTTCGACTATGCCGATCCCGCAGCCGCCAAGGGCGGCCGGCTGCGCCAGGCCGCCTACGGCACCTTCGACAGTCTCAATCCCTTCATCATCAAGGGCAAGGTCGTGACCGGGCTGACCACCAATGTGTTCGAGACCCTGATGGCGCGGGCGTTCGATGAGCCTTTCTCCCTCTACGGATTGATCGCCGAGAGCATCGAGACGCCCGAGGACCGGAGCTTTGTTGAATTCACCTTGCGCCAGCAAGCCCACTTCAGCGACGGCAAGCCGGTCACACCCGAGGACGTGCTGTTCTCCTTTGAGATCTTGCGCGATCATGGCCGCCCGAACCATCGCGGCTATTACGCCAAGATCGCCAAGGCCGAGAAGATCGGCGAACGCGGCGTGCGCTTCACGTTCAAGCCTGGCAGCGACCGCGAGATGCCACTGATCATGGGGCTGATGCCGGTGCTGCCGCGCCACGTCTACAGCGCCGAGACCTTCGAGCAGCCGATCCTGAAGGCCGTTGGTAGCGGGCCGTATGTTGTGGCCGATGTCGTCTCGGGCCGCACATTGCGCCTCAAGCGCGATCCCAATTACTGGGCGCGTGACCTTGCCGTCGCCAAGGGCCGCTTCAATTTCGATGAGCTGGATTTCGAATACTACCAGGACCAGACCGCCATGTTCGAGGCCTTCAAGGCCGGCGCACACGACTTCACCGAGGAAACCGACGCCACCAGATGGCTCGATGCGTTCGACTTTCCGGCCTACCAGGCCGGACAAGTGAAGAAGGCGGATATTGCCTTCCAACTGCCGGCCCCCACCGCGGCTTTGGTGTTCAATCAGCGCCGGCCGCTGTTTGCCGATCAGCGCGTCCGGAAGGCGCTCACCCTGCTGTTCGATTTCGAGTGGACCGGACACAATCTCTTTCACGACGCCTATACGCGGCTGCAAAGTTACTTCGACCGCTCCGCCCTCACCGCACATGGTGTGGCCGCGAGCGATGCCGAACGGGCCCTGTTGCAGCCGTTTGTCGGCGCGGTTAGCCCCGAGGTGCTGGCCGGCACGCAGAAGTTGCCGGTCAGTGACGGCCAGGGCTGGAACCGGGCCAACGCCCATGCCGCGCTCTTGCTCTTGAAGCAGGCCGGCTATGAGCTGAAGGGCGGCGTGCTGACCAACCTCGCCAGCGGAGCGCCGTTCACGTTTGAAGTGCTGGCCCAGTCGCGCAGCCAGGAGCGGCTGCTGCTGGAGTTCGCGGCGCAGCTCAAGCGGGCTGGCATCAAGGCCGAGATCAGGCTGGTCGATGACAGCCAGTATCAGCAGCGGCTGACCAAATTCGACTTCGATATGATCTACTATACTTGGTATACATCGTTATCGCCCGGCAATGAGCAGAGCGTGCGTTGGTCGAGCAAAGCTGCCGATCAGGACGGCAGCTTTAATTTCGCGGGGATCAAGAATCCGGCCGCTGATGCCATGATCGATGCGCTGATCCACGCCAAGGACCAAACGGCGATGACGGCGGCGGTGCGTGCGCTCGACCGCGTGTTACTGTCGGGTGATTATGTCATCCCGCTCTACTATCCAGCCAAGCAATGGGTGGCGTACCGCTCGCATCTGCGCTACCCGGCAACCACATCGCTCTACGGCTATCTGCTTGACACCTGGTGGGCCGACGCCAACGAGAAGCCGAGCAATCCTTGAAGGTAGCCATGGTAACCAGCCTCACGTCGCAGCCCTGCGGCTTCGACGACTTCATGAAGGTCGATATCCGGGTCGGCACGATCACGGACGTGCAGCCGTTCCCCGAGGCGCGGAAGCCGGCGTTCAAGCTCTGGATTGATTTCGGGCCCGAGATCGGGATCAAGAAGTCGTCGGCCCAGATTACCACGCATTACGCCCGCGAGGCGCTGATCGGCCGGCAGGTCGCGGCAGTGGTGAATTTTCCGCCGCGCCAGATCGGGCCGTTCATGTCGGAAGTGCTCACCCTCGGCTTTCCCGATGCCGAGGGGGCAGTGGTCATCATCGGACCAAGCCAGCCGGTCCCCAATGGGGGCCGACTGTTTTGAGTCCGTTTACGGTTTAGTGAAGTTTGGCCAGCTGATAGGTCGAGTAGCAATCGGTGCTGGGCAGATTGGTCTTGTTGTTCATGGCGTTGACCAGCGCCTCGCCAAGATTGACGCCAGCCGCCTGTTTGCGGGCGCCGACGAACACGAACGGCCGCTCCCAGCTGGTGTCCGCCGTCGTGTTACCCGAGCACGCGGACTTGAACTGGCCAAGGTTAAGCACCCAGATGTGCTTGCCGGCACCCACCGTCTTGTCCATCCAATCGGCAGCCGTCTTGCCACGCTGTTCGGCACGCGCGTTCTCTTCAGCCACCGAGCCTTCCTGCGAGGCGACACCGACCGCGATCAGATCGGCCGAAGGCGCCAGACCGGTAGCAACTTCCGGCCCGAACAGCTGTGCCTGCAGATCGGCGGGGCCGATCGGCTGACCGTTGAACGCCACCTGATTGGCAGCACCGCGAACCCAGGTGTAGTCCTTGGTCTTGGTGACGAAATCGAAGGTGGCTTCCTTGCCGGACTTGTCCTTGCCTTCCAACGGGAAGACGACGGAGTTGCCCCAACGGATGGTCTTGACTTCGACCGGCAGATCGATGCCGAACAAATGCGGCAGGAATTCCTTTTGACCGATCGCGATGGTGGTCACGATACCCAAGCAGGCGATCAGCAGCAGGCCGATCAGATTGGTGCCGCCGCCGCCCAGCAGCCAGCCGCCGCCGCGACGTCTGCGCTCGTCGCTGTCTGCGCTTGCGCCGCCTGGTAGCATGGCCCCTGCGGCCTTGCGGCGATCGCGCTCATCCTGTTTGCCACTTCCGGATTTTTCCTGCGCCATGTACTCACCCGTCCTAGGTTGCCAATACGAATATCAATCGTTTCCGGACTGCCCCGTCCCGGCTGACCAAGTGCTGGCCGCAGGTCGAGCTGATCCGTTAACCGCAACCCTAAAAGCACGCTCAACTGGCCTTGGCAAGTCGTGAGGCCGACGGCTGTACCGCAGCCATATAGTCCGTGAGCAAGGTCTCGGTGATCTGGCCGGGCTTGAATTTGTGCTCGCCGATCTCCGAAACCGGCGTCACTTCGGCAGCCGTGCCGACGATGAAGCACTCGCTGAAGCTCGAGAGCTCTTCGGGCATGATGGTCCGCTCGATCACTTTGAGCTGACGCGCGCGGGCAAGGGCGACCACGGTCCGGCGCGTGATGCCATCGAGGAAACAATCGGGATCGGGCGTGTGCAGCTCACCGTCCTTGATCAGGAAGATGTTGGCGCCGGTGCATTCGGCAACGCGGCCGCGCCAATCCAGCATCAGCGCATCGGCATAGCCAGCCCGCTCGGCGCGGTGCTTTTCGATGGTGCAGATCATGTAAAGTCCGGTCGCCTTGGCCTTGCACGGGATGGTCGCGGGATCCGGGCGCCGATAGTGCGCCATGGCAAGACGGATCCCCTTCATTTTCTGCGCCGGATCGAAGTACGAGCCCCAATCCCAGGCGGCAACCGCCAAATGGATCTTGTTGGCTTGAGCGCTGACGCCCATCATTTCGCTGCCGCGCCAGGCGATCGGCCGCACATAGCAATCGGTCAGCTTGTTGGCCTTGACGGCGTCGCGACAGGCCTGATCGATCTCGGCCACCGAATAGGGAATGTCGAAATCCAGCATCTTGCCGCTGTCGATCAGCCGCTGCGAATGCTCGGACAGCTTGAAGATCTCGCCGCCATAGGCGCGCTCGCCCTCGAACACGGCGCTGGCATAGTGCAGGGCGTGCGTCAGCACATGCACTTGCGCCTCGCGCCACGGCACCAGCGCGCCATCGAACCAGATGAAACCATCGCGATCGTGATAGGGAACCAGGGCCATCAGCGTGTCCTCCACATGACCAGTGCTCGCGCCGGGCGCGCGGCCAGCCTCGTTATCAAGTTGTACCGCCAGGGTTTACCTGCCCGACTGGCGCCCGTCAGCTCAAATACCTTGCCACGGTGCCCCATCCGGCATTAATTCCAAACCGAGGGACCAGGAGCGCCATGGCAGCGACGACATCATACTAATCCAACCGCCCGGATTACGTCAACATGGCTGACATATCTAGCGACATCACCAAGCGCCCCGAGCTGCTGCCGGATCAACCGGCGGGTCGGGCCGAACGCGACCGCTCGCTGGTCGCGCTGGTGGAACTGTTGTTCTTTGCCTATCGCGATTTCACCGGCGACCCGGACGAAATCCTGGCCGAGTTCCAGTTCGGCCGCGCCCATCACCGGGTGCTGCATTTTGTCGAGCATTATCCCGGGCTTCGCGTCGCCGATCTGCTCGACATTCTGAAGATCACAAAGCAGAGCCTGGCCCGCGTGCTGCGCCAGCTGGTGGCCAGCGGTTTCATCGAGCAGCGCCTTGGCAAAGCCGACCGGCGCGAGCGACGGCTGTACACGACTGAATCGGGACGGCAGCTGGCCCAGCGCCTGCTGGAACCGCAACTGGCCCGGGTTGGCCAGGCCTTGCAGTCGAGCCGCAACGGCAGCCAATCGGCAATCGTCCAGGCCTTTCTGGCGGCCATGATCGAACCCTCCGAACGGGCTCGCGTCGAAGCCCTGCTGCCCAAGGGCGGACATCGCCTCAAATCCAAGCACGAGGCCGCCTGATGAGCTTATCGACGCCGGCCCAGAAGGCCAAACCGCCGCTTGCCGACGATGCCCGGCACGTCCTGGTGGTCGACGACGATCACCGCATCCGCGAATTGCTGGTGAGTTACCTGCACAACAGCGGCTACCGCGTCAGCGCGGCCGCCGATACGGCATCGGCGCGCGCGGCCATGCGTGGCCTGTCCTTCGACGTGCTCATTCTCGATGTCATGCTGCCGGACGGCAGCGGCCTCGACCTCGCACGCGAGCTGCGCCGCGACAGCAATGTGCCGATCCTGATGCTGACGGCGATGGCCGACAAAGAGGATCGGGTGGCCGGCCTGGAGGCGGGTGTCGACGACTACATCCCCAAGCCGTTCGAACCGCGCGAGCTGTTGTTGCGCCTGAACAACATCCTGCGCCGCTACGACCCCAAGGAGGGCTCGCGCGAGGAGGTGCGCATGGGCCCGGTGTTGTTCCATCTCGGGCGCGGCGAACTGAAACGCGGCGACATGCCGATCAAGCTGACCGAGCGCGAGCGCGACATGCTGCGCCAGTTCGCGGTCCGGCCGGGCGTCGCCATCGCCCGGCACGAGCTGGTGGGCAGTGGCGCTGGCGCCGACGCCACCGCCAGCGAGCGCGCTGTCGACGTGCAGATCAACCGCCTGCGGCGCAAGATCGAATCCGATCCTGCCAACCCGGTCTACCTGCAAACCTCACGAGGCAGAGGCTACGTCCTCTACATAGACTGATGATAGCCATCCCCGATCGCCACTGGCCGGCGCGCGCCTGGCGCCAGTTCGCCCGGCAGTTCAGCGGGGTAACCTGGCAGGCGCTGCCCAGCCTGCTGCCCAAGGGCCTATATGCGCGCGCCCTGATCATCATCATCGCGCCCATCGTGCTGCTCGAATCGGTGGTCGCCTTTGTCTTCATGGACCGCCATTGGCAGGAAGTGACGCTGCGCCTGTCGGCCGCCACCGCTGGCTCGATCGGCTCATTGATCGATGACTTCGAAGCTGCACGCACCAAAGACGATATCCGCAAGCTGGTTGAACTGGCACAACGGCGCTTCGAGCTGAGCCTCACCGTCGAGCCGTCCGCCGAACTGCCACCACCGCAGCAGCGGCCCGTCTTCGACCTGCTCGGCCGCAGCCTGTCGGCGGAAATTGCCAATCAGATCGACAAGCCCTATTGGATCGATACCCGTGGCGACCGCGATGTCGAGGTGCGCGTCAAGCTTGCCACGGCCAATTTACGCATGGTCGTGCCGCGCACCCGCACCTATGCCACCAACTCGCACATCTTCCTGGTCTGGATGATCGGCACCTCGCTGGTGCTGCTGTCGGTGGCCATCCTGTTCCTGCGCAACCAGATCCGCCCGATCGTCAAGCTGGCCGAAGCGGCCGAGGCGTTCGGCAAGGGTCGGCCGGTGCCGATCGACTTCAGGGCCCGCGGCGCGCGCGAAATCCGCCAGGCCGCTTCGGCCTTCGAGGAGATGCGCGACCGCATCGAAAAACACGTCGAGCAGCGCACCACCATGCTGGCCGGCGTCAGCCACGACTTGCGCACGGTGCTGACGCGATTCAAACTTTCGCTGGCGATGCTGGAAGGCGCGCCCGGCACCGATGCCATGCGTGCCGACGTCAACGAAATGCGGGCCATGCTCGAGGACTACATGGCGTTTGCCAAGGGCGGCAGCGGCGAGGAAGCCAAACCGACCGATGTGCGCGCCATGATGGAAGAGGTGAAGGCCGGCGCCATGCATTTCGGCAAGCCGATCGAGCTGCGCTTCCGCCGCCGCCGCAAGATCCCGGTGCCGCTGCGCCGTCACGGCTTCAAGCGCGCCATCGCCAATCTGGTGTCGAACGCAGCCCGCTATGCCGAGACCATCGTCGTCACGGTGACGCAGGATCGCCACTGGCTGCGCATCGAAGTCGATGACGACGGCCCGGGCATTCCACCCGAAAAGCGCGAGGTGGTGTTCCGCCCGTTCCTCAGGCTCGACCCCAGCCGCAATCAGGACCTGCCCAATACCGGCCTGGGCCTGGCCATCGCGCGCGACATCGCCCGTGTGCACGGCGGCGATATCTGGCTGGAGGAGAGCGAGATGGGCGGCCTGAAGGGGGTTGTGCGCGTGCCGGTGTGATTTTTTATCCACTCGGCATTGCAACCTGGAGACGACAGACAGCACTCTCGCCTCGGCGACAGCGCCCAGCTCCCCGCAAGGGCGTCGGCGGCGCCGACAAAAAATGCCCGCTAGCTAGTTTGTCTCGGCTTGTGTAAGAAGCCTGCTCATTCCCGACATCGCCGCTCAAGTCTGAGCCGCCCCAACCGTTTGCGATACATACCCGCCATGCTACCGGTACTGCTTGTCATCCATCTTATGATCGCCATTGCTCTTGTGTGCGTGGTCCTGCTGCAGCGTTCCGAGGGCGGCGGCCTTGGCATTGGCGGCGGTGGCGGCGGCGGCTTCATGACCGGCCGTGGCACGGCCAATGCGCTGACCCGGCTGACGGCATTGCTGGCGCTCGGCTTTTTCATCACCAGCATCGGCCTGACATTGCTGGCCCGCTTCGAGCACAAGGGTGGCTCGATCCTGGATACCATCGGCAAGCCCGCCGCCACGGCACCGGTTGTGCCGGGGACTCCGGCGACGACTGCTCCGGCGACGACTGCTCCGGCGACGACCGCTCCGGCGACGACCGCTCCGGCCACCACGGCACCGGCTCCAGCTGTGCCCGCGCCCGCCACCAATACCGGCGCACCGAAAACGCCTTAGCTCGATGGCGCGCCAACCTGGCCTCGCCCTTGAAACCGCTGCCCCGCTTTTTGCGGCTGGCAGACCGCTGGTCGGCCTCGATCTCGGCAGCAAGACCATTGGCGTTGCGCTGTCGGACACCAGCTGGACCATCGCATCGGCGTTGGAGACCATTGGGCGCGGCAAATTCCGCGACGACGGCGAAGCCCTGCTCGATCTCTTTCATGAATTCGATGCCGGCGGCGTGGTCATTGGCCTGCCGCTGAACATGGATGGCAGCGAGGGTCCGCGCGTGCAATCGACCCGCGCCTTCGTGCGCAACCTCGCGGCGCTGACGCCGCTGCCGATCGCCTATTGGGATGAGCGCCTCTCGACCGCCGCCGCCGAGCGCGTGCTGATCGCCGCCGACGCCAGCCGCAAGCGCCGCGCCGAGGTCATCGACAAGGCGGCGGCGGCGTACATTCTGCAAGGCGCGCTGGACCGCCTAGCGTATCTGCGGCGAGGCTAGTCCTAGTGTTTTGACTCATACAAATGGTTCCCGAAATTTCGTCCGCCCGGCGCAGGCGCATGGGCGCTAATGTTCTGTAACAATCATTTGGAACCCCGAAAAAGTCGTCATCCCGGCGAAGGCCGGGACCCGTCCAAGTCGATGCGAGGCACTCAGGACTTACGCGGTAAGCCTCTGTTTCAAAGCACTGTTTCCGAATTGCCAACTGCTGCAGGTCCCGATGGTTGGACAGGTCCCGGCCTTCGCCGGGATGACGAAAAATCGGAAACCATTTGAATGAGTCAGAACACTAACTTAAGTATTTACCGGAAGGATAGCGGCCGGTGGCGGTGCGTGTTGACCCACCTGACCCCGGCATCGCCCGGCTAGCGGGGCAAGCTTGAACTGCCATCCCAAATACGGGATCCAAATGAAGACCAAAGACGACAATCCCGTGCGGTCAATTCATGCGGCTAGGAGCCTGTCCGAGTAGTCGCTGGTCAATTTGGCGCGAGTCTGATTCAGTTTCCGACCATGAGCAAGCACTTTCGCCCCTGGAAGATCGATCAGACGCAGCTTCTGCCGCCGAGCGTGCAGGACTTCGTGCCTGAGGA
>JANLQJ010000222.1:0-25670 GCA_031367715.1 Hyphomicrobiaceae bacterium | reverse complement strand
CATGCTGATGGAATGCCTGTCGGCGGGCCGCTCGATCTCGCTCCCCTCGTCGGCCGCGGCGGGCGCCAAGACCATGCTGCGCGTGACGACGGCCTATGCCCGCATCCGCCGCCAGTTCGGCATTGCCGTCGGCAAGATGGAGGGCATCGAGGAGCCGCTCGCGCTGCTCACCGAGAACGCCTACGTGCTGGAGGCGGCGCGCGGCGTGACGGCGGCGATGGTGACGCGCGGAGAAAAGCCCTCCGTGCTCGGCGGGTTGTTGAAATATCAGTCGACGGAGCGCATGCGCGACAGCGTCAACGCGGCCATGGACATCCATGGCGGGCGCGGCATTTGCGATGGCCCGGCGAACTATCTGCAGTCGGCGTATCAGATGGTGCCGGTTGGCATCACGGTCGAGGGCGCGAACATTCTCACCCGTTCGCTGATCACATTCGCGCAAGGGGCGCTGCGCGCGCATCCCTATCTCTATAAGGAGATCCAGGCCGCCCAGGAGAAGGACCACGCCAAGGGTCTGGCCGATTTCGAGCACCTGCTGCTCGATCACGTTGCCTTCAGCGTCGCGAACTTGTTCGGCGCGCTGTTCCACAATGTCACCTTCGGCCTGTTCGGCAACGCACCGTCCGACGCCGGACGGATCGGCGGCTGGTATCGCCAGCTGTGGCGCGCCTCGCGAACATTCGCGTTCGTTGCCGATCTGACGGTGGCTCTGCTCGGCGGCGGCCTCAAGACCAAGCAGCGCATCACCGGCCGCATGGCGGATGCATTGTCCGAACTCTATCTATTGTCCTGCGTTCTGAAGCGCTATGAGGACGACGGACGGATCCTCGCCGATATGCCGTTCGTGGAACTGGCTGCGCGCAACGGCCTCTACCGCTTCCAAGTTGCGATCGCTGGCGCCATTGACAATTTCCCGATTGCAGCGGCGCGTTGGCTGATGCGGCTGGTTGCCTTCCCGCTCGGTGCGCGCATGCGGCCGGCTAGTGACCGGCTGGCGCGCAAGGTCGTCGCGCTGGTGCTAGAGCCGGGCGATGCGCGTGACCGGCTCACCCGCGAGATCTACCATACCAACGACCCGAACGATCCCGTCGGCCTGCTGGAGCACACGCTTCCCAAGGTGGTGGCCATCGAAGAGGCGCAGCGCAAGCTGGAACGCGCGGTACGCAAGGGCGACATCAAGCGCTATCATGGCCGCGACTGGATCGCCGAAGCCAAGGGCAAGGGCATTGTCACGGAGGCCGAAGCCGTGCAATTGCGCGAGGCCGAGGACCTGACGGCCCGCGTCATCGCGGTCGACCATTTCGATCCGGAAGAGGTCAAGCCGAACTTTCGTGTGCTGTCGAATACCACGACAAGCAAGGCGGCGGAATAATGATGGAATGCTCCGGCGGCGCGGCCTCCCACTACTCCCTCTTCTTAGGGGGAGTAGGTGGCGCGTATGCGCCGGATGGGCAGCCGCTTGTTCTGTCCCTGGTGCGACGAGTGCGAAGCAAGCGGCTGCCCATCACCGACAGCCCAGCTCTTGCGCTGAAACGCGCTGCCCCATTTAATTTTGCGCCTCTGCGCAGGCGGGCAGTTTCCTCTCCCCCTTGCGCCAAACGGCGCCAGGGGGAGAGGAGAAAAACGTCTGCGTTCACAGTTTCCGATTTGCCTTAGAGTTGAAGGTTCCCCAACATGGCCGCTGACATCAATGCATTGAAGGACTGGCGCTTCTCGGTCGATCAGGAAGCCATCGCCTGGGCCGTCTTTGATCGCGAGGGCGAGCGGGTGAACACGCTCTCGCGTCGCGCTATGGAGGAACTGGGAGCCATTATTGTCCAGGCTGAGACCTTGGCCAACGCCAGCTCGATCAAGGGCGTGGTGTTCATCTCGGGCAAGCCATCGAGTTTCATCCACGGCGCCGACATCCGCGAGTTCGATGATTTCCGCAGCGAAGGCGAAGTCCGAACCGCTATTACTCAGATGACGGATCTTCTGGATCGCCTGGAAAAACTCAGTGTGCCAACGGTTGCTGCCATCCACGGCATGTGCCTGGGCGGCGGGCTGGAGCTGGCGCTGGCCTGCTCGTGGCGCATCGCCGATCGCGATGATGCGACGCGCGTCGGTTTCCCCGAGGTCAAGCTCGGTATTTTCCCTGGCTTCAACGGCACCTTCCGCTCGATCCGGCAGGCCGGCCCGACTGCGGCCATGACCGCGATGCTCACCGGCAACATGCTGCGCACCAGCGCGGCGCGCGGCATGGGACTGATTGATGAACTGGCACCATCGCCGGCCAATCTGCGCTGGATGGCACGCAAGGCGATCCTTGCCGGCAAGCGCTCCAAGGGCGCCAGCCTGGCGCAGCGGCTGATGCGGCAGTGGCCAATCCGCGGCATCCTGGCCGACCAGATGCGCAAGAAAACCCGCGAAAAAATCCGGGAAGAACACTACCCTGCGCCCTTCCGCCTGATCGATCTGTTCGAGCAGCACGGCGCTAGTGACAGCAGCATGAAGGCGGCGGAAACCAAAGCCTTTGCTCCCCTCATGGTAAGCGAGCCGGCGCGCAATCTGCGCCGCGTCTTCCGTCTCTCCGAGGCTATGAAGGCGCAGGCTCCCAAGGGCAGCGATTTCAAACCCAAGCGCGCGCATGTGATCGGCGCCGGTACCATGGGCGCGGACATCGCGGCGGTCTGCGTGCTGGCCGGCATGGAAGTCAGCCTGCAGGACATCAACGAGGAGCAGCTCAAGAAAGCCGCCGAGCAGGCCAAGGCCTTGTTCCGTCGGCGCCTCAAATCGCGCACCGAAGTCGACGCCGCCATGGCGCGCCTGTTGCTGGATGGCAAGGGCGAGCATCTGCCACGTGCGGACGTGGTCATCGAGGCAGTGGTCGAAAAGCTGGAGATCAAGCAACGCATCTTCAAGGACATCGAGGGCCGCATGAAGCCCGGCGCCGTGATGGCCAGCAACACCTCATCGATCATGATCGAGAACATCGCCGAGCCGCTGGCCGATCGTGGCCGGCTGATCGGGCTGCATTTCTTCAATCCCGTTCCGGCACTGCCGCTGGTGGAAGTCATCAAGGGCGCCGAGAGCCGGCCCGAGGAAATTGCTAAGGGCTGCGGCGTGGTCACCGCCATCGGCAAATATCCGCTGGTGGTGAAAAGCGTGCCCGGCTTCCTCGTCAACCGCGTGCTGATGCCGTACATGAGCGGCGCCATGGCAAAATATGAGGCGGGTACCGAGCGCGAGAAGATTGACGAGGCGGCCAAGACCTTCGGCATGCCGGTGGGTCCGCTGGAGCTGGCCGATCAGGTCGGCCTCGATATCTGCAAGCACGTCGCCGACATTCTCGGCATTTCGGCGGGGGCGATGGAGGGATCGAAACTGGCCAGCCTGGTTGCCGCCGGCAAGCTCGGCAAGAAGACCGGCGAGGGCTTCTATGTCTGGAAGGACGGCAAGCCCGAGCAAAAGACGCCGGACCCTGCGTACAATGCGGTCGAGCTGCATCTGCTGGGCGAGGAACTGGTCAAGCCGCTGATCGACGAATGCGAGCGCTGCCGCGATGAAAAGGTGGTCGAGAGCGCCGACATGGTGGATGCCGGCGTGATTTTCGGTACCGGGTTCGCACCGTTCCGCGGCGGTCCGCTGCACTACCGCGGGAACCAGAGCATCGTCGTAAAACGCGAGGCGGCGGAGTAGCAGACGGCGGCGCCAACTTCCTGTTCCCATTGGCAGACGGGACGGAGCCGCCATCTTTGAGTTTGAATTGATAGACATAGTCCCAACACTGAGGGTCGACGAATGACCAACCAAACCGTGCGGCGCATCGCGATCATCGGCGGCTCGCGCATTCCGTTCTGCCGCTCCAATTCGCTCTATGCGGAACAGACCAACCTGAAGATGCTTTCGACCGCCATCTCCGGGCTGGTCGACAAATACAAGCTTGGCGGCGTTGCCGTCGGCGAAGTGGTGGGCGGCGCGGTGGTTTCCCATTCGCGCGACTGGAACCTTGCCCGCGAAGCCATCATCGACACCAAGCTGCATGCCTCGACGCCGGGCATCACCATGCAGCAGGCCTGCGGCACCAGCCTGCAGGCGGCGATCGATCTCGGGGCGAAGATCGCGATCGGCCAGATCGAGAGTGGCATCGCCTGCGGCTCCGATACCACCAGCGACGCACCGATCGTGTTCTCCCGCAAATTCGCGCAGCGGCTGGTGGCCCTGCAGCGCGCCCGCACCGTTATGGAGCGACTGGCGGTGTTCAAGGATTTTACCCCCGGCGAACTCACGCCGCAGCCACCCAACACCGGCGAGCCGCGCACCGGCCTCAGCATGGGCGCGCATACCGAGTTGATGGCGCAGACCTGGAAGATTGCCCGCGAGGAGCAGGACAAGCTCGCCTTCGACAGCCACAAAAAGGCCGCGCAAGCCTATGCCGATGGTTTCCACGATGACCTGATCGTGCCGTGCGCGGGCGTGTTCCGCGACAACAATCTCAGAGCAGACATCGATCTCGCCAAGCTCGCAACCTTGAAGACGGCGTTCGAGAAATCCGATCGCGGCACCTTGACGGCGGCCAATTCCACGCCGCTGACCGATGGCGCCTCCAGCGTGCTGCTGGCGTCCGAGGAGTGGGCCGCCAAGCGCGGGCTCGCCCCGCAAGCGTTCTTGACTTTCGGCGAAACCGCCGCCGTCGATTTCATTGCCGGAGCCGGCCTGTTGATGGCGCCTACGGTTGCCGTCTCGCGTATGCTCGATCGTGCCGGGCTGACGCTGCAGGACTTCGATTTCTATGAAATCCACGAGGCCTTTGCCGCGCAAGTGCTGTGCACGTTGAAGGCCTGGGAGGACCCAGTCTACTGCAAGGATGTTCTTGGCAAGGACAAGCCGCTCGGCTCGATCGATCGTGCGAAGCTGAACGTGAAAGGCTCGAGCCTGGCTTACGGCCATCCGTTCGCCGCGACTGGCGCGCGCATTCTTGGCCTCGGCGCCAAGCTCGTCGCCGACAAAGGTGGCCGCGCGCTGATCTCAGTCTGCACCGCCGGCGGCATGGGCGTGACAGCGATCATCGAAGGCGCCAAAGGGGCGCGGTTGGCATAGGGCGTTTGGGGGCTGACCCTCGGTTCAAGCTCGGTTTGCCATCACCGCGCTGGCGACAATAAACAGTGCGCCGACGATGGTCGCGATGCCCGGCAGCTCGGCAAAGAAGATGTAGCCGAGCCCGACGGCCCACAGCAGCGCGGTGTATTCCAAGGCCGCCAGTCGCCCGGCCTGAGAGCGGGCAAAGGCGTTGGCCAGCAGCAGGTGCCCGCCGGTGCCAAGCGCACCGATGGCGCCAAAGATCATGAAATCGTTCAGCGGCGGGGTCTGCCAGACGAACCAGGCCGGGCCCGCCAGTATCAGCGTCGCACCGACATGCAGCACCAGGACGATCAGCGGGATCGGGTCCACCGAGGCGCGCGAGCGCAGCAGCACCATCGAGAGCGCGTACAGCACCGCCGACGCCAGCGCAGCGATGGCGCCCGCCAGCGCCCATGGCCCGTAGGTTGTCGTGCCGATCTGACCGCTGACGATCACCAGCACGCCGAGAAAGCCGACGCCGAGCGCGATACCGATGCGCGGCGACAGTGGTTCCTTCAGCAGCCAGGCGCCAAATAGCGCGAGGAACGCGGGCGAGAGAAAGGTCAGCGCCACCGCCTCGGCTAGCGGCAGCGCCGTCAGTGAGAAGAAGAAAGTGAGCGCCAAGGCGCTGGTCAGCACCGAGCGGATGCCGTTGACGAATATCATCTGCCGGCTCGGCCAGCCTGGTCGCATCCAGACAACGATCAGGCCAATGACGATGGTCCCGGTCAGATAGCGCAGGAAACCGACCTCGATGGTCGGGTAGCGCCAGGCCACCTGCTTGACCGTGGCGTCCATCAGCGACAGGGCGCCGACCCCGGCCGCATACAGCAACAGCGCCGCGGTGTGCGTCGCCTTGGCGATGCGCGTCGCCGTCTCTGCCGCCGTCTCAGTTGCGGATTTCGTCACGGCGCCGTACTTTTGGTGTCGTCACCACCGTCGTCATCTGCGTGAACCGCATGCAGCACGCGGTGCACCACCGGCGCCAGGATGATGCCGGTCGAGACGATCAGCACCACACCGCAATACAGCGCATAGGTGGCGGCAAACAGCTTCCCGGCATCGGTCTTCAGCGTGTCGACCGGCCCCATGCCGCCCAGCAACATGCTGGCATTGAGATAGGCGTCGACCGAATTCATCCCCTCAAACGCCTGGTAGCCGGCCATGCCGATCATCAGCGAGAGGCCGATCAGGACCGCGGCCATCGCTAGGCTAGCTCCCATGCGGCTGAGAAAAGTGCCAAACCCGACCACCGGCTGGCGGCGGCTCTCGAATTGTGTGAGGCGGCGGGACATAAGTGGCACTCTCTGGTGGACAGCGCCGGACATTGCCTGGGGTGGACAAGTCTCGCAACCCCTACCGACGCTGGCAGGGTATGTCGTTTGGGATACTCAGCACCCCCACCACCCACCAGTGTCGTCCTCGGGCTCGTCCCACGGCTGTCCGGGTTAACCGAACACAGCCGATGTTTCGTCACCCCCGCGCAGGCGAGGGTCCAGGCAAGCGCGTGGTTCCGCAAACTCAGACCACGGCAATTCATTGATCTGCAACGCATTCCTGGATCACGAGCATGACGCGTGCCCTAGCTTGGCTGGATCCCCGCCTACGCGGCGACGACGGAGTTTGGCTGGCCAGGGTGCCGTCTACAGATCAATAACGGATCAAGGAAATCCATATCACGATTGAACGTCGTGCGTTTGCCCGCAAATCCACCAGACGTCCGTGGGACGAGCCCGAGACTGACACGGGTATGGGCTTTGCGCCCTGCCGCCTGCTCCGCCGCTTGACCACCCGTCTCCCATGCCCTAACGCCCAAGCCATGGCCAAGATCGAACAGTTGTTTGTCACCCAGCTCTACCGCGCCGAACTGAACGGGCGCAGCGGCGCGACGCTGATATCGGAGCTTGCCGACAGCTGCATGCTGCTGGCCCGCGAAGATCAGGCTGGCCGGCGCTGGAGCAGGGACAATGATTATCCAGGCTATACATCCTATGCCTCGCTGACCGACCTCGCGCTGCGCCTGCCGGCCTTTGCCGATCTGACCGAGGCGATCAATGGCCATGCAACTGAATTCGCCCGCGAGCTGGATTTCGATCTCGGCGGGCGCCGCCTTGTGATGGACAGCCTGTGGGCCAATGTGCTCGATCCCGGTGGGCACCACGCCGCGCACATTCATCCACAGTCGGTGCTGAGCGGCACCTTCTATGTCGCGGTACCCGAAGGGGCCAGCGCCCTCAAGCTTGAGGATCCGCGGTTAGGGCTGATGATGGCCGCCCCGCCAAGGCGCGCCAGGGCCCGTCCGCACAATCGCAGCTTTGTCTATGTGGCGCCCAAAGCCGGTACCCTGCTGCTGTGGGAGAGCTGGCTGCGCCACGAGGTGCCGGTCAACAATGCCAAGGCCAAGCGCATCAGCATCAGCTTCAACTATCGCTGGGGTTGATGGTGTGTCGGCGGGTTCAAGTCAAAAGATCTTGATACGTATGAATTGCGTACAAAATTCTCACTGACCCACGGGAGCGCAAGCGCCGGACAGCTGCGAATTGGCAGTGCATAAAGAGCAGCCATCCGGCGTCCGCACAGTCCGGCACCGCCAGCTTTTGGGATGGACAGCGCCGATAGCGTAGCCGCGGGCCACGTGCGCCCTGGTGCGGCACGGCCCGGATTGACAGGGCGAGCGCGGCTCTGCCAACGTGCCATAGCGGGGTCACGAAGCTCATCGTCGCTTGGACGTCTTTGCCTGCATTGGCACTGGTGCAGTGAAGATGAGCATCATGTCCCCAATCGCGCCGCAAATTTATTGCGGCCAGCCTCTGGACCTCGGCCCCGCACTTTGCTAAATCGCGCCATGCTTTCGAACCGGCACCTGTCAGCGATCGAGTTCCGACGACGATCCCAGCCCCGCGACGCCTCCGTCGTGGCCGGCCGTTGTCGCCCACACGCCTGAGCAAGGCGAGAGGGGACCGATGCACCCGGCCGCCTCTTCGGGTTTCTCGTAAACCGCCCTCCTCTCCGAAAGCACCCTGCCATGTCTCCCGACGTCACCACGCGAAATGTGACCGCCGCCGATCTGTCCGCCATCGAAGCCCTGCACGACCGCGCCTTCGGGCCCGGCCGCTATGCCCGCACCGCCTACCGCATCCGCGACGGCCTGGCGCCGTTCTCGCCGCTCTGTCGGGTCGCGTTCCACGACGGCAAACTGGCCGCCGCCCTGCGCATGGCGCCGATTACTATTGGCGGTGTTCCGGGCGCGCAACTGCTCGGCCCGCTGGCGGTCGAGCCGGCGCTGAAGGGTCTAGGTATCGGCAAGGCGCTGGTGGCCGAGGCGTTACTGGCAGCCCGGGTGGCCGGCGTCCGGCTGATCGTGCTGGTCGGCGATCTGCCGTATTACGAGCGCTTCGGGTTTGCGGTGGCTGCGGCCGGGCGGCTGGAGCTGCCCGGGCCGGTCGATCCGCGTCGGCTGCTGTGGCTGGAGCTGGTGGCGGGGACGATTGAGGAAGTGGCGGGGGTGGTGAGGGGGGAGCAAAAAGTGTTGGCTATGGGCTAAGTTCAAGGCCGTGTCACTTGGGACCTACCAGGATAGGGTGCGCGATATTCTGAGGGGGACGCGCAGCCCACGCCTGAGCAGTACAGGACGGTTTGGGTTTCAAGTTGGTCGGGCGAGTCGTCGTGGCGGCCTGAGTGCCTGGCTCCAGCAGGTAAGGATCCCGGATATTTGCCGCGCGAAGCGGCGCGTCAAATTGCGGGAGGCGTGTGTTGGGTTTCTGGCCCAAGTAGTGGCCTCGATCGGGTCCCCCTACACCTCGTACCGATACCCCACCCCGCGCACCGTCACGATCACTTCGGGCCGCGCCGGGTCGCGCTCGATCTTGTGCCGTAACCGCGAGACGCGGATGTCGAGGCTGCGGTCGAACGGCGACCAGGCGCGGCCGTGCGCGAGCATGACCAGTTCGTCGCGGGTGAGGGCGCGGTTCGGGTGTTCGGCAAAGACGTTGAGCAGCTTCAGTTCCATCTCGGTGATCGGGATGGGAGAGCCGTTCTGCGAGCGCAGGCGCCGGCTGACCGGATCGAACAGGCAATCGCCAAAGCGCAGGCCGGCGTCCCCCTGCTCGGCCCGTTCCAGGCCGCGCGTGCGGGTGAGCCGGCGCAGGATGGCCTTGACCCGGGCCAGCACCTCGCGGTGCTCTGCCGGTTTGGCCAGGCAATCGTCGGCGCCCGCTTCCAGGCTGCAGATGCGCGTCAGGCAATCGGGCCCGCTGGCCAACATCAGGATGCCGAAGCGGTTGCGGGCGCTGAGACGGCGCGCCAGCGCCAGCGGATCGGCGTCGGGCAGGTCGTCGTCGAGGATGACGAGGTCGGCGCCGCGCTCGCCCAGCAGCCGGTCGAGCCGGTAACAGCTGGTCACTGGCGTGACGGCAAAGCTATGGTCGGTGAGATAGTTGCCGAGCGGCGCGGCGCGGGCGGCGTCCGCGTTCAGGACGGCGACGTGCATGGCTCGGTGCGTCATAATCAACTCCTGGGTTAGCGCCGGCCGCTCCAAGGACATGGCCTCAGGTGCCAGGCGTTGCCGATCAATCATCCCGCAACGGTCGTTCGTTCGTCCGTCCGTCACGCAAGCCACCGGAGTCGCCGGTCGCCCTCGACCAGCCGGATGCTTTCGCGGCTACGCCAGCCGCAGTCATGAAAACTTCTGTTCCTGCTCGTGAAACGGTAAAACACGTAGCTACGGCCGGGAGGCCGTGCCGATGCCCTCGCGGCCGTGCCGCCGCCCTGCCCCCGATAGCGCCTTACCTGCCATGCTGCTGCTCCTCATGTTCCGGTTACGAAACATGTGTCGCGGTGGCGGCCAATCCGGTTCGAAGTTTTTTGCGGCCCCAATTGCTAGTTGGGAGCACGCGGCGTATTCGCCAAGAGGGGCAACGGAAATTTATTGTCGGCGAGGCAAATTTCTGCAGCGCGTCCCGTTGCTTGGCCGCGTTCGCTGCGATATCGTATAGCTTGCGCGGGCGGTCAGGCGCGCGGCGTCGTCCCGGTTGGCAGGGTGGCGGCTGGCAGGGTGGCGGCTGGCAGGGTGGCGGCTGGCAGGGTGGCGGCTGGCAGGGTGGCCGCAATGGCTGACCGCGTCTCGACAATCATGTCGGAGATCGCCGCGGCGGCAGCGCGTTTTTGTGGCTGCGTCCCGACCGCCTCGGGGGTCTCGAACTGCCGGCATACGGCGGCGAGGCGAAAGGCGCCAAGATTGAGCGAGACGCCCTTGAGCGTATGCACGGCCATACGCCAGGACTTGCAGTCGTCGGCGGCGAACAGATCATCAATGTATTTGATCGACTCGGCGAGAAAAAGTTCCAGCACATCGCGGCGCAGCACTGGATCGCCCAGGGTCTGATGGTCGAGATGGCGCTGGTCAAGCAGGGCTGGGGTCGTGGGTGCAGACGCCACCGCCGGTCCAGACTGGATCAACTCTGCCGATTGGCTATGCATACTGCTGTCCCTATTTGCAGGGATCACGAGGCGGTGGGGGATGCCGCCGCAGCTCGAATATGCCGTTCGACCGACTAAAGTCTGGTTAATACGCACGCAGAGTTATCGGTCAACCACGATTCCGCCAAAAACGGCGGCAACATAGTCGTGGGGTGGTGTGTCGTGGCGCCTCTTGCCGCCAGAGTGCTCAACAGTTTTTTGTGCAGCCTCAAGCCGATACCGGTATTCGGGCTGGGCGAGTGCGGACCGCTCGGCTAGGGTGCCGCACCAGCTGTGCGCTGGCCGAGGCGAGTCGTGCGGCTTGCCGTCGCATAAGGGCTCGTTCACAGGGAGCTTGCTGGGGCCTGTCGATGCACTTGAAGAGCTGGCCGCGCGCTTGAGTTTAGGGGACGTTGCAGATGGCTCTCGAGCCGCAAATTGGCATGGCCAACGTTCAACCCGCCGGACCGGGTGTCAACCCGCGCCCGACCGCACCCGAGGCGCAAACCGATGCCGCCGCCGACAGCAACGCTGTCGATCCCCGCGCCGGCCGCCGCAACCGCCCCCGGCCTGACGCAGGACCACGGGTTGGCCGCCGTCGCACTGGACCCGCGCGCGAACGCGTGGCCGCCAACGACGACGGACCCTCGATCGGCACACTGATCTATTCCCTGCAGCAGCAACCTGCCAATACGCCCTTTTACTACGCCGCCATTGGCACCGGGATCTGGGCCACGCTTGGTCTGGCGCTGTCCTACAGCATGATCGCGCCCGGACTGAAGGCCGGCGACCGCCTGCTCGATGTGCTGACCCGTCCGACCACCATCGGCGCTGTCGCGGTTATGCTGGCGCCGATAGCCCTGATCTGGTTCCTGGCCCTGCTGGCCTGGCGCGCGCAGGAGTTGCGCCTGATGTCGTCGGCCATGACCGAGGTGGCGCTGCGCCTGGCCGAGCCCGACCGGATGGCCGAACAGTCGATCGCGGCGCTCGGCCAATCGGTGCGCCGGCAGGTCTCGGCCATGAACGATGCCATCTCGCGCGCCATCGGACGCGCCGGCGAGCTGGAAGTGCTGGTGCACAACGAGGTTTCGGCACTCGAGCGCTCCTATGACGAGAACGAAAACCGCATCCGCAATCTGATCGATGAGCTGGTCAGCGAGCGCGAGGCGCTGTCGAGCGGCTCGGACCGCATCGCCGATACCCTGAAGGGCGTCGGCCAGCAGATCTCCGAGAACATTTTCCAAGCCGGCGCGCAGGTCGCCGAGGAGTTGTCGGATCGCGGCAATGTGCTGCAATCTTCGCTGTCGATGATCAGCCAGCGCGTCGGCTCCGAACTGCCGGTGCTGCTGGAAAAACTATCGCGCGAGCAGGGCAAGCTTGCCGAAGTGGTGGTGACGGCAACGACCAATCTCGACCAGCTGCAAGAAGCATTGGACGACCGCACCACGCGCCTGGACAGCAGCCTGGGCATGCGCACCAAGCAGCTGCAGGGGTTGCTGCAGGATTACTCGACCACCATCGACGGCGCCATCGCCGAGCATGCCGATACGCTGTCCACCCGCCTTGGCCAGCTGACCCAGACCATCGAGAACACCAATGCCCACATCGAGGATGTGCTGGCCGGCCGTACCGATGCGCTGGACGCCGCGCTGGTCGAGCGCACCAAGGCCATCGATACTGCGTTCGCCACCCGCATGGCCGAGATCGACGAGAGCATCGAACGCTCCAGCTTGGCGGTCGAAAGCGCTATTTCGCGCGGCCTGAAATCTGTCGAGGCGGCTGTGGCGCAGGGCGCCAGCGTGGTTGACGGGGCGATCGGCAACCGGGTCGATCTGCTGCGATCGGCGCTTGAGCGGCATGCCAGCGCCATGGGCACCACGCTGCGCCAGCAGTCCGAGCAGTTGGAAGCCACGCTGGTGCAGGGCCTGGAAGCCATGCGCCGCAACACCGATACCATCACGCAACAATCGGCGCAGACGGTCAGCGGCCTCTCCACCCAGGGCCGCATGCTCAAGGATGTTTCAGAAGGCCTGCTGAACCAGCTGGGCGGGCTGGTGGATCGTTTCGATCAGCAAAATCGCGTGGTGACGCAGGTCTCAACCGCGCTAGAAACGTCGCATGGCCGCCTGTCGGTGACCTCGCGCGAGATGACCGGCCAGCTCGGTAAACTGGCCCAGGATATCAATTCGATGACGGCCAATGTGCAGGCCCATCTCACCCAGCTGCCGGCGGCAGCGCGCGAAAGCGCCAGCGGCGTGCGGCTGGCCCTGCAGGACCAGATCCGCGCCCTCGATCAGCTGTCGAACGTCTCGCGTGAGCAGCGCACGCTGCGCGATGTCATGCCGGCCGAGAACGACGAATTGGCCTTGCGCCGGGCGCCGCAATCGAACCTGTTGGCCCCGCCGTTGCCGCCGATCGCATCGCCAATGGCGAGCAGCGGCCGCGATGGCTGGTCGCTCGGCGATCTGCTGGCGCGCGCCTCGCGCGACGAGGCCGAGACGGCCGCTCCCGTCGCACCGGCCCGCCCGGCCGGTATCGATCTCGGCGCCATCGCGGCGGCCATTGATCCGATGTCCGCGGCGACCGCCTGGGCCCGCCATCGCATCGGCGAGCGCGGGGTCATCAATCGCAGCATCTACACGCTCTCCGGCCAGCAGACCTTCGATCAGATCGCCAACCGCATGCGCAGCGACGCTGATTTCCGCTCCATGGCCGAACGCTACATCGCCGATTTCGAGCGTGTCCTGGCCCAAGCCGAGCAGCGTGATCCGACCGGTGGCGCCCTGTTGTCGCAAATGCAGACCGAGACCGGCCGCGTGTTCCTGCTGCTGGCCCACGCCAGCGGGCGGGTCGGGCAGTAAGGGTGTCTGGTCGTCCCGACTGGACTTGGGCGACAGTGGTGCGAAGCGCCACCCGTTGCAGCCAATGCGGTCAATTGGCCGGCACGGCACGGGGCCGCGTATCGGGGGACGCTGCCCGACAAAGCGCCAAGGTCGATCCCGATCAACGCCCGGCGATGGAGCCGCAAGAGACCTCTTGACCAGCGCGGTTTTTCCCCTCCACTCGCTCTTGCCGGGAGCCGCTCGCCGCAGCTGTGGAGTTGTGTTGAGGTGGCTCGCCGAGTTGCGCGGGTGGGCAAAGACGGTGGGCGTATCGGGGTGACGCGTTCAACAAACAGTGCTCCGTAATACGGGCGTGCGAATGGTCCCACCCGCTTCCCGGAATTTGACGCGCTTTTTTGCGCGGCAAGTATCCGGGATCCTTACCTGTTGAAGCTGCGCCCTGCTGGCGCAGCGCACGTGGAAACAGGACGCGCGGTTAGTGCGTGTATCCCCCAGGCAGGTAAGGATCCCGGATATTCGACGCGCAAGAAAGAAAGTGCGCGCCGAATTCCGGGAAGCGTGGTCGGTCTGGTCGCCACGTTCTGGTCGGGGGTCATAATGCTGGAGCCCCTGGGCGAGCCGGCCGCTCGCCTGCAGCGCGCGCATCAAGTCCATGAGGGCGGGAGCGTCCTCGGTGTGGCAGTCGCGGAACGTGACGTCGCCGCTCCCTTCAGTCGAGCTTCTTTTCCCGGACGACTTGGACGGCCCGGAAGCCGAGGGTCGCATAAAGCTGCTCCGACCGCACACTCTGTGGGTCGTGCCGGATCGTCAGCAAGCTAACACCCGCGGCGCGGGTCCGGGCTTCGCATTCGGCGATGAGTGCGCGCCCGACGCCCGAGCCGCGGCAGCCTTCCGTCACGCAGAGGTCGCCGATCCTGCCATAGCGGTACTCGACCTAGTCGCGGTCGCCGGCCGTGCTGAAACCAACATAGATCACCGCATAGCCGACAGGCTTGCCATCGCGCTCGGCGATCAGAACTGTGCCCTGATCCTTCGCGCATTGGTTCAGGAGATCGGCCACGTACCACGGCCCGATCTCGTGCGCCGGCCGCACGCAGTCGTCCCACTGCCCCTCGAAAGCCTGGAGTTCGAGGACAAGGCCGATGAGGGCCGCCTCGTCTGTGGGGGCGTACTCGCGGATGACGACACTCGCGCTCATTCGTTCACTTTTCCTGCCAACTCGACCTTGCTGCGAACGGCTGGCGCGGTCTTCGCCTCGAACATGCTGATGCCTTCTGCCGAACGGACCGTGAGGGGACGCAACTTTGGCGTTGCGAGGAACGCCGAGACCGCGGCCGCCTGCGTGCACCAAGACCGCAACGGCACGGCGGCAGTGTGGCGCTCACCTCCGGACCCGCCAAGGGCACGCGGGTG
Source organism: Hyphomicrobiaceae bacterium (assembly GCA_031367715.1). Taxonomy (GTDB): domain Bacteria; phylum Pseudomonadota; class Alphaproteobacteria; order Rhizobiales; family Hyphomicrobiaceae; genus JANYHF01. The sequence goes on along the minus strand of JANLQJ010000222.1, from coordinate 10,857 downwards.
AGCGTGCCCTTGGCGGTGGGAGCTAAGGCCGTAAAGGCGGCGTCAGTGGACGATCCGTCAGCCGCGCAGTGCCGGCGCGTACATGCGGATGCGGTTGCCAACGGGATCGAGCGCCGTGAAGGCGTAACCGAAGTCGAGTTTTTGCGGTTTCTCGATGATTTCGACCCCTTGGCTCGTCCAATCCTTGCACAAGCTGTCGACCTCGGCGTCACTGGCCAGTCGAAAATTCACTTCCGATCCGCCCGCCGGGGTCGCCTTGGGGTGCACCTCGCCCTTCTGCCACAGGCTGAGTTCGACGCCTTCGCCGAGTGTGAGCATCACGAACGTCGGCATCTCAAACACCTTCGGCAACCCGAGGCGCTGGCCATAGAACGCGGCGCTGGCCGGGGCGTCCGTCACATACTAGATCAATTGGCTGAACGTGGGGCTGAACTGCGGCATGCCGAAGGGTCCTCTGCTGGGGCGGCGCCATCGCCGTCTTGGCAGTGGATACGACAGGGTCATGCCAGTTCTTGTCAGTGTGGTGGTGCCGGAGGTGGAGGACTGCAGTTGCGATCGGAGGGTAAGGTGAGATTTTGGAGAGGGAAACGAAGTGGTGGGTGGCGTTGCTTTTGACCCGTTGAAGACGGAATGGCGTTCGCACGTCCATTGCGGCCTTCGTCAGCTTGCGAGAGCTGAAGCCAGAGTTGGGGCGGAACGTGTTGCGTGGCGAGCAGAGGTCGTGTGATCGGCTTCAGCGAAGTACCGTCACAATGGCGCGGCGTTCAGCGGGATAGAGATGACGAATTCTGTACCAGGATCCTGGGAATGGACCGCAATATTAGCGGCTAGCTGTTTTGCAAACGTTGTAACGATTCGCATACCCAGTCCCTTCGCTTTGTGAAGATCAAAGTTAGGTCCTAGGCCGGCGCCTTCATCGCGCACGGAAATTGAAAAGGCATCCGGGTTTTCTCGCAGGACTTTGACAAAAATCTTCCCACCAGCCTCTTTCGTGTAAGCGTATTTTGCGGCATTTGTGATCAACTCATTGACGATCAACGCGATGGCAATAGCCCGATCTGTTGCGACATAAACCCCGTCAACAACGTCGGTGACGATTTCGCAGTGAGCGACGCTTTCATTCAGGGCTTTGCAGATGGCTCTGACATACTGCCCGATGTCCATCCGTTCGACATCAGCCCCGTAACTCAGCTGATCATAGAATTTTCCAATTGCAGCAACGCGATTTGCAGCTTCACTTAGATGACCCGTCAAGTCAGGGTTTCCGTGGTCGCGCGCCTGCAAGTTTAGCATGCTCACGACCATCGAGAGGTTATTCTTGACCCGATGATTCATTTCCTTCAGCAAGAATTGATGCCTTTCGAGTGCGGCGGTGAGTGTAGTTTCGCGCCTCTCGCGCTCAATCGCCATCCCCAGAATGTTGGCTGCGCCCTGAAGGAAGGCCAGGTCGAATTCAAGAAATTCATCGTCCGAGCGGCTGTCCACTTCGAGCACACCAAACGGCTTGCCATCGCCTTGTAGAATGACGTTCATGGCGCGTCGGATGCCGTGCTGCTTGAGCAGATCCGAGGTTCGGAAACGTTGTTCGTTTTCAAGATGGTTTGAAATCACGGGTTTGCCGGTCCGCAATGCAAAACCGGCAGGTGACTCGTGATCAGCGCCAACGCTTGCCACCCCGATAACACCGGCATCCCAGCCCACGCCTGCACGAACCAGCAGCCGATTGCTGGAGGGGATGTGTTCCAAAATCTTGCAAAACTCAACGCGGAGGCCCTTCGCGGTCAACCGTGCGGTTTCTGTCAGCAACTGATCTAACGATGCTCCTTGCAATGCTGTCACGCCGAGTTCCGCGAGGAGTTCCTGCTGACGAATGCGATCCTGCAACGCACGGATCCCCGTGTCGGGGTTATCGCCCGATGGGTTTGATTCGACGATTGGCGTTTCGTTGTCGGCGGCGGTGGTCATCCGGTATCCGTATTCAAGAAGCCACCGTCAGGCAAGCATTCGAACGAGCTAACAGCCACGTCCGCATTTGGCCCATCTTGACCTCGTGCTTGAATTGTTCTTTTGCGTTCGATATCAGAGAGTCAGCGGACGTGGCTCGAGGGTGCTTGGCTGAACTTTGGCATCTCCATCCTCCTCTGATCGGGCGGCGCCATCGGCGCCGATGCATTGGATACGACAGGGAGATGCCAGCTTTTGTCCCCACCGAACCTCACCCCCGCTCCCCCTCCGCCAAACACTCCAGCCTCCGCCACTCCCGCATCAACGCCCGCCGCCGCCTCGGCAAGCGCTCCGCCAGCGCCTCAATCCCCCCTATGCGGTCGATCCGGAAATGGCGAAAATCCCCCCGCAGCTCGCACCAGGCCGCCAGCACGCGGACAGTCTCGGAAAACCACAGCGCGACCGGCCAGATGACGCGCTCGGTCGCCTCGCCCCCGGCATCGCTGTAGGCGATGCGCAGTTTCTTCTCCTCGCGCATGGCTTGGCGGATGACGCCCAAGTCGATGGCGCCCTCCAGACTGGGCGCTCCCGGTCCCACCAGCAACCCACCGCCGTCCATACTATCGGCGACGGTGTCGGGCAGGACTTGGCGTGGTTTCCCGAAATGACCGTGGCCGAGAACATCGCTTTCGACACGCTGCTGGGCGGTCGACCCCAGCTGGTCAGCTATGGCGCCATGCGCAAGACCGCCGAGGCGGCGCTCGCCAAACTCGGGGTCGACCTCGATCTGGAAGCGCGCCGCAACACCTTGCCGATCGCACAGCGCCAGATGGTGGCCATCGCGCGCGCTGGTGGGCAATACGCGCCTGATCGGCACCTTGCGCCACTTTGACGTTCAGGTCTTGCTGAATTCCACCTATGGCGGCATTCTCAGTAGACCGAAGCCCATCATCCGGCAGAAGTCGAATTATACCGGCCGACCTATCGTTTGACTCGTGCTCGCAAGCGGGCGCACTGCTGTGCGCCCCTACGCCATGACCTCTGTCACGAACCTTCAAAGTGACAGGTCAAACCATAAGTTGGACGGTATTACAGGAGTGTGCGCTATGGATCTGCAGCTCGCAGGCAAGACAGCGCTGGTAACCGGCTCGACCCGCGGCATTGGGCGAGCCATCGCCGAGCGCCTCGCTTTGGAAGGAGTTGACGTCGCAATTTGCGGTCGCAACGGCGATGCGGTCGAGGACGCGGTTGCAACGCTGCAGGCAAAGGGTGTCAAGGCCTGGGGCAGGTCCGTGGATGTCGCCGACGCAGCCGCCCTGCGCAGCTGGGTCGAAGGCGCCTCGGCGGCGCTTGGCGGCATCGACATTTTGGTCGCTAATGCCAGTGCGCTTTCTTTCGGTGTCAGCATAGAGGCTTTCAAAGCGGCCTTCGACGTCGATCTCATGCACACCGTGACGGCAGTCGAGGCGGCCATGCCGCACCTTGAGCGATCACGCGGGGGTAGCATTGTGGCCATCGGCTCGATCGCAGGTGTCGAGGACACAGCCCTCAATTCCTACTCCGAGGTGTCCTATGGCGCCATGAAAGCCGCACTCAATTTCTATATGAAGTCACTCGCCCGGGCGGTCGCCTCGAAGGGCATCCGAGCCAACGTCGTCAGCCCCGGTGCAACGCTCTTTGACGGAGGCGCTTGGCATCAGATCGAGCGCGAGCAACCTGACGTGTTCCGAAGCGCGATCGCCATGAGCCCGATGGGCCGCATGGCACGGCCCGAAGAGATTGCCAACGTGGTCGCATTCACGGTGAGCCCAGCGTCGAGCTACGTCACCGGAGCCAATATCATCGTTGACGGCGCTTTCACGCGGCGGATCTAGCTTGATTTGCCAGCCTCCTGACCGTCCCAACGGAATAGACGACACGCCCACACTCCGCCGTGGACTCAATATATCAACCTGAGACGCGTGCAAGCGACGACGACAGATGCGGCGCGCTTCAACCTTCAATCCTCACGTGCCGCCAGCTGATACGTGATCAAACGAAAGTCCGCGTCGGGCCGATACCGATCGTGCCCGACGTGGGCGCCGCGTGCCTGTTGATGCCCCGGCTCCCGACATGCCCCCGATGGTCGAGACCGGCGCTGGCGGCAACCGGCACGCTCGTCCCAAACCATCGTCGCCGTCGTCTTGTCAGTGTGCTGGCAGCTCGGCGACCTGGTTGGCCGACTGCACGGCTTTTTGTACCTTCTCGAACGCGCGCACCTCGATCTGGCGGATGCGCTCGCGGCTGACACCGTGCTTTTCCGACAGTTCTTCCAGCGTCGAGGGTTCATCGCGCAAGCGGCGGGCCTCGAAAATCGCGCGCTCGCGGTCATTCAGCGCCGTCATGGCGCGCTTGAGATAGGCCTTGCGGCGCTGCAGTTCCTCGCTCTCGACCAGCACGGTTTCCTGGCTCTCGGCCGGATCGACCAGCCAATCCTGCCATTCGGCGCCTTCGCCGTCGGCCCGCATCGGCGAGTTCACCGAAAGGTCGCCGGACAAGCGCCGGTTCATCGAGATGACGTCTTCTTCCGGCACCGCCAGTTTATGCGCTATGGCCGCGACTTGATCGGGACGCATGTCGCCGTCCTGCAACGCCTGCACCTGATTCTTGGCGCGGCGCAGATTGAAGAACAGCTTTTTCTGCGACGCCGTGGTGCCCATCTTGACCAGGCTCCACGAGCGCAGAATGTATTCCTGGATCGAGGCGCGGATCCACCACATGGCGTAAGTGGCCAGGCGAAAGCCCTTGTCGGGGTCGAAGCGCTTGACCGCCTGCATCAGGCCGACATTGCCCTCGGAGATGACCTCGCCGATCGGCAGGCCGTAGCCGCGATAGCCCATCGCGATCTTGGCGACCAGGCGCAGATGCGACGTCACCATTTTGTGCGCCGCTTCCGGGTCGGTGTGCTGCTGCCAGCGCTTGGCCAGCATGAATTCCTCATCCGGCGTCAGCATCGGAAATTTGCGGATCTCGGCCAGATAGCGGCCAAGACCGGTACCGCCCGATTGAAGGACCGGCATATTGCTGGTTGCCATGATCGCTGCTCCCTCGTCTGTCTGCTGCCAAACACCAGAGACCACGGATGTGCCCGCTGGGCTACGCACAACTCCTCGATGCTCCCGTGATGCGCCCGTGACTACCGCGTGCGCAAGGCATCCCATAATGCGGAGATATCAGATGGGAGCGGACTCTCGAATTGCAAGGCCTTGCCGCTGCATGGGTGCTGAAAGCCCAGCGAGGTGGCGTGCAGCGCCTGCCGATCCAGGCTGGCAAGCGCGGCCAGCGCCGGCTTTGCAAGCCGCGATGTGCTGGTGGCAAAGCCGGTGCCATAAGTGGCATCGCCCAATAGCGGATGGCCGATATGCGCCAGGTGCACGCGGATCTGATGCGTGCGGCCGGTTTCCAGCACGCAGCGCACGAGGCTGGCGAGTGGCCGATTGTCCGGCCCGGCGATGCTCTCGAGCACCTGGTAGTGGGTCGCGGCCGCCCGGCCCTGATGCTCGCGAACCACAGCCATCTTGACGCGGTTGGAGGCCTTGCGGCCGATGCTGGTGGCGATCCGACCGGCGCGCGGATGCGGCTCGCCCCAGACGATGGCGAGATAGGCCCGCTCCAATCGTCCGTCGGCACCATGGGCCGCGAACTGCTCGGACAGAGACTTATGCGCCGCATCGGTCTTGGCCACCACTAGAAGTCCGCTGGTGTCCTTGTCCAGACGGTGCACGATTCCGGGCCGCTTGACGCCGCCGATGCCGGCCAGGCTGTCGCCGCAATGGGCGATCAGGGCGTTCACCAGCGTGCCGTCGGCATGGCCGGCGCTGGGGTGGACTACCAGGCCCGCTGGCTTGTCGAGCACCAGCAGTTCGGCGTCCTCATAAAGGATAATTAGCGGGATCGCTTGCGGTAGCGGCGCGGCTGCCGCGGGCGGCGGCACCTGCAACTCGTAGCTTGAGCCGGGTTTGACCTTGTGGCCCGGATCGCCGATGGCATTGCCATTCTCGCGCGCATGGCCGGTCCGGATCAGCGCCTGCAGCCGGGTGCGGCTGAGCTCGGGGTAGTGCAACAGGAGGAACCGGTCGAGGCGGAGACCGGAGTCGGTGAGGGTGGCCAGAGGGAGCATGGTTCGGTGGGGTAAAGTTGGTGCGGGCGGTGTGGCCGCGGCGACGGCGCGCGCCGTGCCGGGATCGGCCCGACCATCGCCGATCAGGGTGCGTGGGGCAAGCGAGGTGATGAGGGTTGGCAGCGCAATCGCTTGAGAAAGGTCTTGATCTGTTTGCAAAGGGTGAGTCGGCGTGATTCATGGGGAGCCATCCGAATCGGATGGAGACCGCCATGATCGCAACCACCACGACACCTGCGGCCCTGCCGCGGATCGCTCTGCTGCGCCATTTCGCTGGGCTCGATGATCCGCGCCAGAGCGCCAAGATCATGTTTCCATTGCCTGAGATCATGCTGCTCGTCCTGGCGGCCACCATCGCAAGCTCCGACGATCTCGTCGAGGTGCGCGACTGGGGCGCGACTGGGGCCTTGAACACCTCGATTTCCTGCGCCAATATCTGCCGTACCAGGACGATATCCCGAGCCACGACACATTGGCGGACGTGTTGAATGCGCTCGATCCCGAGCTGTTCAAGACCTGCTTCATGGACTGGGTCGATAGCCTGCGCGACGGCGATCCGGACATCGTCGCCGTCGACGGCAAGACATTGCCGTCGCGGCTTGCCGCGGAAGCAACAAGCCGGTTGCGGCGCACCCATGACCGCAGCCGGGAGCGCAAGCCGCTGCATCTCGTTTCGGCCTGGGCCTCGCGCCAGCGGCTGGTGCTCGGGCAACAGGCGACAGAAGAGAAGTCCAATGAAATAACCGCTATTCCGCTGTTGCTGGAGCGCCTTCATCTCAAAGGCGCCATCGTCACCATTGACGCGATGGGCACACAGACCGGGATCGCCGAGGCAATCCTGGCCAAGGATGCGGACTACTGTCTGGCCTTGAAGGAGAACCGGCCGTTGCTGCACGCCGAGGTCGAACGGCGGTTCGCCGATCCCGACGCTGCTGGCGTGGCGATGCAGACCAGCCAAACCACCGACAACGACCACGGCCGTCTTGAGATCCGCAGCCACAGCGTCTGCCACGACATCGGCTGGCTGTTCTCGGATCGCCGCCATCCCGGTGAACTCAAGTTTCCCGGCTTAGCGATGCTTGGCATGGTCGAGAGCCAAACCACCCGCAACGGCGCCGTTGAGCACGCCCGGCGCTACTATCTATGCTCGGCCAAACTCGATGCAGGCACCTTCGCCAAGGTGGTGCGCGCCCATTGGGGCATCGAGAACCGGCTGCACTGGGTGCTCGATGTTGCTTTTGATGACGATCAGTGCCGGCTCCGGTCCGGTCACGGCCCGCAGAACATGGCCATCATCCGGCACATGGCGCTGAACCAGCTGCAAGCGCCAAAATCCAGGACCAGCCTCAAAGTGCGCCGCAAAAAGGCCGGCTGGAACAGCAACTATCTCGGCGAAATCCTACATGGCGCGGGCTGATCATTTTCAAGCGATTCCCCTGAACAGTAAGGCTCCATCGTCACCGCGACGATACGTGTCCATTGCGAGTATGGCATTGAAGAGATCAGCTTGCGTTACAGACATTTTGAATTCCTCATCTCAGAAGTTGCCGCCGAGATCATCTGTCCCAATGCGTCCTATCGTATCTTTGGACGCATAGATGGCTCCAGTGCTAGGCCGGAACTTTCCGAACCAATCCGCTTTGAATTGTTGACGTGTTGTTGCCGGTTGACTGGTCGGTTCGATTGTCGTGCCGACATAGCTGACATCCGGTCCTACTGCCGTAGACAATTCCTCTGCGTAGTGGGCCCTGACATCATTCATGAATTCAGCGCCCGGAGGAGCGTAGGCAAACAGCGGTGTTAGATCATTTGGCGCGTCCACGCGCGTCGCATTGCGTAGAGCAGAAAGTGTGCAATTGATTCCCTCTTCCGGCGGGCATTTGCGGCCACCCCTCCAGCCTTCGACATTCTTCAGATAGGTAAATCACACCAACACAAGCGGTGACAGCACCTGAGGGTGGCCAGCCCCATGCTCCGGCATTCGTCCTATTCCTGGTCGATAAAGCGCAATCGGCCTTCCGCCTCGTCGGAAACGCTTGCCCACAGCACCAAAGCCAGCGGCCCACGCGCGCCAGTTGACGGGTCCAGCCCTTCAGCCATCTGGAACTGCCCCGTCCGCAGCGCGGGCGCGACGAGCCATTCCAGATCGGCCAGCGAATGGTGCTTGTACTTGGGCGAACGGGCGAGCAGTCTCACCACATCGCCAAGCAAGGCCGCCGACTGCCGTGAGGCCGCCAATCGCTTGGCGCGGGCTTCGCTGAGATGAATGCAATCCTGCGGCCGCTCGGCTGGTTGCGCAGAGCCGGAGTCCGGAACATGGGCGGATGCCACCGGCTCCGGCATGCTCGCTGCAATTTGCGGTTGCGGGCTCAAAAGTTCAGTCGTGCTCTGATCAGACTTACCATTCCGCCAACCCAATCGCATTACGTTCCTCAAGCTCGCCGAAGCCGTTAACCGTATATGAGCGCGCAGTGGGCGCGCCCATGGCAGGCCGGGCAGACGAAGCCATGGAGCCAGCGCAGCTTGAAAACGACCGCTCGGCACAGTTCCTCGGCGCCGTAAAGTTTCTGGAGTTCGGCCTCCGACAGGCCCTTCTGGAATTGCACCTTGTTGCGAGCCATCAGCCATCTCCCTCAGATTGCTGGGGAAAGTCAGTAATTCGTGTGGCGCAAATGCGACTTACGGTGGTGGGTAAGCAGGTTGGTCAATGATTGCGGCAAATCTCACACAGAGCCTGCTGCGGATGGCTGCACGTCCGTTTCAAGCCTTGGTTTTCCACAAGGCACTGCCAATCGCTACTCGTCCCCTGGCTGACGATCCGTGTGCACGTTAATTTGGCTCAACGTGGTATTCTCAACCACCACCGATTGCCGGCGACGGTGATGACGGCGACGAGGCTCAGCGCGCCCGAGAATCGCGGCATCTGCAACTCGTGGCGGGCGCTGGATGACTGGCGCTGGATTTGACCTGATGGCCGGGGTCGCCTATGGCAGTGCCGGTCTCGCGCCGTTTACGCACCAGCAAACGTTTGGTGTCCGGCGCTGACCGAAGACGACTGATCGGACTTTTGCGGCATGATGGATCAACAACGCGATGCAGGCGGTTATACGTCGGGGCAGATCAAAGCCCTGAAGATCGCCATCGGCGTGATGACCGCGGCAATCGTGGCAGGGCTGGCGTTTCTGGTGCTGACCATTGCCTATCGTTCGGCGGGCGGCAAGCGCGCTGCGGGCCCGGCAGAGGGGGCTGCGGTTGATCTGCGCGCGCTTTATCCCGGCAGCGGAGCGGTGGCCGAGGCGAAAATCCCGGCCGGCGCCCATGTGGTTTCGGTGGCCCCTTGGGGCGAACGGCTGCTGCTGGTGGTCGAGGACTACGGCGGCTCAAGCGTGCTGGTTCTGGACCCCAAGTCGGGTAAGATCGAAGCGCTGGCGCGGCTGTACTCCTCGCCCTGACGTTCTTGCTTGCCCGGACGCAGCGCTTGTGGCTATAGACAGGCCTTGCGCGAGCACGCCCCGTTCGTCTAGTGGCCTAGGACACCAGCCTCTCACGTTGGGTACACGAGTTCGAATCTCGTACGGGGCGCCAATTGCGAACAAAACTGCGAACCCCGGGTGTTGGGCCGCCGTTGGCGAGAACCGCCTGCTCAAGAATGTCCTTTCGGCCGAGAATCCTAATCTGGTGATCGTCGACCTCGATGCGGTCGACAATGGAGCCGATATAGGCCTTGCGGAATGGGATTTCGCCCGACGTCAGCTTCTCGCGCATGAGTTGGCCGAAGCGGGTGACGGCGTCGGCTGTGATGGCCACGGCGAGTCGCGTTCCTGTAGCGGCCCGTTCCAAAGCCGCATGGGCGCGGTCGCGGTCTGCTTTCAGGGCGACCAGGCGGTCCTTCAGTATCTCGTCCTGTTCGGTGACGCCGTCCTCGATTAGTTTGTAGAGACGGCGGAGCCGTTCGTCGGTCTCATGGACTTCGGTTGAGAGGATCTTGATCCGTTCATCGACCGTCGCGGCCTTGGCAGCGCGGCGGCTTGCCAGAGATGACAACATGAGACTAAGGCGTTCTGGGTTGAGCAGCCGGTCGACAATGTGTTCAGTGACCAGAGTGTCCAGCTTGTCCATGGGGATCGAGCGGCCCTTGCAAACCGTCTTTCCCGATCTGAAGCACGCCGAGCACGTGTAGTAGCGATGCACCTTGCCGGTCTTCGAGGTGCCGGTGCGAAGCGTCATGCCGCCGTCGCAGGTGGCGCAGACGGCGAGGCCCGTTAGCAGGATCGGGCCGGACACGGTTCGTGGCGGCGTGACTCTTGGACTGCGCGCTTTCAGAAGGCTTTGGACCTCGCCGAACACGGATGGATCGATGATCGCCGGCACATCGGCGAAGACCTGTTCGGCCTCGGACTTGCGCCGTCCGGTGCGCGCTTCGGACTTATTGAACCGCATGCGACCGCCGTAGACGGGGTGGGATAGCAAGGCGTGGACTTGGCCGATGCCCCAGTTTGCTCCGCTGCGGGTGCGATAACCGTGCTCGTTGAGCCAGACCGCGATGCGTTTGACACCCATCGGGCCAGAACATCGATCGCCATCAAGGAACAATCGGAACATCTGCCGGACGATCTCGGCCTCCACGGCATCGATCTGGAGCCGCTTCTTGACCCGATTGCCGCGCTTCTCGACCTCGACGGCGGCGTAGCCATAGGGCGGACGCGACCCATTCCAGAAGCCCTGGCGCGCATTCTCCTTCATGGAGCGCAGCA
>JANLQJ010000173.1:0-2525 GCA_031367715.1 Hyphomicrobiaceae bacterium | reverse complement strand
GCCTTTGGGGCGAGCGAGCGACGACGGCTCCGGGGGGATGGCTTCAGTCCGGCCGGCCAGAGCCGGCCCGCCAATACCCCACAATGTCGTCGATAATGTTGCGGCGATTCAAGAAGATCAGATTCCGCACGTGCCACATACTTCCCGCCAATTCCCGCGATCCCCCATTGCCTATCTCAGCAATAGAGCCGACACTCAATAGAGTGAATTCTTCTCATTCGCCGACACCTCAGTCGCGGCTGATAAAACGAGTACCAGAAAATGCGTTCAAAATCGACAGTTTCAAGCAAGCTTCCGGTCCGGCGCGGACTTGGCGAATCCGAAGCCGCCATATATTTGTCGTTGTCCGCGTCATTCTTTCGCAACCTGGTCAAACGCGGTGTCATGCCGCCGCCTCGCCTCATCGGCAAACGCCGCGTCTGGGACGTCGAAGAACTCGACATTGCTTTTCGCGCCTTACCGCATGAGACATCGGGCCTGGCGCCCGATCAAAGCGGTTTCGGCAACGGCAGTTGGACGGACTACGAATGACAACGCTGCAACTCAAGCACGTCGACTGCTTCACGGATCGCCACGGCCACCAGCGGTTCTATTTCCGGCGCGGCCATGGCCCGCGCATTGCGCTGCCGGGTCTGCCCGGCGAGGCCAATTTCATGGCGGCCTATCAAGCCGCACTCGGCTCGGAGAAGCTTGCTGCGAAGCTGGCGACGAAAAAGCTTCGCGGCGGGCCGGGCACATTTGATCGCCTAGTCACCGAGTACTTCGTCAGCCAAGAGTTTCTGCGGTTGAAACCGCAGACTCAGCGGGCCTATCGCCATGTCATCGAGCGATTCATCCTTGACGAAAAGATCGGCCATCGGCTGGTTGCCGAGATGCGCCGCGAGCACGTCAATCGCATGATCGCCAAGCGTGCGGAGACGCCCGGCGCCGCCAACGATCTCTTGAAGAAGATCCGCGTATTGATTCACTTCGCCATCGACAACGGCTGGCGCGCCGACGACCCCACGCTGCGGATGAAGAAATTCGCGGCCGGCGAGTGGCACACCTGGACCGACGATGAAATCGCGATGTTCGAGGCGCGCTGGCCCACGGGGACTTGTGAGCGCACGGCGTTCGCCTTGCTCCTCTGCACCGGCCAACGCCGCTCCGACGTGGTGCGCATGGCCTGGGACGACGTCGACGGCGGGTCGATCCGGGTCGTCCAGGGCAAGACTGGCACCAAGTTGTCTGTGCCGCTGCATCCCGATCTTCAGGCCGCCTTGGCCTCCTGGCCACAACGCGGCGAGCGCATTCTTGTCACCTCGTTTGGGAATCCCTTCACGTCGAATGGATTTGGGAACTACATGGCCGACAAGATCGCGGAGGCGGGGCTGCCCGACCGCTGCGTCACACACGGGCTGCGCAAGGCCGCCGCGCGGCTCCTGGCCGAGGCCGGCTGCACCGCCAACGAGATCGCAGCCATCACCGGCCACCGCACCCTGGTCGAGGTGTCGCGCTACACCAAAGCCGCCGACCAGGTACATCTGGCCAAGACCGCAATCGACCGCCTGACGGCCAGACAGTCCGCACAAAGAGTCCCAACCCCAGTCAAGAGGGTTGGGAAAAATCCCGAAAAATCCAATGAAATCAATGCTGATTTGTTCAATTGGCGCGCCGGACAGGATGAAACTGCGAACTCTTATGTGATTGAGATTACAATGTGAAATTTTGGACGGCGACGCAGGACGTCCGGCTCGCTGATCGCCGACCACGCGAACAGGTTCTTGCCGACACGGCCACGTGCACGAACGCGCGGATGCGCCTCAGGCTATCGACGGTGGCCATGTTTGGCCGAAGCATGAGGCACCATGGTAGCCCAGTCCAACGGAACTAGCCCGCAATGGCGCGCGGCCACCTCCTCGGCCTCACCCGCCATGCAATGCACTTCTTCGCGAATGACCTTGTCTGTGATCTCGTCGAGATAGACCGTCAACGCATCGGCGATCTGGGTGAACTGCGGCCAAGCGTGCGCTCGAGGAATGTGCGCGGCCCCCTGACGACAACGGTCTGGTGTTTCATCCGGGCATGACGGAAGGGCTTCAGCCCATAGCGACTGCAGAGCGCCACGAACATGCTTGCAGCGCGACAATACGTTCCTCTCCCAGATTGACGCGCTATATACGCACAACGCAGGATACCAAAAGCAGACCTGCTTACCCACCACCCTAAGTCGCATTTGCGCCACACGAATCACTGAATTTCCCCAGCGATCTGAGAGGGATGGCTGATGGCGCGCAACACGGCGCAATTCCAGAAAGGCCTATCGGAGGCCAAATTCCAAAACCTCTACGGCACCGAGGAGCTGTGCCGCGCGGTCGTTTTCAAGCTGCGCTGGCCCGACAGCTTCGTCTGCCCGGCTTGCCATGGACGGGCCCATTGTTTGCTCACAAAACGCATCCTTTAACAGTGCAACGCCTGCTAGAGCGCTTTCCACCTGCGGTGGTTCATCACCCATAGCCCGCGTGCCGAAAATAGTTGGCGCATTC
>JANLQJ010000132.1:0-4465 GCA_031367715.1 Hyphomicrobiaceae bacterium | reverse complement strand
CTTGGGACAATGTCTATCACGGCAACTGTTAAAGGCGATGGCGGTATGTCCGCAGGCGCCGTTCTGGCAACGCATGACGTGTCCGCCGAGAGCCGCCGTGCGGCAGCTCTCGATGGCGCTCATCACCTTCAACTGGCCAAGGCTGAGATGGCCGCGGGTGGCGTGACGCCAAGCAGGACCATGGTCGCGGAAGATATCCGCGACCTCCAGGGCAGGACGGGGCACGACGGTGCCGCGCTAAGCCGTTGGCCCATCCGGGTCGGGCCTCAGCAGTGTCAGCCGGTCGAGCGGGCTGGTGACGGTGCGCAACAGGTTGGTGGCGACCTGGGTGTAGCGTGCCGTGGTGTCCAACTTCGCGCGTCCGAGCGGACACGAGTCATAATGAGCACCTTTCTACGTTATTGAAATTCAAAGAATTGCTGCTTTGCATTTGCTGTTGGCGGACGCTTTTCTCGCGCCGCATCACCGAAAGCCGCGACGTCCGTGGCGTTGATGACCCACGGCGCGCCCTTGCAAAGTTGTCGACCCTTGAGATCACCGCGCTGGATCATGCGGAGCGCGGTCATGGGTGTCACCCCGATGATCTGTGCCGCCGCGTCGAGCGTGATCTCGCCACGGTCCACCCACTCGCCGTGGCGATAGACAGCAATTTCGTGATGATTCCGGAACGAGCGCACACGCACCTCCGTCCAGCCGTTGCCACGCCCCGTCGGCTTGCCGGCCCGATTGAGGAGCCGCGCGATCTGCTTGTCGGGCATCTGGCGTGCCAATCCGCGCACGAGCGTCAGCGTGTCCTCGGGAACCGTCCAGCGATGCTTGCCTGCCGTATTCATTTTCAGCTTGAGCGCCGTGTGGTCTCCGCCCTGCCAATGCAGCACCATCTCGATGAAGCCATTGTCGATGCGTGCAATGATCTCATGCAACGCGGCACGCAGGATCCGTTTGCGCGTTGCCGCGCTCGCAGCCGGGTGCGACCAGGCCAACTCAAGATCGGCGCCGAGACGCATCACGTGCTGCCGCTCGGTCTCGCCCAAGGGTGGTCGTCGTTCTGCGTCATGGGCCGCGATATCGCCTTCCAAGCCGTGCACAGTCTGCAAGGCGTCGTTCCAGCGGCGCTCCAGCTCGCTGGCAACGAGCCTGTTTGCAGGATCGACGGCATCATACTGCCGGCGTGCATGCGCAGCTTCGTATCGGGCTTGCTCCAGCGCCAGTTCGAGCTGCTTTCGCACCGCAGACATCTCGCTCGTCTGGTTTTCCAGCGCTTTGACAGCAGCGTCGATTCCCAGAGGCTTCAGCACGCGCAGAACCTCAACGCCAACCGCCTGATCCGCTTTGAGACCACCGAACGAGATGCAGCGCTCGGTGCCGTGGTTCACGATAGCGCCCTGGCAGTAGTAGCGGCCGGACTTGCCGTAGCCCACGTACATCTTGCGGCCACAGTGGCCGCAGCGCAAAAGCCCCGCGAGAATGAGTTCGCCCTGCCGTGCCGCCCCGCGCGCTATCGCGCTGCCCTTGCCTGTCGCGTTGTCGGTGATGACACGCTGATTGCGCTCGAACTCCGCCCACGTGATATAACCTTCGTGCTGATCCTTGATCAGAACATCCCAGTCCGACTGAGGCCGACGCAGTCCACGCCGCACCCGCTTGCGGCCGTCCTCGACGAGAATCTTGCTGGTCGTGCGACCGAAGGCGTAAGCGCCGGCATAAACAGGATTGGTCAGAATGTTGTGTACGGTGTTGTAGAGCGGCAGCCTCCAGGCGATGCAGCGTCCGTCGCCATTGTGCGCGTTGGCGGGCAAGGCGACACCTTCGTCCCTGAGCCAGACGTGCACCTGACGAGCGCTTTGGAATTCGGCGAATTTGGCGAAGACGAGCTTCAAGGCATCCTGCACCCGCTGGTCGGGATCCTTCTCGATGCGATCACGCCCGGACTTCATGTAGCCGGCCGCTACGCTGAGGAAGAGCGCGCCGCGCCGCGCCTTTTGCTTCAGCGCCTCCTGCGAGCGCTGGCGGAACAGTGACAGCTCGAGTTCGCTCATCGTTCCCTTCATGCCGAGCAGCAAACGATCGTTGGGGTGGCGAGGATCGTAGATTCCGTCCTCGTCGACGATCATCGTTCCCACCAATCCACAGAACTCGATCAGCGTGTGCCAGTCCCGGCCATTGCGGGCAAGTCTGGACGCCTCGATTGCGAACACCGCGCCGACGCGGCCTTCGCAGATCGCCGCCAGCAGGCGCTCGAATCCAGGCCTGGCGATGCCGCCGCCGGAACGACCGAGATCGTCATCGATGACCTCAACCGCGGCCCAGCCGAGCTGCTTGGCATGATCGGCGAGACCATACTGGCGGCGTTGGCTTTCCTTGTTGTGCAAGAGCTGATCGGCTGTCGACTGCCGGACGTAGACAAAGGCGCCGCGCGCCAAATGTTCAGTGGTGATCTTGCTGCTCATTGCCGGCCTCCTGCTTTGCGAGCGCCGCGACAATTTCGGCCAATAGCGCCTCCACCAACGTCTCCAACTGCGCGCTCTGCGACGGCTTCAGCGTGATGCTGGGCTCCAGGCTGTCGAATAGCCCCGGTTCCGGGTTTTCGAGTTTGCCGTTTCGGTTCATCATCGCCGCCGTTCTCCCTTTTTGAGTCGGATGGGAGGAACGCTAGAAGCGCATCGATCTCGGCGCGCAGGGATCGCAGGATTTCCAGTGAAAAACGCGGCTCTGTGCGTATGCTGAGGTGTGCCGCTGATTCGTGCGTCATCCACTCCGGGATGCAGGCGACAGAACCGTCGGGCTGGGGGATGACAACCAGGTCAACGCCGCGATAGGCATAGCGCCGTTGAATGACGATGGTCTCGCCACAACGCGGGTGGAACGGGTACGCAATCCGCGCCTCGATCGGCTGTTGGCGGGCAGTTTGTCGTTGTTTCGAGCAATACTTGAATCACTCGGACGTCCGTGTGCTGCTCAAGCAGATGGGTGGCAAAGGCGTGCCGGAGCGAATGCGGCGTGACCCAGGTGCCCAGGCCCGCCGCTTCAGCCGCCAGATGGCACACTCGGTTCAATTGCCGCGTGGTGATCGGCAACAGCGGATCGCGGCCCGGGAACAGCCAGCCCTGCGGGCGGCCCTGGCGCCACCAGGCCCGCAGCACCACAAGCAGTTGCGGCGAGAGCATCGCATGGCGATCCTTGTGGCCCTTGCCCTGCTCGACGCGGATCAGCATGCGCTGGCTGTCGATATCGCTCTGACGCGCAGCATCACCACCTCGCCGCCGCGCAGGCCCGCGCCATAGGCGATGCTGAGGGCGGCCTTGTACTTGAGGCCGGGGCCGGGCGCTGCTTCCAGTAGCTTGGCCACATCCTCGGGGCTGAGAATGCGCGGCAACTTGCGCGGATAGTTGAGGCGGGCGAGCTGATGGGCGAGATCGATGCGGCCCATCGTGGTGGTAAACAAGAAGCGCAGCGCCGAAGCCTGCGTGTTCATCTTGGGCGGCTGGGCGCCCTGCTCGGTCTGGTGCACCTGGAAGCGGCGCACATCCTCAGATGTCGCTGTATCAGGCGAGCGGCCAAGGAACTTGGCAAAACTCTCGATGTGGCGGATATAATCGTGCTGCGTCTTCTCGCCGAACTTGCGGACGGACATGTCTTCGAGCATGCGGCGGCGCAACGGGCTGATGGCATCGCGATCAATCGTCGAGGTCATTGAAGGGCTCCTGTCTTGAGGTTGGAGTGCTGAACCCCTCGATCCTCAAGACGGAGCGCCCGCCCCGTTATCGCATGTGCATCAACTGGTTACTTCCGTGCCCGCCGCACGCACCAGCCCCTCGTGCAGCGGACTCCCGCGGTAGCGGGTTCGTTCCATGGCCCCGAGCCGACCAACGCCAGCCATGCTGCCGGCGTTGAGGACAGGGGGTAAGCGGACGTCGTTAGTGCCCTATTCTGATCTTGCCGGGGGCATCGCGTCCTCTAGTTCGCCGCTTGCCGTCGCTCGTCCGAAGTCCCAAGGCTTCTCGAACTTACCTGACCACATGCCGGCGCGAGCAGCCTTCGCTATGGCCTCGGCGGCATCGAACCGGTGCGAGTACCGCACAAACGACACGGCAAGCCCTTGCAGGATCAAACGCTCGTTGAGTGAGGGTTCGATCGGCTTGCCTTCCGTGCCCACGTTCCAGCACGTTGCAAGGATTCTTTTCCAGCGGTCTCGGCCTTCTTCACGGCAAAGTATTTGCTCGCCTTCGAGCATGGCCTGCATCGCATTCGTCGCCGCCACGCCGCATCGCCACTCGAGGCCGTCCGAGGCAGTGTGCGGAATCTGCCGCAACGCGGCCACCAGTTCTGGCGCAAGGCGGACAGGCAAATGGTGATGGCGGACAGCGTGTGAGGACGGCGTAAACAGCGGCCCCGTCGACAGTCGAATCAGCGGATCGGTGACCCTTGCAATGAGGGGATGACCGATGCCAGCCGAGAGAGTGTC
>JANLQJ010000081.1:0-8644 GCA_031367715.1 Hyphomicrobiaceae bacterium | reverse complement strand
AGCGTCGGTCAGTGTCGCACTTTGGCGCGCGTGGGTAATGTGAGTGTCGATGGCTCCGCCCAACATGATGATGCCGTCAATGCGGCCTTCGACTTCGGGTACAGGAAACCGGTTTTCCAGCAACCCGAGCAGAGTTGGCCCTAGCGGCGACCACGCACCGATGGCAAACAGCAGCGCCGAAGCGACAAACAGGGATTTTCCAAGCAGTGCGCGCCGCAGGAAGCCAGCAAACAGCCCGAGCAGCGCGATAATGCCAATCAAGTTCGATGGTGTCAGGGCGAAGGCAAAGAGTTTCGATACAATGAAAAACACGAAATGCCCTCGGGAAAATGAGATTGTGTTCAATCCCCTTGCAATCTTCGAGCCGATCAATTCATGAGGCGCCGCTGCATCCAAGGATCGCGCCAATGGATCGCGACGAACCCGCTCTGCTGACTGGCGTTAATCTTAACTTCTTACTCAAAGACTCGTCAGATCGCTTGACTTGCCGCGTTCCATCTCGATAGGCACCACTGTCTGCACTATCCAATGGTTTCGCAGAAACTATTGTACTCATTCGATCCTGCGGACCGAGGCGACACTGATTTATATGCGCCCCGGCAATCAGCATGTTGCGAGAGCAGGTCCCGGTCACGCGAAGATCAAGAAAATGTCTGGTTACCTGAGCGTCGAGGTTGAGGACAACCTGGCGACAAGTGCGCAAGTCGACATCTGATCAACCAAAGAAAAGTCGACACTTCTGAGCGATTTCAAACTCAACTGACGGGCCATTTTGACACATGGCGATCTGGCCAACCCCACCGTCTTGGCTCCTCTACTTTCTGAGAGAGTTGCGGAAAATCAAGAGCACGCTCCCACTATGTAGTCGCTGCTAGGTTCAGCTTCTCAAAAAGTATTCGATTGCGCTTCTTTGCGTCTGCCAGGAGTTTGTTGTAGGAGATAACCTCGTAATACGCGGTCAGGTTTGTATTGTACCCGAAGTAACCCAGATTGTCCGGCGTCCGAATCGCGGACATGTTTTCAAGATATGTTTCGAGCTTCGGCGTCAGATCGCAAATCACGTAACAGTAAGCCGGTATGTCGCGGTTACTCGGTCTGATTGGGCGACCTTTGAGATCTTTACGCGTACCGTCGCGCACCTCCCGAACCATGCGGAATACCTGCTCGACCGGAGTTTCATCTCTGTAGTCGTCTCGATCAGCCCGCTTAAACTCGATCACGATCATCGAAGTCAACGGCTGACTGTCATCGCCAAAGAGGAGAGGTCGGTTGAAGATCAGAATGTCAGGGCGGCTCTGGGATGGCGTATTGAGGACAGGAACTGATGTCAGAGTTTGATCCGAAGACAGGAAGGCGTGGTAAGCTAGGCGCTCATCGATGACCCAAAGGTTCTGCTGATCGGTCGGGATCTCATCCGAAAATGTTCGCATCGGAAACACCAGGCGATGAACGGCACGCTCGAGCGGGTACTTGCCCCCAGCTTCGTCGAGCGACACGGCCTTGTCGAGCAGATCGAGAATGACGCGGCGGTGAGTGACGTATTTGGCAAGAGCGGTCTTGCCGATCTCGTTTTCATTTTTGATATAGTGTTGAAGGCGCTCGTCATATTCCTCGATGTCTTCGGCATTGACCACCTGCGATAGGATTTCACGTCCCTCGTCCCGTAATGCTAGCTGCCGCCTGTATAGCTGCCGATGAAGAGTGGCGTCGAGGTCAGCGTCGCTGGCCGCAAGTGGCACATCGTCGATGAAAGTCGGCATGTCCCTGAGGAGGATCCGATACTCCGGCGCTTCCTCGTTCACGAATTTCTGCAAGCGCTCGGCCTTGCCGGCATTCAATTCATCCAGATATGCGGTAAGGTCGCTGCGGACAACGCTAAGGGCTTCATCTCGGATTGCCTTGAGATTGAGTTCGTTCGCAAGCAGGTCGTCGTCGCTTGGCGATTCCTTGGGGAAGCTGAAGTCGGTTCGCTCCGAATTTACGCTTTCATCAAGATAGCGGCTCTGGACAAGACCGATATATGTAAACAACCCGCGTTTGGGATCAGAGAGCTTGTTCTTGAGATTTGGTATGTGGCGTGCCAGTCTCTCGCTGATAACTTCACGGTAATGGGCCGCATAAACGATCTGATGATCACTGTGATAGCCGCCTTGCAGTCTGAACCCTCGCAAGGAGAAGTTATGCTCACCCACTTGGAATGGATGAAGAATTGCCAGTTCCTCAACATGCTCTCTGAAGAACACCCGTAGGTCGATTGCCTCGTAGTCGTCTTCGAGAATGAATGCAGGCCCGTCAGGCGCCAAGAACAACGGCAAGAAGTGCCCTACAAAACGCTGTGCTATGATGGTCAGATCACGTGGGCATTCTGATCTGTAAGGATCAAGATAGTCGACGAGGGAAATAGTTGTCCGGGGCCGCGTCTGATTCGATGGCGTCGTATCGCCATCTTGGCTCTTGTCAAAGGTCAGATCAAAGTGAAAGACTCTTCTTCTAAGCTCACCCGACTTCTGGTCGAGGAAGTGGCTGTCGATGTCGGCATGGGCAAAAGCTTTCAGCCACAGGAACCGGCCCACTCCCTTGCCGCCTCGTTCCTGTTTGTGGAGAGAGTCGGCTGTCACGAACGAGTTGTAGTTGGCCTGCGTAAACCCAACTCCCGTGTCGGCAATAATGAAAGCGGAAACTGGATCGCTACCTGACGGGCTCAATGTGTTCTGGCGTTGAACATGGACATTGATTTCGTGAGCCGGAGATTGCGGCGCATCATCGATTGCCTGAAATGAATTGTAGACGGCCTCGAAAACCGGCAGGAGTGCACTGCTCTTGGGGAGCGTCGTATTGCGCAGCTTTCCGGCCAGGGAGGCTCGCAGCAAGGTCAATCACTCCTACCGTTGACGACGGGGCCAGCGCTTGCCTTTGTTACTGCCCGTGAACAACCCCATCGGCAATATTATAATTGGAGGTGGCCATGCGACCAACATCGGAATTGTCTCATGACGCTCCCGGACAAACGCATTGCTCCAGCCCACGCGCAAGACGCGAGGTGAACTGGGGGGCTACGGAAGCTCTGTCCATTGTGACGCAAATGCATCACTGGGCATACTCGTAACTGCAAGCGTTCAACCCGGCGTAGCAGACTGAGGTGGCATCGCACCTCAAATCCTCAAGCCGCCGAATTGTATGACCTGGCCCAATGCGGTCTCGGCGGCAGACACTTCGTCAGTATCCGGCTGCGCCATCCCGTCTCGGTCTACCGGCCGCGCAGCAAACAGTGGCAGATCGACCTCCCGATCCGCCTTCTTCTTCGCCCCCGGCTTGACAAGCGCGCGCGCGCGCAGGCGCTCCTCCTCCCCCGAATGGGTGGTGACCATTTCCGACCAGACCTGCTCAAGTCGCGGGTCGGTCGTGCGTGTGCCGCCTGTCCAATGATCGAAACGGGCTGGTGGCGCGTCGGCGAAGGGTCCGGCGGCCAGCACGGGTGCCGGAAGCCGCCGCGCCTGGAAATTGGCGTCGTCGAAGTATTTCAACTTCTTGGCGCGGATGGGCGGCACGCCCGACACCAGTACCAAAGCGTCGTCCTTCGGCAGTTGGAGCACCTCGCCGGGAGTCAGCAGCGGTCGCGGCGTCTGGTGTTCGGATATCGAGGTGTGCGAGAGCCATGCGGCGCTGCGATTGCCGGAGAGGTTGCGCTGTTCGCGCAGCTGGGTCGCGGTGCCGAGCGCATCTGACAGCCGTTTGGCGGTGCGCTCGTCGTTGGGCGCGAAAGCAACGCGCACGTGGCAATTGTCGAGAATGGCATGGTTCGCCCCATAGGCCTTGTCGATCTGATGCAGGGACTGGGCGACCAGGAAGGCGCGAACACCATAACCGGCCAGGAACGCCAGCGCCGACTCGAAGAAATCGAGCCGCCCAAGCGCCGGGAATTCATCGAGCATCAACAGCAGCTGGTGCTTACGGCGCTGGCTATCGACATGATCGAGGTTTTCGGTCAGGCGGCGGCCGATCTGATTGAGGATCAAGCGCATCAAGGGTCTTGTGCGCGAAATGTCTGACGGCGGTACGACGAGATAGAGCGAGACCGGCCGCGCGGCTGCGACCAGATCGGCCACGCGCCAATCCGACCGGGACGTGTTGGCGGCAATGACCGGATCGCGGTAGAGGCCGAGAAAACTCATGGCGGTCGAGACCACACCCGAGCGCTCGTTCTCCGATTTGTTCAGAAGCTCGCGCGCGGCGGAAGCGACCACCGGATGCACCTTCGGCGCTTCAGCGGTGCCGAGATGATTTGTCGACAGCATGATCTTGAGCGCGCGATCGATGGAGCGTGAAGGATCGGCGAGAAAGCTGGCGACGCGGGCGAGCGTTTTCTCATTTTCGGCATAAAGCACATGCAGGATGGCCCCAACCAGCAGAGCGTGCGCGGTCTTTTCCCAGTGATCGCGGCGCTCACGCGCACCTTCGGGATCGACCAGGATATCGGCGATGTTCTGCACATCGCGCACTTCGGTCGGACCCTTGCGCACTTCCAACAGGGGATTGAAGCGCGCCGAGGCGGGGTTGGTGGGATCGAACAGCAGGGCATGGGAAAACTGCGACCGCCAGCCGGCGGTGAGCTGCCAGTTCTCGCCCTTGACATCATGGATGACCGCCGAGCCGGTCCAGGTCAGCAGCGTCGGCAGCACCAGCCCGACGCCCTTGCCGGTGCGAGTCGGTGCAACGGCAAGGACATGTTCCGGCCCATCGTGCCGGAGGTAGCGGCCATCGTAGGCGCCGAGCACGATGCCGCTATTGCCGAGCAAACCGGCTTTGACGATCTCCGATTTGTCCGCCCAGCGGGCCGAGCCATAGGTTGTTAGGTTCTTGTTTTGGCTGGCCCGCCGGGCGGCACCCCCGAACGCGATAAGACTTGAGAGAACACCGCCGCAGGCCGCAATCGCGCCCGCTTCGGCAAAAAGTGTTGGCGCTTGTGCGTCAAAGGCAAGCCACCAGGGGAAGAGCTGCCAAGGTTTGTAGACCGGCCATCCGGCGACCGTGATCCAGGACGGCCCGAGCGCTGGCTGATAGGCCAGCATGGCGGCGGCCCATTGGGTTGCAGCCCACACGCAACCCGTGGCAGCAACGGCGGAGGAGGCAACTTGCAACAGATAGGACGGGGCGCGATGCATCACTGATCTCCGTTCGGCGCCTGGCACGTTGACGGCAACAGGATGCAGGCGACCATGGACGAAAGGGAATGGGGTATCGCGGGGAAAGGTGGGACGCCGGAGGACCAGCGAGGAGAATCCGGGAAAAGGCTTGCCGGGTCGTCAGTGCACGCTGTCAGGTTCGCACTGACGATCCGCAATTCCGGTGGTCCTTTTGCCCGCCGATTTGTCCGGCCTAAGCGGACGGTCGGGCGGAGGCCGTCAGCGGCCTTGCCGTGTAGGCCGCTTGCGGAAACTGCATGTAGCACGGCGTCCAGGCTTCCACCTTGCTGCGGCCGTCGCCGGCCAGCGCCATCTTGATGATGGTCTTCTTCTGGCTGCCGCTATCGGTCAGATGACATTTGGCGGCGGGTGCGCCGATCACTTCGGCCAACATTTCGGACACAGCCTCGCGGTCCTTCGCCAGTTCGAAAAACGTCGCGTCGGGCTGCCAATGCTGACCGACATCGACCTTGAGGATCGCGCCAAGCCCATCGATCAGCTGGGTACCAGCGGCCAGCGTTTCGGCCATGACGACGGCCAGAAGGGACATGACCTCCGCATCAGGACAATTGAGCAGCCGGGCAAACACCGCTGCCGTGATCTCACCGTCGGGACGCCCCTGGACAACGGTGCTCGCGGTCTCATCCAGTCCAAGCAGCGCCGCCGTTTCGCGTCGCCGTTCGGCAAAGGCGGCCTGTGCGGGCAGCGCGGCGATGGCCTCGCTGATGGCCGGATTTGACGGCCGTTGGGGTTCGGAGTCCACCTGCCACAAGCGACCGCCGCCGATGACGTGGGCCAGCATCAACCGCAAGGCGATCTCCGGGGCGTCGGCGATAGCCAACCGCACCGCGCTGTGACGGATCAGATCGACGTAGTTGGCTAGCGGCGCAGTCATCTCGGGGCGCGGCGCTGACGCGGCGACATCCGTGTGCTCCCCTTCAACTGAGACAGGACGCCCTCGTCGCGCTTGGGCCTGGGGCAAGAAACCCTTGTGCACGGTCACTTGGCCATCCGGTTCGACGTCGATGAAGACACCGCCGCCCTTGGCCTTCGACGCTGGCGCATAGTCCCAACTCTGGAAGCGCTGATCCGGCGCAACGATGTGGACCTCGCTCCAGCCTGCCGCCAGCAGTCGGTCGCGCTCGTCGGCGATGGCGGCTTTCTGCAAGCGCCAGAATTCTTCCGGGTCGGTGAAATAGCGCTCTTCACCGAACAGATCGGCCGTGATTGGCCCTTGGTATAGCGCCTCGTCGAACAGCGCGGCCTTGGTGGCAATCTCCGCCCCGCCGAGCAGCCAGGCTTTCAATTGCCAGGGCGGGGGCGGGGTCTGCTCGGGATCGGATGCTAGCGCAAGCCAGGCCTTTTGCCGGTCGCGGGTGGCCAGGGTCAGCAGATGCAAGGTCTGCGCGTCGATGTCGCCGGCGCGATAGCGCCGCCGGATGTCGGGATGCAGATTGGCGATGGCGAGGCGTCGTTTCACCAGCGTTTCCGAAATGGCGAAATGCCCGGCGATCTCGGCCTCACCGAGCCCCGTCTTCTTGAGCGCAGCGAAAGCCTCGTACTGATCGATTTCGTCCATCGGCAGCCGCGCCACGTTTTCGGCCAGCGACGATTCGATGGCGGCGGCATCGTCCGTGGCCTCCATGACCACGCACGGCAGCGTGCCGGTCTCGGGCGCGCCCTCGGCATCGAGCCGCTTCATGGCGAGATAGCGCCGCTGACCGGCGACGATCTCGAAGCCGTCGCCGCCATTGCGCACCAGCAGCGGCTGGATCAGGCCCAGGGCCGCAATCGAGGCGGCAAGACTGCCAATGTCCTTGGGGCCGTGGCGGCGCACATTGAGCTTGGACAGTTTGAGATCGGCAAGCGGGATGTGCTGCAGGTCGTGTAACATGGCGGTTCTCCGGGTTTGACTGATCGTCAGGATACTGTATCGTATTGATGGCAACGGGCCGGTTGGAGCATTGCGCCTGCAATGCTCCAACCCTTGCTTCTCGGTTTTCGGCGTATCAGGCGGCAGCTTGTTCGGTTTGCGTCGCCTGGAACCCATCAATATAGGCAACGGCCTCTTGCGCCTTGGCAGCGGCGGCAAACAGCGCGCGCGGGTTTGCTTTCATCACTTTCATTAATCGCGAGGTGTCGGTAATGTGAAGGAGCACAACCCCTGCGCTGATTTTCCTGTGAATTGAGCGCGCGCCAGCCGTTCCTCCTGCGCATTATTTGATGGTGACCTCTGCTGTCGTTTGACCAGCAGAGGGACCTTCAATGTCGAACACTTATCGCGACCTGATTAGCGAATATGCCGACGGACTGGCCAGTCAAAATTACAGCCCGGTGGTTATCGGGAACTACTGTGCTTACGCGCGAGATTTTCTCGCCTATCTGGCGCGGCATGAAATCACTGTCACGGCAGTGACGCCGTCACAGGTCGCGCAGCATCTGCAGCAAGCGGCTGTGAATTTCCGGAAGCGGCATGGGCGTCGTCCCGGCCCGCATTGGCACTCGATCCCGCGCGCAGGAATCCACGCATTGTTGCGCCTTGCCCAAGGGCAATGGCCGCCGGAGCCGGACGTGGTCGGGCCAGAGGCGATACTCCGGCATGACATCTGCTGCAGCTACGCGACTTGGCTCCGCGAGGAGCGCGGTCTCGCGACAGCGAGCATCACCGCATTGATGGCTGAGGCGCGGCACTTCTTGGCTTGGCAGCTCCATCGCGGCGGCGCCGCGAGCGTCAGGAAGCTGGGCGTCCGGGATATCGATCTCTATATGGACGCCCGAGCGCCAGGCCTGCAGCGCGTGTCGCTCAAGGATTACGCTGAGCGACTGCGCTCGTTGCTGCGCTACATGCACCGGACGGGGCACGTGACGAGCGATCTCGCAACCCAAGTCATCGCGCCAATGCTTTATGCCTACGAGGGCGTTCCCTCGATCTTGGAACCTGACCAGATCGCCGCCGTGCTGGAGACTACGAAGCGTGACACGTCGCCGATAGGATTGCGTGATTATGCAATCCTGCAGCTTCTTGCGACCTATGGACTGCGGTCGGGAGAAATCCGGAACTTGGCACTCGAGGACATCGACTGGCGCGCAGACTCCTTGCGGGTGCGCCACTCCAAGACCGGTGCGTGCTCGTTCCTTCCGTTGATGGCGCCGGTCGGCGAGGCGTTGCTCGACTATCTGCGCCGCGGGCGCCCTGAGACCGATAGGCGAGAGGTCTTCATCCGGTCGCGTGCGCCCTATCGCCCGTTGCAGAACCTCCACAGCGAAATCCGCAGCCGGCTATGGGCCGCCGGCGTCAAGCCACCAGGAAAGTGCGGGCCTCACGTCTTTCGCCATGCCCGGGCGGTTGAGCTGCTGCGCGCATCGGTGCCGCAAAAGATCATCGGCGACCTGCTCGGGCATCGATCGGCTGAATCAACGATCCCCTACCTCAAGCTTGCCACCGAGGATCTGAGGGCGAT
>JANLQJ010000018.1:0-4597 GCA_031367715.1 Hyphomicrobiaceae bacterium | reverse complement strand
GATATGATCGTAGGCGTGCACCTCGGGCTGGTCGGTCTCCGCGAGCCTGGCGCCGCAGCCGGTGCAGGCCTTGGCATAGACCTCGCGCACATGGTCGGGATTTGGCTCGAGGGCGCGCGCGACGCCCGGCCGGCCCTTGCGAGGCGTCTTGGCCGTTTCAGGCCGGTTGGACTTCTGGCCGGTCGAGGGCGGTAGCGAAGAGTTGTCCGGGGTCTTGGGCGGAATGTTCAGCTTGGCCTCGAGCGCAGCGACCCGGGCGAGCAGCGCGGTGTTCTGCTCCGACAGCGCCACGATCAGCGCAATCAGTTCTGACTTGTCGAGTGTGCCAAGCGACCCGGTGCCCATCCCGAGCTTGAATCAGCCCGTTCACGCCAATTCAAGCCCCCGCGCCCGAGTCAGTCCGTCGCACCGAGCGCCAAATGGGGGTGAGCAATTACCAAGTACGGAACCTTTGGTTCTGTCGCTTTCCGGCAAATCGCGCAACATGACCCTCGTCGATGTTCTCGACTTCACAGACTTCTTTCGGCGCTGCTACATACCCTACTGGGACGAAAAAAACGGCGCGGGATTGTTTCCCAAGAGCGTTCAATGGGTGCCGCCAACTCTTTGGACGCACCGCCATTGGAAACGGTCCTGAGCGACTTTCCGGCTGGAGCAACCCAGAGCGGCGCCCCGCGTTTCGTACCGATCATCGATTGGTGGGCCAAGTTGCTGCCAACGGCCATACGGGTGAAGCGATCTACGAAGGATACCGTACCAGCAGAGGTAACATTCTGGAATCACATCGTCGATGAACGATTGCCGATCATGACCTATCTGGCCGTCGACGATCCGCGGATGATCAGTCGAGGTGATTGGCAACGTCTCTGCTTTGCCGATCAAGCTGGCGGCAGCCCGCTGCCTTATGCAGCTGAATTCATGAAAGACTTCGAGCGTGACCATTGCTATGAACGGTTCTGGTATGGCGACCCGAAGCGTGATCCGGTTGATGAGCAGCCGACGCGCTATCTGTTTTCGGGTTATCATTTCGCAGTCGTCGGCCGTGCGACCGACACCAACCCGGAAAAGTTAGAACCGAGCTTCTTCCGCAGCTCGATCGCCAATCATTTCGAGCAGCACTATTATCAGATGGGCCTGATCTGCCACTTCCAGAACGCGGCGCTGTTGGCTTTCTCGGATCGACTATCGCATGCCGTACTGCAATATGACCTCAAGCATGCGCGAGACGATTTTCGCGCCCGCATCAACGACCTGGAGGCCGAGCGGCTGAAATTCACCCACAAATACTGGTTCACCGGCGTGTCTAACTAGGTCCAGGCCCGTGAGCTGTACGAGTCATGGCGCAAACATCTCGGCGTCGAGCGTCTCTATGCAGAAGTATCCGAAGAGGCGCATGCCACGAACGCCTGGCTGGAGCAGCAAGCGCAAGGCCGCAGCGCCAAGGCATCGGAGATTCTCGGCAAGGTGGCAGCCGTTGTTGCAGCTTTGGGACTGCCGATGGCATTTTTCGGCATGAACAAAATTCCACCGCCGTTCTGCGAGGTCGGTCCGACATGCTGGGCCGTTACGTCGAATTGGTCGCCATTCTTTGTGGTCTTGGTAATTGCAGTAGCTGTATTGGGAGCTATCTATTGTTTCGTTAGCCGGAAGAGGACGTGATAGTCGTGCCGTACTTGCAGTCCAACTAGTCGCTTGTTCAAGATAGATCCAAGTGCTGCGTCGCAGATATGGTGCATCGAGGGCCTGCCTTCATACGTATCTCGAAAGAGATTCCGTCGAATCATCATATCCACCCACCTCATACCCCAGACTCCGATACCCCGCCTGTCGCTTCAGCGCCATCCGTGCCAGCATTGGCACGCTCAAATCGACGTAGTCATACACAATGACCTCGCGCTTGGCGTGATGCTCACGGTGCAGGCGGCCAACATATTGGGCCAGCGTACCCTTCCACGATATTGGCATGGTCAGAAACAGCGTGTCGAGTGACGCATCGTCGAACCCTTCGCCGAGATAGCGGCCGGTCGCCAGGACCAACCGTTCTTCAGTGTCGGGCCGCTTCAGACCTTCTTCCGATGCGCGGCGTTCTTCTGCGCTCATGCCGCCATAAAGCACCACGAGGTGGCGGGTGAATTTTTCGAACCGGATTCGGAGGGCGTCGAGATGGTCGCGACGTTCGGTCAGAATCACGGGCCGGCGACCGTCTTTCATGCTTTTCAGGACGTCGTCGAATATGATGTCGTTGCGCTTCTCGTTGCGCGCCAATGCTGCGTAGACCGACGACATCGGCGGTGGTCCGCCCATCTCCAGCTCTGGTGGCAGCCGGAATCCAGTTTCGCGCAATTTGACGGTGTGCGAGAAGGCGCGCGTTGCCGCTTGAGCCTTGGCATCGACCCGATAGCGCACCGGCCCGCATTGCATGAAAATGATCGGGTGATGACCGTCCTTACGAGCCACGGTCGCCGACAATCCGAGCACGTAGCGAGCTTTGCTGCGACGGGCAACCAGTTCAAAGCTCACCGCCGAAAGGTGATGGCATTCGTCGACGATAAGATGGCCATAGTTGCCGACAATGTCGTCAACTTCGCCATTGCGCACGAGGCTCTGAATCAAGGCAATATCGATGCGGCCGGTCGGACGCCGCTTCCCGCCGCCGATCATGCCGACATCCCCATCCTTGACCGTCAGGAATGTTTTCAGACGTTCACGCCATTGTTCGACCAACTGGCGGCGATGCACCAACACCAGAGTGTTGCAGCCTCGCGATGCGATCATCTTGGCCGCCACCACGGTCTTGCCGAACGCCGTCGTGGCGGCCAGAACGCCATAGTCGTGGGGTTCGAGCGCCACGACTGCTGCCGATTGCACGTCGTGCAGGGTTCCCAGGAACGTCAAATCGAGTGTCTCTCCTGACTGTCGCTCGTCCGCCAGGATTGGTTCGATGCCATGACCTCGGAGCCTGTCCAACGCCTCATCGAGACAGCC
Source organism: Hyphomicrobiaceae bacterium (assembly GCA_031367715.1). Classification (GTDB taxonomy): domain Bacteria; phylum Pseudomonadota; class Alphaproteobacteria; order Rhizobiales; family Hyphomicrobiaceae; genus JANYHF01. Next base: position 1,612 of record JANLQJ010000018.1, on the reverse strand, counting down.
GCGCGGCAAACCAACATGATTGGGGTGCAGTTCGGCGCACGAAATGATGCGGGGCTTGCCAAACGTCGACATCCGCATCGCCTGAGCGCGATAGAATTCGGGATTTTGAAACGCGGCGATCCGGACCAGTTCGGCGACCAGCGACGACGGGACTTGGTTTCGATCAATGTAGATCTGGTCGGCAAGGACGATCTTGATCGCCTTGGGCATCGGCCCCTCGATCGCCGGGCGCTGACGCCGTCGAGACGGAGTCATCTTCCAAGGCTGGTCGGCATTTTCGTCATCGACAGGAAGGCGCACGCCGGTGGCCCCGCCAGGCGTGTCGGCTTCGACCTTGGCAATCGCAATGGCGACATCTTGAAGCGACAGGCGTTGCAAACCGGAAAGAAACGACCACTGATCTTCATAGGGTATCAAACTGTCGTCGACGAAGACGCTGTTGCCGTTCTCACGCGCCTCGCGCTGCAATGGCAGAGCAATCAGATTGCCGAACCCGCCGCTCGGCCGGACATCCTGGCTTGGGAACAAGCGGTCATAGGAGTCAAAACCAATCTCTGGCCGCCGGTTCATGGTCCAGGTCAGCAGCAGTGTTCCAAGCCGTCGCGCGTCCGTGGCCTGCACCGGTTCTGAAAAGAACATCCAAACGTGGCCGCCCTTGCCGGATCGCGACCGCTCAAGTCCGCACGGGATCTCGAACTGTCTGCAGGCGTCCATGAAGGCCAGGGCGTCGACGGACCAATCCCGCTTGTCGAAATCCACGACCAGAAATTGGCAGGTATCGTCAAACAACAACGGATAGACGCCCGCAACAAACACAGAGTTCCGGCGATTGGGGCGGACACGGTCCTCGCCCCTGAGGTGGCCTTCGATCACCTCGGCCGACACGGCAATAAAGGCCTGGTTGGGACACTCGCCGCATCTCACTTGCGGCTTACCGCAGACGGCCTTGATCCATTCATTGGAACAGGCGGGCGCATATCCGGACTTTCCCGATTTCTGATTTTCCCACCGTGTAGGAAATACGTCGGTTCGGCCGCCAAAGAGGCGGCGAAACAGCGCCACCTTCTCCGTTGCTGACGACGCATTCCCAATTGTCGGCTTGACCGGCTCGGATGTCGTTGGCTTGCCTACCGCCTTCTGAAGTTGACCCAGCCTGTCCACCAGCCGGCGCCGCTCAGCCTCAAGTGCTGCCAAGTCACGCCGGACGGCAGCGATTTCCTCCTCGGGCGCTTGTTTGTTCATCGTTCGACTCGCTGGGCCCGCTTCAGAGGCTGTTTCCCTTGCAAAATGAATACATCACGTTAAATATGCAAGGATGTTCAAACGCCGGCTCGAAGCCCAAATCCGCACTGACCTTCAGTCCCAACCAGCCGTCGCGCTGCTCGGGCCACGCCAGGTCGGCAAGACCACCTTGGCGCTCGCAATAGCCGAAGCGAACCCTTCAATCTACCTCGACCTTGAGGACCCGGCTGACCGCGACAAGCTCGCCGACCCGGCGCTCTATCTATCGGCGCACGAGGACAAGCTCGTGATTCTCGATGAAATCCAGAACGCTCCCGATTTGTTTGGAACCCTACGTGGCCTGATCGACAAGGGGCGGCGCAAGGGCCGC
>JANLQJ010000398.1:0-10942 GCA_031367715.1 Hyphomicrobiaceae bacterium | reverse complement strand
GGGCCGGAAACGCTCAAGCTGGAGGGGGTCGAGCGCAGCTTTTTCGACTACGTCGGGCGTGGCGTTCCTTATGGGCCAGACGACGGCACCCTGGCGCCGTGGGCCGTGGTCGCGTCCTTGCCGTTCGCGCCCGACATTGTGTTGCCTGCTATCCACTTCTGCATCCATCAGGGCAAGTTGAAGAAGGCCAACGCCTATGGCTTCAAGGCTGCCTTCAACCCCACCCATCCGGGCGAACCTGGCAATCCTTTCGGCTGGTGGGTTTCTCCTTGGCACTTCGGGCTCAACGAGGGCCCTGTCGTGCTGATGATCGAGAACTACCGCAGCGACATGCTGTGGCGCTTGATGCGCGGCTGTCCGCATATTCAAACGGGTCTGCGGCGGGCGGGCTTTACCGGCGGATGGTTGGAGGACATTGCGTCAGTGTAGCCAACGCTGCAAGTCTGAGACTTGCGGAACTTTTCCTGGTGGCCCGCGTTGTGGCTTTGAGCGCGGTTGCGGGGTCAGGCCTTACGGATCTACTGGCTAGAGTGCTCCTTTGATCTCGCTTCGAATCGCGAGCGAGCAGAAATCCATCACGGGGAACGCTGATGCCGGATCCGTTGTCGCCCGATTTGCTGGACAAAATGCACGCCTATTGGCGCGCCGCGAACTATCTCTCGGTTGGGCAAATCTATCTGCAAGACAATCCGTTGCTTGAAGTTCCGCTGCGCCTCGAGCATGTGAAATCGCGCTTACTGGGGCATTGGGGCACGACGCCTGGGCTGAACCTGCTCTTTGTCCATCTCAACCGGCTGATCAAAAACAATGACTTGAACATGATCTATGTCATTGGACCGGGTCATGGCGGTCCGGGCATCGTGGCGCATACTTATCTTGAGGGATCGTATACGGAGCACTATCCGGCGGTCGAGCGCAACCGGATCGGCTTGTTGCGGCTGTTTCGCCAGTTCTCATGGCCTGGTGGCATTCCCAGTCACGTTTCGCCGGAAACGCCTGGTTCGATCCACGAAGGCGGAGAATTGGGCTATTCGCTGGCGCATGCCTTTGGCGCCGCGTTCGACAATCCCGATCTGATCGTTGCCTGCGTGGTCGGCGACGGCGAGGCAGAAACCGGCGCGCTCGCCACCAGCTGGCACTCGAATAAATTCCTGAATCCGGGACGCGACGGCGCGGTTCTTCCAATCCTTCATCTCAACGGCTTCAAGATCGCCAATCCCACGGTGCTGGCGCGCATCAGCCGTCAGGAGCTGACGGAGTTGTTGCGCGGCTACGGCTATGATCCGCATTTCGTCGAGGGCGACGATCCGGCGCTGGTCCACCAATCCCTGGCGGGCACGCTCGATGTGATCCTGGCCGAAATTCGTACCATTCAGAGCGCCGCGCGGTCCCGCACGACACGAGAAAGCCCAGAGTGTCCGCGCTGGCCGATGATCGTCTTGCGTACGCCCAAGGGCTGGACGGGCCCAAAATTCGTCGATGACAAACCGGTCGAGGGCACCTGGCGCGCCCATCAGGTTCCTATCGCCGACTTCAAGAAACCCGAGCACCTCAAGCAGCTTGAAGACTGGCTGATGAGCTATCAGCCACGGGAGTTGTTCAATGAACGGGGACAATTGCGCGAGGAGCTTGCCGCGCTCGCGCCGACAGGCCAGCGCCGGATGGGTAGCAATCCACACGCCAATGGCGGGCAGGTTTTGCAGCCGCTATCGATGCCGCAGTTTCGTGATTACGCCGTGGACGTGCTCAAGCCCGGAAGCGTCAAGGCTGAAGCCACGCGAGTATTGGGCACCCTGTTGCGCGATGTCATGAAACTCAATCTCGACAAGTCCAACTTCCGGATTTTCGGCCCGGACGAGACCGCGTCCAACCGGCTCGAAGCCGTTTTCGAGGTGTCTGGCAAGGCCTGGATGGCCGGTATCGAAGCGGGCGACAATCATCTCAGTGCTGACGGTCGCGTCATGGAGGTGCTGAGCGAACATCTGTGCGAAGGCTGGCTCGAAGGTTATCTGCTCACCGGCCGCCACGGTCTGTTCTCGTGCTACGAGGCTTTCATCCACATCGTCGATTCGATGTTCAACCAGCACGCCAAGTGGCTCAAGATCACGCGGTCCATTCCATGGCGCAAGCCGATCGCATCGCTGAACTATCTGCTTACGTCCCACGTCTGGCGCCAGGATCACAACGGCTTTTCCCACCAGGATCCTGGCTTCATCGATGTTGTCGCCAACAAGAAATCCGACGTGGTACGTATCTATTTGCCACCCGACGCAAACTGCCTCTTATCCGTAGCAGATCATTGTTTGCGCAGCCGCAACTACATCAACCTGATCATTGCCGGCAAACAACCCGAATGGCAGTGGCTTGATATCGATGAGGCGGTTCGCCATTGCCTCGCGGGAGCCGGAGTCTGGCAATGGGCCAGCAACGATGCCGGCGATCCCGACGTGGTGATGGCCTGCGCCGGCGATGTGCCCACGCTTGAGACACTCGCCGCCGTGACGTTGCTGCGCACCTATGTCCCCGATATCCGCATCCGCGTCGTCAATGTGGTGGATGTCATGACGCTGCAGCCCCGGACCGAACATCCGCATGGCCTTGCTGATCACGAATTCGATGCCCTGTTCACGAAAGACAGACCGGTGATATTTGCCTTCCACGGTTATCCGGCGTTCATTCACAAGATGACATACCGGCGGCACAATCATGACAATATTCATGTGCGCGGCTATAAAGAAGAGGGCACCACCACGACGCCGTTCGATATGGTCGTACTGAACAACCTTGATCGTTATCAGCTTGCACTGGACGCCATCAAGCGGATACCTCGGTTCAGCGATCAGGTGGGCGCGGCGACGGCCCGCTACTGGACCACCATCGAACGTCACAAGCAATATATCTGCGAGCATGGCGACGACATGCCGGAGGTCCGTGACTGGCGATGGGCCTTGCCGGCGTGACTTTGCACCGGAAAGCCGCATGACCGATGCCGAACGAGGTCTGGATGTGCTTACGCTGAACAGCGGTTCGTCGTCGCTGAAATTCGGATTGTATCGCGCCAGATCTTCATCGTTGGAAACGCTTGCCTCTGGCGAAGCCACATCGGCCGGCGACAAGAAAGGTACGTTCCGTGCACAAGACGGTCGCGGAACCACGCTGCGCTCCGAAGCGATAACCTTTCAAAATCAGGCCGAAGCGATCAACCGCCTTGGCAGACTTCTCATCGACACCAAAATGCCGGCGCCAGCCGCCATCGGGCATCGCATCGTCCATGGTGGACCGAAACTGCGGCAGCATTGCCTCATCGACGATTTTGTCCTTGCGCAACTTGCAGCCGCTACTGCATTCGCGCCGCTGCATATGCCTGCAGCTCTATCGGTTATCCGCTCCGCGAAAGAGTTATTTCCGGGTGTTCCACAGGTCGCGTGTTTCGACACCACCTTCCACGCGGGATTGCCGGACGTCGCACGGGTCCTGCCAATTCCAAAGGAGCTGCGAGCCGAAGGCATTCAACGCTACGGCTTTCACGGCCTGTCCTACGAGTCGATCCTGCGTCAACTCGGGCAACCGATGCCAAACCGCATCGTCATCGCTCATCTCGGCAATGGCGCCAGCGTCACCGCTGTGAAAGATGGCAGATCGATCGACACCAGCATGGGATTGACCCCGTCCGGTGGCGTGATCATGGGCACGCGCGGTGGCGATCTCGACCCGGGCGTGCTGCTCTATCTGATGCGTGAACGGATGTTTGATGCGACAATGCTGGGTGATCTGATCAATCACCGCTCGGGCCTATTGGGAATTTCCGGCGTCAGCAGCGACATGCGCCGTTTACGCGAGGCTGCTCCCGTCAATGCAGACGCACGGCTTGCGATCGATATGTTCTGCATCTCAATCCGCAAACAGATCGCGGCCATGATTGCGGTACTTAACGGCGTCGACATGCTGGTCTTCACCGGCGGCATTGGAGAACATGACGCGAAAGCCCGCGACGCGATCAGCAGCGGGTTGTCATGGTTTGGCGTCAGCCTCGATGCGGCCCGCAATCGCTCCATGACCAACCCGATAAGCAACACAGCCTCGCGCTGCCTGGTGCTGGTTCTCACCGCACAGGAAGACGAACAGATCGCTCGCCACAGCTGGGAATTGTTGACACAAGCCGTTGCGTCATTTCCCCCGGCGAGGACCTGAGTCGCGCAGTTCGGAACCATTTGCCCCCTCAAGGCGTTGTGGTGTCTACGGGCAATCCGACCCTTCCGACAGTTCATCGCCGTCCACCAGTTCCAGCACTGATTTGCAGCGGCTCGCCCGGAAGGGGCGTGTTCGCGATTGCGCGCGCATTCTCCAATATCAAGGACGCGATCCATGAAAGCCCTCGTCTATCTAGGTCTAGGCAAGAAATCGCTGGAGCAGCGCCCCAAGCCGGAGATAACTGCGGCGACCAACGCCATTGTCAGGATGACGAAAACGACCATATGCGGCACTGACCTGCACATCCTCAAGGGGGACGTCGCGACCTGCAAGCCCGGTCGCATTCTCGGCCATGAGGGCGTTGGCGTCATCGAGGCGGTCGGCAGCGCCGTCACCGGCTTCAAGGCCGGTGACCGGGTGCTCATCTCTTGCGTCAGCGCCTGCGGCAAATGCGAGTATTGCCGCGAGCAGATGTATTCGCACTGTCTCCACGGCGGCTGGATACTCGGTAATACAATTGACGGCACGCAAGCCGAGTTTGTCCGAACGCCGTTCGTCGACATGAGCCTCTACCACATCCCCGATGGTGCAGATGAAGAAGCGCTGGTGATGCTAAGCGACATCCTGCCGACCGGCTTTGAGTGCGGTGTGCTCAACGGCAAGGTGCAGCCGGGCAGCACCGTCGCCATCGTCGGCGCTGGACCAATCGGGCTCGCCGCTCTCCTCACCGCGCAGTTCTGTTCCCCGGCCGAGATCATCATGATCGATCTTGATGACTACCGGCTTGCCGTGGCCAAGCGCTTCGGCGCCACCAGGACCATCAACAGCGCCAATGGCAAGGCCGCCGAAACGGTCATGGAACTGACCGCCAAGCGCGGGGTCGATACGGCGATCGAGGCCGTCGGCATCGCCGCGACCTTCGAACTGTGCCAGCAGCTAATCGCACCAGGCGGCACAATCGCCAACATCGGCGTGCACGGAACGAAAGTCGATCTGCATCTCGAACAGCTGTGGGATCGCAACATCGCCATCACCACGCGCCTGGTCGACACCGTCACCATCCCGATGCTGTTCAAAACCGTGGCGGCAAACAAAGATCGACCCGAAGCTGCTGATCACGCATCGTTTCAAGCTCGATAGCATTCTCGAGGCTTAGGAGACCTTCGGCCACGCCGCCAATACCAAAGCGCTGAAGGTCATCATCTCAGCTTGAGCGCCTGATCGCCGCCTGCCTCCCGTTAGAGCAACTTGCGAAGAAATCATAGGCCAGAGTTCGTCTTAACCCCTCGCGCGCTACATCCACAAACACAGTGAGTGATATGAGCAGCCTTCTAATCAACTTCCTTGAGCAATTCTTCGTTGAAGGCGGCATCGAGGTCACCACGGCGGCGGGTGGACGGCACATGATCGGCAAGGCAGCGGGCATTCCTCTGGCAATCCGCTTTGCCGATCACGCCGCCGAACTTCGTCTCGTCCTGAACCCGGCACTGGCGCTCGGGGAGTTGTTCATGGCCGGCCGTTTGAAGGTGACGCGCGGCACGATCTACGACGTACTCGAATTGGCAACACGGAATTTGGCGCTTCAGCCTCCGGTTCAATTGATCAAGATCCATGAGCGCCTGCGCATGGCCCTGCGCCGCGTGCAGCAACGCAATGGCGCTGACCGTTCGAAGCGCAACGTCGCCCATCATTACGATTTGGACGGACGGCTCTACGATTTATTTCTTGATACGGATCGTCAGTATTCCTGCGCCTATTTCGAATATCCCGATCAGAGCCTCGAGGACGCGCAGCTGGCTAAGAAGCGGCATATCGCCGCCAAGTTGCTGGTTGAACCCGGCCATCGCGTGCTCGATATCGGCAGCGGCTGGGGTGGTCTTGCGATCTATCTCGCAAAACACTGTGGAGCCGACGTGACCGGGGTCACATTATCGCAAGAGCAAATCGGCGTCGCGCAATCGCGGGCTGCCCGAAAAGGCATCGCGGGTTCGGTCGAGTTCCAGTTGCAGGATTATCGCGCGGTCTCGGGACAGTTTGATCGGATTGTTTCGGTGGGTATGTTCGAGCACGTCGGCTTGGGCTGTTACGACGCCTTCTTTGCCAAGGTAGCGAACCTGCTTGCTGATGATGGAGTGATGGTGCTGCATTCCATCGGCTGCATGACCGGTCCTTGCGTCAACAGCCCGTGGATTACCAAGTACATCTTTCCTGGAGGCTACACGCCAGTGCTCTCCGAAGTGCTTCCTGCCATCGAACGCGCCGGACTGATCGTCACAGATATCGAGATACTCAGGCTCCACTACGCCGAGACGTTGAAGGCTTGGCGGGAGCGGTTCATGGCGCGCCGCGCCGAGGCCGCAGCGATCTACGACGAGCGCTTTTGCCGGATGTGGGAGTTCTATCTCGCCGGTTCCGAGGCCGGCTTCCGGCATGGCGGGCTGATGGTGTTCCAGATCCAACTGGCAAAGCGGATCGATAGCGTGCCGGTCACACGCAACTACATCGCCGAACGGGAAGATGCACTGCGCTCGCCGCCATCGCTTCGTCCCGTGCTGCAAGTCGCCGCAGAATAGTGGAGGTCTGCTGCAAGGTGCGGCTGGCTGCAACCGACAGAGGTACGACACATGCAATGGCTACAGAGCAACTGGATTTGGATTGCAATGGGCGTTGCCTTCATCGCCATGCACTTGTTTGGCCATGGCATGCATGGCGGACACGGTGGGCACAATCGGAATCGTCCAGATGGCCCGAGCAATCTGGACAAGGATGATATGAAAAACACACCGGGCGCCGGCCCAATTGCCAGCGTGCCGAGCGTTGGCGCCTCCGCTGACCCTGCACCTGGGGGCAATGCGATGGATCATGTTAGGCACGGATCCGCACCAACCGACAGGAATGGACCCCCGCACAAGCACGGGTGCTGAGTGGCGCATCGCCGGAGCCTGCCGTCGCGAGGGTCACCATGACGCGGCTACTCGGCGGACAGTTTGACGACCATTTATAAGCCGTTTGAGTGGTTCGGGGCGCTATGTGTTTTTCCGCTGAAGCAAGCTTCGCCGCCGCGGCGGCGCTCCTGCCTGCCGGGGGTGTCGCCATGCAGCGGGCCGTCCGCAGGAACTTGACCTATCTGCCGATAGCCACACTGCCTCTGTTGTTTGGCCTTCAGCAGCTTTCCGAAGGCTCCGTGTGGATGGCGGGCCGGGCAAACCACCCGTCTGCGGTGGAGACATCTTCTTTGGCTTACATGTTCTTTTCGTATTTTGCTTGGCCGGTCTGGGTACCTTTCTCGACCTATTTCCTGGAGCCGCAGCAGCGCCGCTCGCTCTATCTGATGTTTGTAATTTCTGGCGCGATGCTGGCCGGCATTCAGTACATTCCGTATTTCACGCATCAGGGATGGTTGATAACTCGATTTTACAACTATGCGGTCAGCTACCAAGACACGGTGCTACTCGACGCTCTAATTCCGCGCGAGATGACATATCTGATTTATCTTATGATCGTAATTCTTCCGCTCATTATCTCATCGAACCGGAAACTGAGGTTTTTCGGCGGTCTTTTGATCGGTGTCGTCGCCGTCACCTATACATTCTTCATCTACGCCTATGTATCGGTATTCTGCTTTGGCGGCGCGGTGATGTCCATGTTTCTGGTTTGGATGGTGTTTCAAGAAACAGCGGATGTAGCGAAATGACCGAAACCCAAGACATGGTCCGGGTGTGGCGGGTTCAGGGATGCCCGACACCACGGCATGTGCAGCTGCCGCATGCGACAACGTGCTGTCACGATCGATAAATGGAACCAAACGCCCGGTTCCTGCGTTTGGTTCCACAACAGTTGATTTGCCAAAGGCGTTCGGAGCCTACGGCTTGGGCCCGCTGGCAGGATTTTGAACCTGCTACGAGGTCGATCGCCGCCGTCGTGGAATGCCGTTTGACGTAGATCAAGGCGCAACAGCTGCCTGATGTCCCTTTTCGCAATATCAACCAACATTTCGAGGAGAGAATAAAAATCATGCAAACGGAAAACCTCAATGTGACAGGGATGACCTGTGGCGGCTGCGCCAGCACAGTCACAAAGGCGCTGAAATCGGTTGCCGGGGTCGGCGACGTGAAGGTCTCCGTTTCCACTGGCGAGGCCACGGTGCAATACGATGAAATAGCAACCTCACCTGACAAGCTGAAATCGGCCATCACGAGCGCGGGCTATGGTGTGGATGCGAGCGGTGATGCTCATGGCCAGTCAGCGAAGGGTAGTTGTTGCAGCTGATGTTCCAGGGATGACAATCTGGTGCAGCCTCGTGACCATACGACGAACTGAATGCAATATCGTGGAGTGCCAAAATGATGAACGGAAACGATGGTTGGGGCATGGGCTGGGGAATGAACGGCTTTGGTGGGGGAGGCATTATTCTCCTGCTGGTGATCGTCGTTGGCATCGTGTTCCTTGCAAGGCGCGGCCGAAATTCGTAATTCGGACTGAGGCACAGATAGGCCGTTGTACACGATTTCCCAGAGCGTTGACGTCAACGATGATGAGGTTTTCTCATGCAGTACTATATCGAAAAAACCGTAAACGGTGGATTCTCCGGAACTATAGATCGTGTCACCCAATCACTCAAAGCCGAGGGTTTTGGGGTTCTCACCGAGGTCGATGTCACGGCGACGATGAAGAAGAAGCTCGACATTAATTTTCGTGAGTATCGGATTCTTGGCGCGTGTAATCCTACACTGGCGCACCAAGCTTTGACGGTCGATAACAAGATTGGAACGATGCTTCCTTGCAATGTGATCGTGCAAGACCTTGGAGAGGGCCAGATCAGCGTCGCGGCCATCAACCCGGAAGTAACCATGGAGCATGTGGGAAATCCAGTGCTCATGAAGATTGCCAAATCAGTTACTGAAAAGTTGAAGCGGGTTATCGCTGCTATCTAGTGCCGGTGTCGAGAAGCGAACGGATGACCTCTCCGGTTGCACCAAACCGCACACACGTTTCGAGGGCTATTGACAGCAACTCGCTCACCAGGCGGAAGGACAGCAGCCATGACCACTAGTACGCTCGAGGTCGGCGATCTGTTCTCCGTGCTCGGAGCGCCAGGTATTGAGAAGCAGCTCCAGCGGGTAGCGGGTGTTGGTGCCGTTTCGGTCAATCCTGTCAATGGTTTGGCGACAGTGGATTACGATTCGGCCAAGACAAACCTCGGCAACCTGCAAGCGGCGATCAAGGAATGCGGCTTTCATTGCGCTGGCGAAGCTCTACCCAAACATATCTGTCAGGAGCACTCGATGCCGGGCCGGACAGGGCACGAACCGGCCGGCGCCTTGGCGCTTCACAAGGATCATGGCGGGGGAAAGACGGATGCCATGGCGCAGGAGATGGGCCACGGTGCAGGCGTCGACATGCAGGCAATGGTGCGCGACATGCGCAATCGCTTCTTTATCGCGCTCGGTTTCACCGTGTCGATCTTCTTCCTGTCGCCGATGGGTATGGATTTCATCAAGGTCCAACCGCCGTTCGGTCTGCGGCTTGATCTCGTACTGTTCGTTCTGGCGAGCGGCGCCATCCTCTATCCGGTCTGGCCGTTCATCGTCGCCGCCTATCGCGCACTCCGGGTTGGCGTCGCCAATATGGCGGTCCTCGTCGTCCTCTCGGTCGGCACAGGCTACCTGTTCAGCGTCGGCTCGACCTTCTTTTACGGTGGCCAGCAATTCTACGAGGCGTCGGCGCTGTTGCTGGTCTTCATCCTGCTCGGTCACTGGCTTGAGATGCGCGCGCGAGCCGGCGCATCCGAGGCCATCCGGACACTGATGGATTTGGCGCCACCCAAAGCGAACGTGTTGCGCAACGGCAAGGAAGTCGAAGTTCCGACGGCCGAGGTGGTCGCCGGCGATACCATCGTGATCAGGCCGGGCAACAAGATCCCGGTCGATGGCACGATTTTGGAAGGCGCTTCGCTGGTCGACCAATCCATGCTCACGGGCGAATCCATGCCGGTGGAAAAGAAGGCCGGCGATGCGGTGATTGGCGCCACCATCAACAAGAGCGGCACCTTCCAGTATCGCGCCACCAAGGTCGGCGCCGATACCGCGCTCGCCCAGATCGTCAAGTTGGTGCAGGAAGCGCAGAACTCCAAGGCGCCGTCACAGCTTCTTGCCGATCGGGCAGCCCAGTGGCTGGTGCTGGCCGCAATTGTCGTCGGCCTGCTGACATTCGGCGTCTGGTTCTTTCTGCTCGGCCAGCCGTTGCTGTTCGCGCTTGGCCTGATGATCACCGTGTTTGTGATTGCCTGCCCCGATGCGCTCGGGTTGGCGACACCGATGGCGATCATGGTCGGGACGGGCCTCGGCGCCAAGAACGGCATCCTGTTCAAGAACGCCTCGGCGCTCGAGGATGCGACCAAGCTCGACATCGTCATCTTTGACAAAACCGGTACACTGACGATGGGCAAGCCCGAGGTGGTCGACCTGGTGGTCGCCGACGGCGCCACCGAGGCGCAGCTCTTGGCTTTCGCAGCCAGCGTTGACGCCGGATCCGACCATCCGCTGGCTCAAGCGATTGTGCGCCGGGCCAGCAAACTCACGGTGCCCAAGGCAACCGGCTTCACCAATATCGAAGGCAAAGGCGCCAAGGCCGATGTCGACGGCAAGCCAGCGTTGCTCGGTAACAAACGACTGATGACCGAAAACAACATCGATCTGGGCGCACTCGGAGCAAAATCCGAGGAGCTGCAAGGCGCGGGACGGACGGTGGT
>JANLQJ010000392.1:0-2339 GCA_031367715.1 Hyphomicrobiaceae bacterium | reverse complement strand
GCTGTACGGGCCGGCGCTTCCAAGCCTGATATCAGTTCTGTGGACGCATTTAAGCGGACGTTGCTGAATGCGAAATCTATTGCTTATGGCGACGAAGGAGCGACGCGCGTTTATCTGGAAAATCTTTTCCAGCGTCTGGGTATCGCTGCAGAGATGAAAGCGAAGACCAAGCTGCAGAAAGGCGGGCACGTGATACAGGCCGTTGCCGATGGGGAGGCCGAGCTGGGCTTTACCTTCATCAGCAACATCCTGCCGGTGCTTGGCGCCGAGCTGGCGGGGCCTATACCCGAAGGGCTAGAAAGTTCCGCTTTTTTCACGGCGGCAATCGCTACTGGCACAAAGGAACCAGAGGCGGCTAAGGCGCTCATTGAATTCCTCCGGACCCCGGAGGCGGGCATGGTAATGAAAGACAAAGGCATGGAACGCATCGCGCCGTAATGCGATGCACTTGGCTGCGCGCCCTTATCGTTGCGCTCCGGCGCGGACGAGCGCAGCCCAATCAGGCGTCATATTCAGTCCCAATGAACCTAGCAGTTTGTTGAAATTATCATGAACTGTTGCGCACTTCTTGAGTTGTTCATGGTCAGTGAAGTTGTCACGTTGGAGACCTCGGAGTAGTTGCGATGCGCGGAGCGGACGTAACCCAGGAAGGTTTGTTCATCGTGAAGCAGACCGCGGATTACGTGCCTGCGAAGCATCCGCTGATCCCGATTCGGGACATCCTCAATGTGGCGCTGCGTGACATGGACGTGCTGTTCGAGTCGATGTACGGCGAGCGTGGCCGGTACTCGGTGCCGCCGGAGTGGTTGTTGCGCGGGCTGGTATTGCAAGCGCTGTACGGGATCCGCAGTGAACGACTGTTGTGCGAGCAACTGGGCTACAACATGTTGTTCCGCTGGTTTGTCGGGCTGGGGATGGAAGATAGGGCGTGGGATCACAGCACCTATACCCAGAATCGCGACCGCCTGATCGAGCATGACACCATCAGGGGCTTGTTCGGGCGCGTGATGCAACAGGCGGCGGACGCCAAGCTACTCTCGGCCGAGCATTTCAGTGTGGACGGCACGCTGATCCGGGCCTGGGCCTCGCTCAAAAGCGTGGTGCCCAAGGACGGCCCGCCACCCGACAAGACCGGCAGCAAGAGCAACCCCGAAGTGGATTTCAAGCGGCAGAAGCGCAGCAATGCGACGCATACCAGTACCAGCGACCCGGAGTCGCAGCTGTACACCAAGTCGAAGAAAGCCGAGGCACTGCCGTCGTTCATGGGGCATGTGCTGATGGACAATCGCAGCAAGCTCGCAGTGGACACGCGGCTGACGCAGGCCACGGGCACGGCGGAACGCACCGCCGCCCTCGCCATGCTGGCGGCGTTGCCCGGCGAGCAGCGCAAGACGGTTGGTGCGGACAAGGCTTACGACACCGAGGACTTCGTGCGCAACTGTCGCGAGCTCAACGTGACGCCGCATGTGGCGCAGAACACCTATGAATACGACACGCGCACCGGCAAACGGGTCAAGCGGGAGAGTCGGATCGACGGGCGGACGACACGGCACGAAGGCTACGGGATCAGCCAGGTCACGCGCAAGCTGATTGAAACTTTGTTCGGCGATGGCAAGCAGCATGGCGCGACAATTCGTCAGGTCAAGTTGCGCGGCCTGCGCAAAGTCAGCGATGTCTTTACGTTGTCGATGCTGGTCGCCAATTTGCGCCGGTTGCCGAAGCTGTTTGCGGCGCAGGCGATGGCGGGGAGCGGATAGACGGGAGAGGTACGTCTGCAACTGCAATTCGCGCCTAAACAACGGTGCGAACGCAGTTGCGGAAGTGCAAATCACCGAAGACGCGCACGTTACCCGCAATCGATCCACAAAAAAGTCGCCGCCGTACATTGCCCGCCCTCAATTCATTGAAAATTTCAACAAACTGCTAGACCAATTGAGTCAATGGCATCCTCAGATTCGCCCTCTGCGCGATCAGTTGCGTGCGGCCGTCAAGAAAATCCCGATCATGAAACGGGAGGCGGAACAAAGGGAAAGAAATGCGAAGCGAGGTGTGTATGAGGTTTCCGGCTGGGAATGGCATGCGTTTCTAAGGGAAGGTCAAATTCTCGCTGCGACCCGGAAGTCAGCGCCCATGAAGGTGAGCGCGGGCACCCTCGAGCGGGCGCTCGCGATAGTCAATACGCTTGCGCTCCAGGCACAACGACGAGGTGTTCAAGTTACGGTGAATAATGACTGCGGCCGTTTTCAGTTCACGGTCTATGACACGACGGTTGATGTACGAATTGCGGAGCACTTAGACAAACCCCGGCCCACCGAGCCGCGACGCTGGGATGCTCCTCC
>JANLQJ010000385.1:0-2428 GCA_031367715.1 Hyphomicrobiaceae bacterium | reverse complement strand
TCCTCGCCATGTTGGCCATCGCCGGCAGCACCTAGCTAACGGGCCACCGCAGTTATGCCGAGCGTTGAATGCCTTTACCCGCGCGTTAGCACTGGTGAGCGCGTCACACTCGGCATAATTACGCGGTCGGCATAATGGCTGCTCGGCGGGGCGGAGATTTCCACCAAGGCCGCGCTGTTCGACGAGGCGCTCTATCAAGGGCCGGTCACGGCCGATCTGTTCGGCGACGAGCGCTATTTCACCGACCCGGAAGAATTCTGGCGCTTGCAGAATGCCGCCATCGCCGAGGAGCGCGACCAGTTGCTGTCGGCGGGTTGGAGCGAGGTCCACATCGTCGCGCCGGATCAACGTTTCCAGAGCTGGGACTACGCAGCCGCATCGAAAGCCAAGGGTGGCGCGGTCTTCATCGACGTTGAAACGGATGGACAAGTGACCGTGCACAAGGGCTTTTTGCACAAGACCCAGGCGCGACGGGGGCGTCCTGCCTCGGATAAAGGGGAACACGCGGAGGCCGCCGCGCCAGCGCCCCGCCCCGAGATGAGTGCGCCGCTGGCCAACTTTGTCGATCTGGTCCGGCATAGCGCCGTGCGGCTGGCCATCGCAGACGCGCCGGAGATCGCCTTGCGGCTGATGCTGGCGCACGTCATCGGCGGCGGGCGCTGGTGGCAGGTGGAATCCGAACCTCAGCGGCCATCCCATCCGGCCATCGGTCAGGCCATCGCAGCGCTGCCCGCACAGGCCGCCTTCGCCGAACGGCAACGGCAAGCGGCGGCGCTGCTTGGACTGGATGAGACGGCGAACGCCGTTGTCCAGGGGCGTCCCGACGGTGAGTTCA
Source organism: Hyphomicrobiaceae bacterium (assembly GCA_031367715.1). Lineage (GTDB taxonomy): Bacteria > Pseudomonadota > Alphaproteobacteria > Rhizobiales > Hyphomicrobiaceae > JANYHF01. Next base: position 1,593 of record JANLQJ010000385.1, on the reverse strand, counting down.
CGGCGGCGGTGTTCGCCCGGCTGCTCGATCTTCCCGATGCGGATGTCCTGGAACTCCTCGCCGTCGTCATGGCCGAGACGCTGGCCGCCGGCACCCAGCTGATCGATGAGCTTGGCGCGATCCTCAAGGTCGATCTCGCCAAGCACTGGCAGCCTGACGCGGCATTTTTCGAACTTGTGAAGGACCGCGAGGCCGTGTCGGAAATGTTGGCCGAAGTCATCGGCGCACCTGCCGCCAAATGCCATCTGACCGACGGCGGCAGCCAGAAAAAGACCATCATCAAGATGGCGCTGGCGGGCGATGGCCGCAGCAAGGTCGAAGCCTGGACGCCGCGCTACCTGCAGTTTCCGCAAGCGGCCTATACGGCAAGGCCACTGACGGCTGCCGCCCGGTTTGCTGCGTAAGCGGGACAAAGCGGAGTGAGACAGCTGCCGCCGCCGTGGATCGTCAGTGAAAGCCCGAGCGGGTGCGCTGACGATCCAATCGGAACTTTCCCGCGATCTTCTCGCCGTTCCCGAAACGTCCCACCATTCCCCCCGATACCCCATTCCCTTTGCACAATAGTCGCCTGCATCCTGATGCCGTCATCGCGCCAAGCGCCGAACGGAGATCAGTGATGCATCGAGCCCCGTCCTATCTGTTGCAGGTTGCCTCCTCAGCCGTAGCGGCCACGGGCTGCCTGTGGGCCTCAACCCAATGGGCCGCCGCCATGCTGGCCTATCAGCCAGCGCTCGGCACGTCCTGGTTCTCGGTCGCCGGATGGCCGGTCTACAAACCGTGGCAGCTGTTCCCGTGGTGGCTTGCCTTTGACGCACAAGCTCCTACCATTTTTGCCGAAGCTGGCGCGATTGCGGCCTGCGGCGGTGTTCTTTCCAGCCTCATCGCGTTCGGGGGCGCCGCCCGGCGGGCCAGCCAAAACAAAAATCTAACAACCTATGGCTCGGCCCGCTGGGCGGACAAATCGGAGATCTCCAAAGCCGGTTTGCTCGGCAATAGCGGCATCGTGCTTGGCGCCTACGACGGCCGCTACCTCCGGCACGATGGGCCGGAACACGTCATTGCCGTTGCCCCGACTCGAACCGGCAAGGGCGTCGGGCTGGTGCTGCCGACGCTGCTGACCTGGACCGGCTCGGCGGTCATCCATGATGTCAAGGGCGAGAACTGGCAGCTCACGGCCGGATGGCGGTCGCAATTCTCTCATGCCCTGCTGTTCGATCCCACCAACCCCGCCTCGGCGCGCTTCAATCCGTTGCTGGAAGTGCGCAAGGGACCGGCCGAAGTGCGCGATGTGCAGAACATCGCCGATATCCTGGTCGATCCCGAGGGCGCGCGCGAACGCCGGGATCACTGGGAGAAAACCGCGCATGCCCTGCTGGTTGGCGCGATCCTGCATGTGCTTTATGCCGAAAATGAGAAAACGTTTCCCCGCGTCGCCAGCTTTCTCGCCGATCCCTCGCGTTCGATCGATCGCGCGCTGAAGATCATGCTGACGACAAATCATCTCGGCACAGTCGAAGCGCCGAAGGTTCATCCGGTGGTCGCTTCCGCCGCCCGCGAGCTTCTCAATAAATCGGAGAACGAACGCTCGGGCGT
>JANLQJ010000364.1:0-21864 GCA_031367715.1 Hyphomicrobiaceae bacterium | reverse complement strand
GTGCGCTCGGAATGGGCAATGATCTGCACCGCACACAACCTCTGCAAGCTGTTCAGGGGTGGAAACCCCGCCTGAGGCGGGTTACGATCGCAAAACCGCCCCGCCGCCATGGCTACAATGGCTATCTGGACGGGCTCCTAGCGTCTGGCGCCGCGGCACTATCGATCCATTCTAATCGTTGCCCAAGGTGTGCTACGACCGTGCAAATCGCGGCGAGTGAACTAGGCGTGCTCTGATGAATTGGATGACTGTTTCACGTTGCATTGTGGTCGCCGGATGCACAGCCACGGCTTGCCCAGCCCTGGCCGCCGACGCCAAGCTCCCCGACAGCCGGCAGCAGATGCAACTGTCGTTCGCGCCACTGGTCAAGGCCACCGCGCCTGCCGTGGTCAATGTCTATGTCTCGCGCCGCGTGAAAGAGTTTGTTTCGCCGTTCGGCAACGATCCGTTCTTCCGCGAGTTCTTCGGCGGCGATTTCGGCGTGCCGCAGGAACGGATGCAGAACTCGCTGGGCTCGGGCGTCATTGTCAGCGAGGACGGGCTGATCGTCACCAACAACCATGTGGTCAAGGGCGGTGGCGATGCCGAAATCCGGGTGGCGCTGGGCGACAAGCGCGAGTTCGACGCTCGCATCATCCTGCGCGACGAAAAGCTCGATCTGGCCGTGCTGCGCATGAACACGCGCGAGCGCAAGTTCCCGCATCTCGAGTTCGACAATTCCGACGATATCGCGGTCGGCGATCTGGTGCTGGCGATCGGCGATCCGTTCGGGGTCGGCCAGACCGTGACCAGCGGCATCGTCTCGGCGCTGGCACGCACCGGCATCAATGCGGCCGATGCGCAGTATTTCATTCAGACCGACGCCGCCATCAATCCTGGCAATTCCGGCGGCGCGCTGATCGACATGAACGGCCGACTGATGGGTATCAACACCGCGATTGTATCGCGTTCGGGCGGCTCGCAGGGTATCGGCTTTGCCATCCCGGCCAATCTGGTCAAGGTATTTGTGGAAAGTGCCATCAGCGGCAAGGCCATCGCCAAGCCTTGGCTGGGCGCCAGTTTGTCCCCGGTTACGCACGAGATCGCGCAGGCCCTGAAGCTGGAGAAAGTATCGGGCGTGTTGGTCGCCGAGGTCGATCCCAAGGGTCCGGCGGCCAAAGCCGGACTGACGCCGCAGGACATCGTCGTAGGGATCGATGGGCAGTTGGTCGAGGACCCGGCGGGGCTCGCTTACCGGCTCGATACCAAGGGCGTCGGTGCCAATGCCAGGCTGCAAGTGCTGCGCCAGGGCCGTGAGATCAGCCTCGATCTGCCATTGGAGGAGGCGCCGCAACCCCAAGCCGTGAACCTGACTGGCGCGCATCCATTCGACGGCGCCAAGGTGTCGGACGTCTCGGTGGCCAGCATCGGGCGGGTTGCCAACGGCGCCGATGCCGCCGGCGCGATTGTGCTGGAAGTGCAGTCGGGTTCGATCGCGCAGGGGCTCGGCTTCCGGCCTGGCGACATCGTGATTCGCGTCAACCGCGCCCGAATCAAAGACGTCGACGATCTGCAGCGCGCCATCAAGACGCCGCAGCGGGTCTGGCGGCTGGACGTGAGGCGAGGCGACCAGATCTACCAGATGGCGGTACCGGGCTGACCTTGCCGCGCAGGCCGCTCTTGGCCAACGCATAGGCAATCATGGTGACAAACACCGAAGCCGAATAGAGATAGACGCCGGGCAGCGCGGTGGCGTCGGCAATCGAACTGGCGTTGACGTAGAACACCATCAGCGCCAATACCAGTACATCCATCATCGACCATTTGCCCAGACTCTCCAGCCGCTCGATGGTGCGTTCACGCATCGATGGCCGGGGCGCGGCCAGCGTCGAGACGATCAGCAGGTAGATCAATTTGCAGCTCGGAATGATGATCGAGAACAGGAAGATCAGGCCGGAGAGAAAATACTCCTTGTCCAGATAGAGCGCGTAGATCGCCGACAGGATGGAATGCCGGTCGGTCCATAAATAGAGTTTGGTCAATTGGATCGCCGGCTGCGTGACGCCCAGCACCAGGGTGGCGACCGCAGTGAGCGTAAGCAGCCCGAGCAGGAAGCGGCGAAGCTCGCTGTGCCGGCGCGCACCCTCCGCGTTCATGGCCTGCAGTCGTGCCGCCTTAATCTGCTGGCTGGGCTTGCCCGCCGTGCGCTTCAACCAACCATAGGCCAGCATGATCAGGATGACGGCCGCCGCGAACCAGCGCACGCCGGGCATGGAAACGGCCTTGCTGATACCCTCGGCGCGCAGATAGACGATCGTCAGGGCCAGGATCAGCACATCGTGCATCGACCATTTGCCGAACCATTCCAGACGCTTGAGCCAGCCATGGCGCTGCCGCAAATGGTCCAGCGGCAAGGACCCGAGCGCCAGCAGATAGAGCAGCTTGGCAATCGGCATCAGCATCGAGAAAATCAGGATGATGGTGGCCAGGAACCACTCGCCATCATAATAGAGCGCCAGCACCGCCGAGGCCAGCGAGTGGGTGTCCGAGAACACGAACATCTGCGTCAGCTTGATGATCGGCTCGGTGATGCCGTGATAAAGGCAGATCCCGGCCGCCACGATCATCAGATTGAGGACGAAACGGCCATAGTCGATGCGGACCCGCGGCTCGCGCGCCGGGAGCGCGGAGGTCGCTGCATTGGCAACAACAATGCTTGGTGGCAGCGCCACCAACCGCAACGTCGGCAGATCAGGTTCGGGCGCGAGCGCGGCATCGGTTGCCCGCAGCAAGCTCCGCAACGATCTATCGGCAGCAGCCATGAAACCCCGCGCCGACTGAGGACACAATACGCGATTTGGCGACCGACTCGGGCGCGAACTCCGACGTCCGCGTTGGCCGAATTAAGTTTTGTGACCCCGTCCTATTGCCCTCACGCGTGATGGTGGACGTGCTTTATGCCCTTTTCGTGCACCAGCTCTTCCAATTCGCCCGACTGGAACATCTCGGTGATGATATCGCAGCCGCCCACGAACTCGCCCTTGACGTAGAGCTGTGGGATGGTCGGCCAGTTGGTGAAGGCCTTGATGCCGTCGCGCATGCTGGCGTCCTCAAGCACATTCACGTCCTTGAAATCAATCCCCATGGTGGTGAGAATCTGGGTCACGCGGCCCGAAAAACCGCACTGCGGCGCTGTCTTGTTGCCCTTCATGAACAGCACTACGTCGTTACCGGCGACGGTCTTGCGGATGAAATCCTGGACGTTTTGACTATCGCTCATAGCGGCTCCATAGCTACGGGCCTTGCGCCCATGTGGTTTTGATTGGTCTATATAGGACGAAATTGGTTTGCGAGTGAAGCTGATACCGAAAGTTAACTCAGTCCACCGGTGTGCTGGTGGTCAGCGCCAGCGCATGCAACTCGCCGCCCATGCGGCCGCCCAGCGCGTCATAGACCATCTGATGCTGTTGCACGCGACGCTTGCCGGCAAACGCCGCCGAGACCACGTTTGCCGCATAGTGATTGCCGTCGCCGGCCAGGTCAGTGATGGTGACCGTGGCGTCGGGCAGTCCGGCCTTGATCAGGCGTTCGATGTCAGCCGCTTGCATGGCCATGACTGGTGCTCCTCATTGCGGGTCATATAGGGGGCGCTGCCACGTCAAGCAACCTCAGGCCAGCGCTTTTTCCATGAACACTGACAGCGCATGGTCTGGATAGTCGGCAAACGGGCCGCGGGTCTGGAAGCCGGCGCGTTGGTAGAGGTTTTGCGCTTCGACATTGAGGGTGCCGGTTTCCAACATCAATTTGGCCAGCCCGGCATGGCGGGCACGTTGTTCGATGGCGGCAAGCATGTTCGCGCCCAGCCCAAGGCCACGGGCTTGCGGGCGCACGAACATGCGTTTGACCTCACCAAAGCTTTCCCCGGCCCGATGCCAGAGCGCTCCGATGGCAAGGATCTCAGGCCCACGGCGCGCCACCAGAAAGGTGATTTCAGGAGCGCACAGGGCCCCAATATCGAGATGGTGGTTGGCTTCGGGCGGGTACATCCCTTCGTGATAGCTGTCGAGTGCCCGCACCAGTGCGATCACGTCGTCCTGACGCGGGTTTTCGGGCGCAATCACAACGTCCTGCATCAACGCCTCACGTCACATCGTTCAGGGCATGCTCGATGATCTTGCGCATCACCGAGGGCAGCGCCTCGCTCGCCAGAGCATCGCGATGCACCCAGCGGCAATGAGGTTGATCGGCCCACAGTGTCAAGGCCGGATCATTGCGCACGTGGGCGCGGAACACCATCATGCCAAGCCGGAAATGCGTGAAGGTATGTGTCACCGCGCCCGGCATCGGAAACCAGCGGCCCTTGACTGGCGCATAGCGCAGCGCCTCTTCGGCCGCCAGCCAGCTTTCAGTCCAGTCGGTCGAGGGCACCTCGGTCATGCCGCCGAGCAGCCCCTTGTCGGGACGCCGCCGCAGCAAAATCTCGCCGCGCTCGCTGATGGCGACAAAGGCCACGCCGTGGCGCAGCGGCCGTTCGGGCTTTGCGGACCGGCGTGGCAGCTCGGCGGCGATCTCGGTGCGGCGGGCCCGGCAATGCTCGCGCAACGGGCAGATCATGCACGACGGCCGGCGCGGCGAGCAGACGGTGGCGCCCAGGTCCATCATGGCTTGCGCGAAGTCTCCATTGCGCGATTTTGGCGTCAGGCTCTCGGCCAGCAGTTTCAATTGCGGTTTTGCCTCGGGCAGCGGCGTCTCGACCGCCGCCAACCGTGCCACCACACGCTCGACATTGCCATCGACCGGCATGGCGCGGCGCTGAAACGCGATGGCGGCGATGGCGGCCGCCGTATAGGGGCCGATGCCAGGCAGTTTCACCAACGCGGCCGGGTCATCGGGGAACTGTCCATCCAATTGGCGGGCCACGACCCTGGCGCAGGCATGCAGATTGCGGGCGCGCGTATAGTAGCCCAGCCCCGCCCAGGCGCTCAGAACCTCGTCGCGATCGGCCGCCGCCAGCGCCTGCACAGTCGGCCAACGGTTGGTAAAGGTCTGATAATAGGGGATGACGGCCTTGACCGTGGTCTGCTGCAGCATAATCTCGGACAGCCAGACGCGGTAGGCATCGGCGGGTTTGCCGGGAGCAAAGCGCCAAGGCAGATCGCGCCTTGAGCGATCATACCAAGCCAGCAGCGCCCGCACGATGGCGGCCGAGGGCAGGGGCGCGGTAGCGGCGCGGTCAAGCTCGATGATATCGGTCACGATGTCTCCAACAGCGGCGAAAGAGCGAATCGTCGCCGTCATGGTATGGGAGGCCGGCGCTGGTGGGAACTGCCAAGCGCTTGCGGGCTACCGAGGGGGATTGAAGCATGGCCAAAGCGCCAATCGGGCGATCGGTCGGCAGTTTCGTGCCACAGCTGACGCGTACCGCGATGGAAAAATTCGGGTTTCCCGCGGCCGCCATTCTCACCGACTGGCCAGCCATTGTCGGTGCGGAGCTGGCTGCCTATACGGCACCCGAGCGCCTGCGTTGGCCCAAGCGCGCCGGCGAGCCCGACAGCGGCGACAATCCCTGGAATGGTGCCGAGGGGGCGACACTGATCTTGCGCGTCGAGGGGCCGCGGGTACTGGAATTGCAGCACCGCGCCGAGCAGCTGATCGAGCGCGTGAACGCCTATTTTGGCTTTCGGGCCGTGATCGAGGTCCGGTTGCTGCAGGCGCCGCTGACAAAATCCAAACGCCCGGTCGGGCTGCCGCGCCGCCAGGCCGCGATTGTGCCGATCGCCGCCACCGAAGTTGCGCACGATGCCTTGCGCGATGTGCTCGAACGGTTGGGCGGCAATGTGCGCGAGCAAGGCAAGCGCCTGCAGCCAGCGCGCTAGGTCGGGCGATGACACGAAATTGCTGTTGGAGTGCGGCGGCAAAGCCCTGGAAACGGCGGCAATTCGTGCTAACAGGAAGCCTTGGCGTGCTTGCGGTCGCGACCGTCTGGCTTGCCCCCAAATTTCGCAACGTTAGGAGCATGCCTTGAGCCTGCAAGACCGCAAGTCCGAAGCCCCCGGCAGCGCTACGCCGCTCTGGATGGGCCTTGCCGCCGCCATTGTGTTGCTTGGCACGACGCTGCTGGGCAGCAATCTGCCGGTGACCCCGAAGGCGGCGCTGACTCCTGCTGCGGTTACCGTCGCCAAGCCACCCGAAGCTCCGGCAGCAGCTCCCGCCAAGGCCGCCGATGCGCCTGCTCCGGCCCAAACGGCCGCAACGACCCCGGCAGCTCCTGCTCCTGTTAGCGCTGCCGTGCCCGCAGCTCCCGCTCCCGCTCCTGCTACCGTCGCCGTGCCCACAGCTCCTGCGCCGGCTGCCGCTCCGGCCGCCGTCACCACCAAGGTCACCGACGCCGCCGCGCCCAAGGCCGACGTCGATGTCAACGACCTGCTGCTGCCCGGGGCGCTGCCCGAAAACGTGCTCGGCGATGCCAAGGCGCCGGTGACGATTGTCGAATACGCCTCGATGAGCTGCCCACATTGCGCCGACTTCCATAAGCGCGTGTTCCCCGAGCTCAAGACGAAATATCTCGATACCGGCAAGGCACGGCTGATCTTCCGCGAGTATCCGCTCAATCCGCCGGCCCAGACGGTCGCCATGCTGGCGCGCTGTGTCGGCCCGATGCGCTATTTCGCGTTTGTCGGCGCCATGTTCGAGCGCCAGGACGAGTGGCTGACCGGCGACGATTTCCTGCCCAAGGTGCAGGCGCTGACCAAGCAGCTCGGCTTTACCGACGAGAGCTTCAAGAAGTGCGTGACCGATCAGGCGCTGCTGACCGGTATCAACGCCTCGCGTGACCGCGGCCAGACCAAGTTCGGCGTCGAAAGCACACCGACGTTCTTTGTCAACGGCATCAAGTTGAAGGGCACGCATGAGATGAAGGATTTCGAAGCCATCATGACACCGTTGCTGAAGGGCTGAGCCCATGCCGGGGGAGCTGATGGCGCGGTGGTCAGGCATGGGACGCAAGATTGCGCTGAACCTTGGGCTGTGCGCGATCCTTGCGCTGGCGGGCTGCGCTGGCGCGCCAGCGACTGGGGTCTTGTCGTCTGTCGATAGCACCGGGACGACTGGCGCGAGCGCCGGTTTGATGTCGCCCTCGACGCCAGATCAGCTCACCGACGAACAGCAGCAGCTGCCGCCGATCGAGCATCCCAGCAAGGCCGATCTGGCGCTGATCGGTCCGCTCGGCGACCGCTTCCTCGGCCGCCCCGACGCGCCTGTCACGATCATCGAATACGCCTCGCTCACCTGCCCGCACTGCCGCGCCTTCCATACCGGCGTGTTCGATCAGGTCAAGAGGGCCTTCATCGATACCGGCAAGGTCAAGTGGGTGCTGCGCGAATTCCCCATCGGCCATACTTCGGGCGCCGCCTGGATCGTCAACCGCTGCGCGCCGGAGAAGGACTATTTTCGGCTCTACGACACCTTCATGCGCAACCAGGCCGAATGGGTGAGCCTGGAAGTCCGCCCCGACGTCATCGCGCAAGTGGCGGCCAAAGCCGGCCTTAAGCGCAGGGATTTCGACGCCTGCTGGCAGGACCCCAAGACCGACCAGGCTCTGCGCTGGGTGAAGGCCCGCGCACGGCAATTGGGGGTGAGCGGTACGCCGACGTTCTTTATCGGGACGACCAAGGTGCGCGCGGTGCCGAGCTTCGCCGATTTTTCCGAGATGGTGGAGGCCGAGCTGCGCCAGCCTGGATCGAGCTATCAGGTCGCGCTGGCCAAGCAGCTGGTGCCGAAACCGGCGCTGTAAGTAAGCCAAGTCGCCGTTCGTCAAGTTGGCACGACGGTGATGGGTAGGGGCGGTTTGCGACTGCCCTCTATCGGCTGAACGCGCTGCCCAAGGGCGGTCGCAATCCGCCCCTACGCCCACGATCCTGTTCGGCAGTGACTTCCGGCATTTGGACATGGCTGTGCCTTGAGGGAACCCTTGCTCAAACCCAAGATGGGGTGCGGGGCTGCCGAAGGCCGCGAAATTGTTAGTGTGGAAAGCGGCATCCAGCCGCCCCGCCAGCGTTTTCACCGATCCGTTCCGTCGCCACTTGGTGTGGGCTGCTCCACCCCGAGGCATCTCACCCCCGGAGAACGACGGCGGCCGCCAACGCCTGGGTGTGCGGCACCCGGCGCTGGTCGCTGCCCTCTTCCAGCGACACGAGACGCCCTCGAGTGCATCCCCGTGGTAGAGGTGAGAAAAATGTAGTATAGAATGAGTTTTGTGTCCAGATGTATTTCTATACCATAGTAAAGATCAGTCCAGCGTCATGTAATATTGACCCATCCAGTGGGTGACCGGTGTCAGGCACTTACGAGCCGTAAGTCCCTGACACCGGGGCTCATTTTCCGAGCCAATCGCCGTCGAGGCGGTGCGGCTGCGGGCGGCGTACCGGCTGCGCACGGAGGGTGCGCTGCACGTGGCCACGGCACTCGCGAGACGGGCGGAGGTGCTGGTGACGAACGATAGGCGGTTGGATCGGGAGGGTGCGGAGGGGGTGAGGGTGGCGCAGGTTGGGAGTCGAACGGCGGTTAAGTAGGGCGAGTGCTTTGCAATTTAGAGCATAACGCGTAGACAATTTGAGGTCCGTTCATTTGCTCGTATGGAATTCCCATGCATTTCAGCATTACCGCAACTGAATACATACCTCCATGCCACAGTTGGGGGTTTGCCTGTTTGAACCATTGCTTCCAGTGGTCGCCGTGTTGATCGATAATGCCCCGTAAGATGACGTCCATTACCGCGCTGGAGACCCTATCGATGGGGAGCGGATTTAGCAAACGATGCAGACAAAATGATGCGAAGGTCATACCTACTACGCCGCCGAAGCCAGAAAAAACAATATTTTCAATAACATGATCGCTTTCGTAGAGTCTATCTCCATACTGTGTTGCGGCCCAAAGGGCTAGCATTGGTGCCAAGGTCAGAAACGAGACTACGGCAACTTGCATCACCAGGCCTTCGGAGTATTCAACATCTAATCCCGAGGATTTTCTGCGAGAATAAGCGATGCGGAGAGCGGAAAATGTCAATGTGAACGAGCAATAGAGTATCAACAGCATTACAGCCACATTTGCCAGCGCAGACCCGCTATTTGTAGAATTCGCATTCGCCCAGCCACTGAAATAGAAGCTGGCCACGCCTGCGAATGCCCCGAGAACATTAAACGGATATAACGCAAGATCCAGCACCGTCCTCATCTTGCTAAGCGCACTGCTGGCTGGTATTTGCTTACTGTCGTCTGTCACTTCGCGTCCCCATTCAGCGGCCCCTGCTAACACTGAAGTGGTGCCGCATTCTGCGAATGAAAGGGCGGGATCAGAACTAATGTCTGTTGATTTAGCTGAAGTTTTTCTTGCGGTGGTCGCGAATCAGGTCGGGATGGTTTGGTCCGGCGACCTGTCAGTGTGTCGCACAAGTCACCCCGCCAGCGGCGGCAATAGCGTCAGCGGCGTAGCGTCCAGCGCCAGCGCCCCGAACTCGGCATACCACACGGCCGCCTGCGCACGGATCAGCGCCGACATCATCGCGAACTCGTCCGCCAGCGCAATGTAGGTCTCGCAATAGGTGGGGTCATTCTCCCATTCGGCGTAAACCTCCTCGTCCGGGATCAGTTCGCGGGGACCGCACGCGGACGGCTTCATCGTATCTCCACGACCTCCCCTGCTTGCGCCGACATGAGCGCCTGTTGAATTCGCGGCGCCAGCAGCTTCAGCTCGTCCAACAAATTGTGATGGGTCCGCACCAGCACGACGCAGAACGGGCGCCCCGCGATCACGTGTTGACGAGGCATGTTCTTGTCGGCCGTGACCAGGGCATCGAAGCGGCCGGCAATCGCATCCAACAAGTCACCGTCATCGAGGTCCGCGAGCCCCGCGAAGTGCGCCGTTTGAACCTCGTGGCCCGAAATCTCGTGTCGCAGATCTTGTGGCATGCACGCATCGAGCAAGACCCGCATTCCCCATGCCCTTCACGCAGCGGTGCCAACGCCAATGGGGTCCGCCAACCGCTGCTGCGCCAAGTCCAACACCGCGGCGGCGTGCGCGCGCGTGACGTCCGGGAACTGCGCGATGAAATACTCGATGGTCTTGCCCGCCTCCAAGTAGTCGAACAGGGTTCGCACGGGCACGCGCGTGCCCGCGAAAACGAGCGCACCGCTCATCCGCTTGGGCGATGATGTGACCAGGGGATCGGGAAGCTGCTGCGTCGTGCTCATGCCTGCGACCTTACCATACTTTCCCCCGCCAACGTCGCCAACGTCGCCAACGGCAGCACCAGCGTCAACTCCGCATCCTCCAGCGCCACCGCCCCGAACCCCGCGTACCACGCCGCCGAGCGGGCCGATTTCGCGTCGATCGCCAGCGCCACGCCACCCACCAGTTCGGCCGCCGCCAAGCAGCGCTGGCCGGCCGCGACCAGCAACTGGCCGCCCAGGCCCTGGCCTTGGGCCATGCGGTCGACGGCGAGGCGGCCGAGGCGGAAGGCGGGCACCTCGTAGCGGCCAAGTTTTCGGCGCCCCAGCGCCGGCGTGCGGTCGTAGGCGATCGAGGCCGGGCTCAGGGTGTAGAAGCCGAGAATGCGGGCCGGATCGGCGGGGTCGCAGGCCAGGAAGGTCTTGGCGCCGCCGCTGTCGTGGTTTTGCCGCGCAAAGCGAACCAGATAGTCGTTGAGGGCGGTGTCGCCACAGTCGAAGCCCTTGCGGTCGTGCTGCTTGCCGATTGCGACCTCAATCCACTTCAGCCCGCTCACCGCAGGCGCGCCTTGGCGAGGTCGGCCGCGGCCTGCCGCAAGCGCTTGTTGGGGGCGGGCGGATGTTCGAGCATGTCGAGCACCTTCAAGCTGTCGCGCTCGGTGAGCTGGACGCGTTCAGCGTGATCGATCACGCTTTGCGCCGCTGGCAAGGCCGCGCGCAGGATAAAGGCGGTCAGGTCGATATGCTCCAGCGCGGCGGCGCGGGCGAGCTTGGCCTTGGCGGCGGCATCGATGCGGATTTCGACGCGGGCGGAGTCTGCGATGGGTTGCGGCATAAGGTGATCCTCGACGGTTCGTACGGCTTCAATACGTACACTATTAGAGCGCTCCAGGCAACGGAAATGCGACAGTTAGTATTGAGCCATCGGCGCCAGTTGGTAGGGGCGAGCCGCGCTCGCCCTCGTGCGACACGGAAGCTGTTAGAGGGCAGCCGCAAGCCGCCCCTACACGGCCGACTCTGGTGTATGCTACCGTCCGTGTTTCGTCAGCCTTATCAATGACGGAAGCCCACCAGCATGCACATCACCCGCCTCCGCCTCGCCGGTTTCAAAAGCTTTGTCGAACCGACCGATCTGCTGATCGAGCCGGGGCTCACCGGCGTGGTCGGCCCGAACGGCTGTGGAAAATCGAACCTGCTGGAGGCGCTGCGCTGGGCCATGGGCGAGGCCTCGCACAAGTCCATGCGCGCGGCGGCCATGGACGATGTGATTTTTTCCGGCACCACGACAAGACCCGCGCGCAACCACGCCTCGGTGACGCTGTTCATCGACAACTCCGCCCGCCGCGCGCCAAGTGAGTTCAACGACAGCGACACGCTGGAAATCATGCGCCACATCGAGCGCGAGGCGGGCTCGGCCTATCGGATCAATGGCCGCGAGGCGCGTGCCAAGGACGTGAAAATACTCTTTGAAGATGCCGCAACAGGCGCGCGCTCGCCCGCGCTGGTGCGCCAGGGGCAGATCGCCGAACTGGTCAACGCCAAGCCGGAGCAGCGGCGGCGCATACTGGAGGATGCGGCGGGGACGGCGGGATTGTCGTCGCGCCGGCACGATGCCGAGCTGCGGTTGCGCGCCGCCGAGGGCAACCTGGAAAAAGTCGCCGACGTGCTGGGCGGGTTCTTGACGCAGATCAACGGCCTCAAGCGCCAGGCCCGCGCGGCGGCGCGTTATCGCGAAATCACGGCCGAGTTGAAGGCGCTGGAGGCGGTGGCGGTGGCGCTGGCGTGGCGCGCGGCGCATGCGGATGTCGCCGCCGAGGAGGCGAACCTCGCCGGGGGGCTGTCGGTGCTGGCGTTGGCGACCGAGGCGGAGGCCAGGGCGCTGCTGGCCGAGATCGCTGCCGCCGGGCAGCTGCCGGGGTTGCGCGACGCCGAGGTGACGGCGGCGGCCGTGGTGCAGCGCTTGCGGAGCGAGGCGGAGGGCCTGCAGCGCGAGGCGACGCGGGCGAAAGAGCGGCAGGCGGAGCTTTCCGCGCGGGCGCAGCAGCTGGCGGCCGATGCGGCGCGCGAGGCGGGGCTGGCGCGCGAGGCCGAGGCGACGAACGCTCAGTTGGCGGAGGAAGAGGCGCGGCTAAGCGCGGAAGCTGGGACGGATGACGGCGCAGTTGCGGCGGCTACGGAGCAGTTGGCGGCGGCGCGCGGGGCGGAGACGGCGGCGCAGAGCACGCTGTCCGACCTCACCACCAAACTCGCCGACGCCCGCGCCAATCGCCAGCGGCTGGACGGGCTGCATGCGGAGGAAACGCGCCGGTTCGGCAAGGTCGATGGGGTGTTGGCGGATATTGATCGGCAGCTGGCAGAGTTGGATGGCCACGATTTTCCGGCTGCGGACAGAGGCGGGGGCCGGGATGGGGTCAGACCCCATTTTGAGTCAGAGCACGGATTGCCGCTTCGAATGGGGCCTGACCCCATCCCGGAACCGGGTGCTGGTGGAGCCCGGAAGATCGCGGACATGGCCGAGCGCCGCGATGCGCTGGACGAGGCGATGTTCGCCGCCGAGGGGCGCATCGAATCGGCCGAGGCCGCCATCATTTCCGCACGGCAGGCTGAAGACGCCGCCCGCGCCACCGCCACCGAGCGCCGCCTGGCCGCAGAGAAAATCGCCACCGAACATGCCACGCTCTCGCGGCTGTTCGCTCCGGCCACGGATGATGCCGCCGCCCCCGTACTCGACGGCCTGAAGGTGGCGCGCGGCTACGAGATCGCGCTCGGTGCGGCGCTGGGCGACGATCTCGACGCGCCGGCCGATACGTCCGCGGCCATTCATTGGGCGGATGTTGCGGGTGGTACGGACGATCCGCCGCTGCCCCCGGGATCGGAGTCTTTGCTCAGCAAGGTCAAGAACGCCGGCCCCCTGACGCGCCGCCTGCGCCAGATCGGGATTGTCGCCAGAGCCGACGGCCCGCGCTTGCGTGCGCTCCTCCTCCCCGGCCAGCGCCTGGTGACCCGCGCTGGCGACCTCTGGCGCTGGGACGGTTTCACCGCCGCCGCCAACGCCCCCTCCGCCGCCGCCCGCCGCCTGGAACAGCGCGGGCGCCTGGAGGAACTGTCTCTCATGCTCGACGGGGCCGAGGACCAGGCTGAGAACGCCATCGAAGCGCTGTCGACGGCCGCGCTCAACCACGAACGCGCCACCTGCGCAGAGCGGGCCGCGCGTGACGACTTGAGCCGCCTACGCCGGGAGCATGCGGAACTTGTCCACGATCTCGCCAAGCTGGAACAGGCGGCGCGGGAACGCGAGGCGAAGGTCGCGCGGTTGAATGAGGACAGGGCCCGTATCGGCCAAGCCATGGATGAGCACCGCACCCGCATCGCCGCGCTGACTTTGGAACTGTCCGCCCTGCCCGCCCTGGACGGGATCGGAGCCGAGCGCGACAGGCTCGCGGCCACCGCCCAATCCTTGCGCGCAGCGACCGGAAAGGCCGAACTCGCCCTAAGCTCGCTCACAGCAGCGAGCCACCAACGCACGCAACGTTTGGGCGCCATCACCGCAGATGTTGTGCGTTGGGCTGAACGTGGGAAATCTGCCGCCTCGCAAATCGCAGCGCTTGACGAGCGTCAGCGCGAAACCGCCGCCCAACTGGCAGAACTGACCAACATGCCCGCGCGCATCTCCGAAGCCCGGACACGCCTGCTCGATCAGATCGCCAAAGCCGAAACCGCACGCACCACCGCTGCCGATGCGCTCGCCGCCGCCGAAACCGGTTTGCGCGACGCCCACAAAACCCTGCGCGACCTGCAAGGCGAACTCTCCGCCGCCCGCGAAGGCAAGGCGCGCATCGAAACCCGCCTGGAGGCCGCCCGCGAGCGTCGCGCCGCCGCCGCACGCACCATCCAGGACACCTTCGACTGCGCGCCTGAACACTGCTTCGCTCAAGCCGGGATCGCCCCCGACGCCCCCGTCCCCACGGCCGACGACACCGCCAAACGCCTCGCCCGCCTGCGCGACGACCGCGAACGGCTTGGCGGCGTGAACCTGTCAGCCGAAGAAGACCTTCTCGCCCTCGAAGCTCAGTACACCACCCTCGAAGCCGAGAAGGCCGACCTGGAAGCAGCCATCGCGCAGCTGCGCCAAGGCATCGCCAAGCTCACGCGCGAGGGGCGAAAACGCCTGAATGAGGCGTTCGAGCAGGTGAACACGCATTTCCAGCGCCTGTTCACCACCCTTTTCAACGGCGGCGAGGCGCGCCTGGAAATGATCGAGGACCCCGAGGACCCGCTGGCCGGCGGCCTGGAAATCATCGCCAAGCCGCCGGGCAAGAAGCCGGCCACGCTGAGCTTGCTGTCTGGTGGCGAGCAGACCCTCACGGCCCTGTCCCTGATTTTCGCCGTGTTCCTCACCAATCCCTCGCCGATTTGCGTCCTCGACGAGGTCGACGCCCCGCTCGACGACAGCAATGTCGACCGTTTCTGCAACCTGATGGAAGAGATGGGCCGCTCAACCGAGACGCGCTTCCTGGTCATCACGCATCATCCCGTGACCATGTCGCGCATGGACCGCCTGTGGGGCGTGACCATGGCCGAAAAGGGCGTTTCGCAGCTGGTGTCGGTGGATCTGGCGACGGCGGAGCAATAACGCGAGGCGGGGTGATTGGTGTCAGGCACTTGTGAGCCCCAAGTGCCTGACACCGTGTCTCTGGCGTGTGTCAGGACATGATCCGCGGAGTGTAATGAACGCTCGGCGTATCGAACCCGAGCCGGACCACCAGCGCGGCGACCACATACATTGGCATCGGCCAGCGGCCGCAGCGCCGGATGGTCTGGGCCACGCAAGCGGGGACGCCGTATTCATAGGGTTGGCGCAGATCGTCCCGCAGCATAGGCGCCAGTTCGTCGAATTCGCGCTTACCGATCTTCTCGGGAGAATCGAGCAAGTATGCCTTGCCGTCCCTCGGTTTTAACTGAGCGTACCAGGCTTCGCCGAGCAGCCGATAAAGTCCAGGCTCCGCCATATCGTTGAGAACGCCACTGGGTACTCGCACCATGTCGAATTCACCTTGGCTGATGGTTGCCACTCGCATTGCGAATTTCGGGCATTGCGAAGTTCGGGCAGTAAGCCGCCAGTCCCGGAGGAAGCTGGCGCCCGCTCACGTCCTGCCCAGTCAACAACCCAACGCATCACGAGTGAGGATGATGACGCCAGGCAGGCCGCGTACCCCGCTGCCAAATGGGACCGTAGGCTCATTGGTCCCGGTATCAACAGATGGTCCGCCACCGTACCAAGCGAACCCGGGAGTTTGCCAAACTCTTGCCAAATTCAAGGGTTTTTGGTTCATTGTGAGTGAAGCCGAAACGCTTCCGTCAACACCTGAAAGCTAAACGCAACACCAACCCGTGCCATGATCGACCAATCGACAGTCCGCAACCGCCTGCTCGCCGGCCTCACGCCGGCCGACTACGCCCTGCTGGCGCCCTACTTTGAGCAGCTGGAAATGGACCGGGACTACGTTCTGGTCATTCCGAACCGGCCCATTGACAGCGTTTATTTCATCGAAAGCGGCATGGTCTCGGTGGTTGCGGAAAAGACCGACGGGCGCAGCATCGAGGTGGGCGTTTACGGGCGCGAGGGCATGGGCGCCACTACCGTCCTGTTGGGCTCGGACCGGACGCCCCACCATCACTACATGCAGATTGGCGGCGCCGGCTTCAAACTGGCGACGGCGGACTTTCTGCGCATGGTCGAGCAAAGCGCGACCCTGCGCAATCTGATGCTGCGCTTCGTCCATGTTTTCATGACGCAAACGGCGCAATCCGCCCTCGTCAACGGCAGTTCCATCGTCGAGGAGCGCCTGGCGCGCTGGGTTTTGATGTGCCACGACCGGCTGGATTCGCTGGAGTTTCCGATCACGCACGACTTCCTGTCGATGATGCTCGGGGTGCGCCGCTCGAGCGTGACCGACGCCATCCATTTGCTGGAAGGCGATGGGCTGATCAAGGCGACGCGCGGCAATATCCAGATCCTGGATCGCGCGCGGCTCGAACGCGCGGCCGCCGCGTCCTATGGCGTGCCTGAAGCGGAATACCGTCGCCTGATCGGTCCGTTCTAGCGGCGGCGGAACGGGATCGCGAGGCTGGCGAATACAGGGCGCCGTTGGTAGGGGCGGCTAGCGGCCGCCCTCTATCGGCTGGACTCGCTGCACGAGGGCGGACGCTATCCGCCCCTACCAACGACCTTCAGTGCCCACATGATATCAAGGCTCGCTCTGGCATTTCGCCCGGCCCCTGACTATAACCGCGCCAACCCAACCGAATTCTCCAAGGACGTTCCCATGGCCGGCCATTCGCAATTCAAGAACATCATGTACCGCAAGGGCAAGCAGGACAAAGTCCGCTCCAAGGTGTTCTCCAAGCTCGGGCGTGAAATCACCACGGCGGCCAAGATGGGCATGCCGGACCCGGCCTTGAATCCGCGCCTGCGCCTGGCCGTGCTGGCGGCCAAGGCCGAAAGCATGCCCAAGGACACGATCGAGCGCGCCATCAAGAAGGCGACCGGCGGCGATGCCGAGAGTTATGACGAAGTGCGCTATGAAGGCTATGGCCCGGGCGGCGTCGCCATCATCGCCGAGGCGCTGACCGACAACCGCAACCGCACCGGCGGGGCGGTGCGCGCGGCCTTCGCCAAGAACGGCGGCAATATGGGGTCGACCGGTTCTGTGTCGCACATGTTCAACCGGGTTGGCGAGATCAGCTATGGCGCCGATACCGCCAGCGCCGATGCCATGTTGGAAGCGGCCATCGATGCGGGGGCCGATGATGTGACCTCGGACGATAGTGGCCACGTCATCATCTGCGCTTTTGAAAATCTGGGCGCCGTGGGGTCCGCGCTGGAAGCCAAGTTTGGCGAGGCTGCTGGCATCCGCTCGGTGTGGAAGCCCAATCTGATGACGGCGGTCAACGAGGACCACGCTGCGACCATCCTGAAACTGATCGCCATTCTTGACGACGACGAAGACGTGCAGCACGTCTATTCCAACTTCGAGGTATCGGACGAGGTGATGAAGAAGCTGACGGCGGCGTGATCGGCAGTGAACGAACCAAAATGACCGACATTGTCATCGTATCGGGAACCGTCGAGCTGCCAGCACGGCTTGTCGGCACGTATACCGCGCGTATCATTGCCCAGGCGCTGCCGCTGTATCTCACCGCCATCTTCTGGGGCCGGCTGATCGAGCTGGATGTCCACATCGAGGCCTATCGCGAGCCAGACGCAGTGCAGTTGGCCAGCCTCGGTCAGTTACTGTACTCGCCCGAACGCGACGACATCGTGATCCCTTACGGCGCCACGCCGATCTCGCGCGCCGGCGAAATCCGCCTGCAGGCACCCGCAAATATCTGGGCGCAAGCGCTGGAAGATGTCCAAGTGCTGCGCGAGGTGCATGACGGCGCCAAGGTGACGATTGCGCGTTATGGCACGGTACGGGCGCAAGGTGGCAAGGTGACGGTCCGTGCGCCAAGCGGCCTTTGGCGCGGGTAGCCCGAACGATGCGCCGGGCCATGGCGGCAATTGACAGAAGCCTGATAACTTTACCGGGTCGGTGGGAACCTTTGGCAACGCAAAGCATCTAATGATACCGTCCAACTTATGGTTTGACCTGTCACTTTGAAGGTTCGTGACAGAGGTCATGGCGTAGGGGCGCACAGCAGTGCGCCCGTCTAGCTGCGCGGCAAGCTCTTGGACGGGCGCACCGCTGTGCAGCCCTACACTTGCGAGCACGAGTCAAACGATAGGTTGGCCGGTATAATGCGCAACAAAAGAGATGACCTGTTCCAAGCCGAACCTTCTCGCCTGGCCCCCACCCCAACCCTCCCCCGTTGAGGGCGAGGGTTGGGGTGGGGGAGAACTGGCTACGGACGTCATGGCCCTGAAACCGCCGCGGGTCAGAACTTCGGTTGTTCGAAAAAAATGCCAATGCTCGCGTTCCCTGCCTCAGGAGTTTTTTCCGTGGTCGCACGACAACTCGAATCGGCGGCACGATCGCTCGAAGCCGATCTGATCGCGCGCGCGGTCCGCAAGGACGAGCCGGCGATCCGTGCCATCGTCAAACAGCACAACCGGCGGCTGTTCCGTATCGCACGCAGCGTCTTGCATGACGACGGCGATGCCGAAGACGCGTTGCAAGAGGCTTACGTTAAGGCGTTCTTGGCCCTGGCGACCTTTCGCGGCGAGGCTAGTCTCGCCACCTGGCTGTCGCGGATCGTGCTCAACGAAGCCCTGCAGCGGCTGCGCGGCAAGCGACGCGAAGTTCTGACTGAGGTCGTCCCCGAGCCGACGACGCAGGCGCAGATTATCCCGTTCCCAGTGTCGGCAACCCAACCTCTCGATCCCGAGCGCACCATGGCACAACGAGAACTGTTCCAAATGCTGGAGCGGGCGGTCGATCAGCTGCCCGACGAATTCCGCCTGGTGCTGGTCGCCCGCACCATCGAAGGCATGAGCATTGAGGAAACGGCCGAGCTGCTTGGCCTGAAGCCGGAAACCGTCAAGACGCGGCTGTTCCGCGCTCGCGCGCTGCTGCGCACGGCGTTGGCCGAGCATGTCGACACGCTGTTCACCGACGCCTTTCCGTTCGATGGCCGTCGCTGTGAGCGCATGGCGGACGCAGTGGTGGCACGGCTCGAAAGGGAATCTTTGTAATCATCGGGAACCTTTGCTTGCTCAAGCACTCTACCTCATACGCGCTCGCAATTTGAAAGCGGGTCCGCACCACGGAGGTTCTGATGAAATTTCTACCCCACGCCAGCTTTCTGGCCGCCATCGTCCTGCTGGCAGGCGCTGCTGGCGCTTATGCCGCCGACAAGCCGACCGATCCGCAGATCGCCCATATTGCCTACACGGCTGGCGTCTTGGACGCGAAGGCCGGCGAACAGGCGCTCGCGATTTCCAAGAATGAGGCCGTGCGCGCTTTTGCGACTAGCATGGTCACCGACCACAACGCCGTCAATGTGCAGGCCTTGGCGCTGGTCAAGAAACTGGGCGTCACACCCGAGGACAATGCGACCAGCAAGGGTCTGGCCGATCAGGCGGCTGCCAAGCTCGCCGAACTCGGCAAGCTCACGGGCGCCGACTTTGACAAGGCCTATGCCACCAACGAAGTCGCCTACCACAAGGCTGTCAACGGTGCGCTGGCCGATCTGCTGATCCCCTCGGCGAGCAATGCCGAACTGAAAAGCCTGCTGGAGACCGGATTGAAGATCTTCCAGGGTCATGAGAAGCATGCTGAGGACGTGGTCGCTGGCCTCAAGTAGGGAAGGCGTGCGATGTCCGTCGTATTGATACGATCCGGGTTGGTCGCACTTCTCTTGTCAGCGAGCGCTGGTTACGCGCTCGCTGGCGAGACCACTAAAGTGCAGATCAGCAAACTTACCTTCCTGCCACCGGAAATCACCGTCCATGTTGGCGACACCGTTGAGTGGGCCAACGCCGACTTCATTCCGCATACGGCCACGGTCAAGCCGACGGCGGCCAGTGCGGGCTGGGATGTGCCGATCCCGGCAGGTAAAACGGGACAGCTGGTGGTCTCTGAGATTGGGACGGTGGACTATATCTGCCGCCTACATCCCAATATGAAGGCCAAGATTATCGTCCTGGCGAAGTAGCGTCCCTTGCGCCGCCGCCGCTTACCCCGCGAACTGCGGGGTAAGCGAACGTTGCGTCTATTCGCCCTTGGCCGAGTCCTTCACCGGCCCCAGCGAATACAGCTTCGTCAGCATCGCCTCGATGCCGCCGCCGCCGGTGTGCATGTCGATGCGGCCGACCTTTTCGACCAGCTTTTCCAGCGACTCCAACTCCTTCAGACGCAGCAGCAGCGGATTGTTCTCCATCAGCTTGGCCGTGTTGAGCAAGGACCGCGTGGACGCTGTTTCCTCCTGGCGGCGGATCAGGTTGGCTTTTGCCGTGCGCTCGGCTTCCACCACCTTGTTGAGCAGCACGCGCACGTCGCCCGGCAGGATCACGTCCTTGACGCCGATCTCGCTGACTTCGGCGCCCAGCGCTGTCGCACGTGCGGCCACGAAGGCGCGCACCTGGATGTCGATTTCGTCGCGGGCGGCCAGAATGTCATCCAGCGTGCGTGTCGCCACGGCCTCGCGGATGGCGAACTGCACCAGCCGGTAGAGCGTGCCGGACACGTCGGCGGTCGCAAGCGTGGACATCTCGGGATCGGTGATGCGCACGAAGGCCGTCAGCGTCACGCGGATGCCGATGCGGTCCTTGGTCAGGATTTCCTGCGCGGTGATTTCGAGCGGCTGCGGGCGCAGGTCGACCTTGCCGATCTTCACGGTACGTCCCACCGCCCAGAAGGCGTGGCGGCCGGGCGGCAGCTTTTCTATGAGCTTGCCGTCGACCATCAGCAGGCCAGCCTCGTGCGCTTCCACCACCGCGCTGGCGACAGCGGGATTGCGGGTCACGTCGAGCTTGTCGAGGTGGTGCTTGGCCACGCGCATGTCGGTCGCGGTATCGATGCGCTCGACACTGACGTTGGTGATGGTCTTCCAGAAGGCGCGCGTGGTGTTGGGCAGCACGAAGTGCTTGGGCTCGCCGTCGAACGAGACGATGGCGACTTCGGCGGGACCGGCCTGCACGATCTCGAACTGCGTCTCGGCCAGTTGTGGATGGGTGCGGGCCAGCAGCAGCGCCTTTTCGGCCGGGATTTCGGCGCGCGCGATCTTGACGGTTTCGCCGGTGAGCCGGTTGGTCCAATCGAACTGGCGGTGACGGCCCGGACCGAGCAGGCGCAAAAACTTGCCGTCCTGCGACAGCAGCACGCGCTCGTCATCCTTGACGATGAACTCTGACGTCCAGCCACGACGGGCCATGATGATCTCCATTGTTCCGCCGCTGGCGGCCGGCTCCCGGTTGCGAGAGTCGCCAGCGGCAAGCAAATAGGTCACCGGCAACGTCCCCACGACCATGAAACGGGCTCCCGCTTGAGCCGTGCCGCTCAGCCGGTAGCGTCAGGTTGCGGCCGGGAGGGCGAACCCTGCCCGCCGGAGCCTGGGCTTCCAGCGTTGCGGCGCGACGGTATCCGCAGGACGCGCGGAGCCTCATCATCGCTTGCCCGAAGGCGGGGGAAGCTGCCGGCTCCCCGTGTTAGGTTTTCCCTGGAAAGGAAGGCGACGCGGGAGTTGAACCCACGACACCCGGATTAACAGTCCGGTGCTCTACCATTGAGCTAGTCGCATGGTGAACCTGAAGGGACTCGAACCCCCGACATCCCGATGACAATCGGGCGCTCTACCGCTGAGCTACAGACCCTTCCCGTCAATCACGGAACACAGCTGCCGCAAAGCGGAGTGCGCCAGCCGGGCGGAAAAACCCGGACCAAAGCGATAAACGGGAGGCGTCAGTAAGAGTACAAATGCGGCGAATGTCCAGACGGAGTTCGCAGTATCGTTGACTTTGCCGCCAAACTGAGAGATTAGTCCGCCCATCAGCGGGCACCCAAGGTGTCCGCTCAAGAGGCGCTGCCCGAGGCTCAGTCTCGAAAAGTCCGGTTCCGCAACGGTTCCGGCGCCACAGGGCGCGGTGAAGAACGAGGAACTGCCATGTACGCGGTCATCAAGACCGGCGGTAAGCAATATCGTGTTGCCGCCAATGACGTTATTG
>JANLQJ010000414.1:0-62778 GCA_031367715.1 Hyphomicrobiaceae bacterium | reverse complement strand
ACCACGCGGCCAAATCCCAAACAGCAACAGGCGCTAGATCTGATAGCCGCAATCGCCGTGTAGACAGGCGCCATCACCGCACTTCGATCTTAACAGATTGAAGCAGAAGGAAAATCGTTAACCGAGAGCCAGGAACTTCGGCCTAATGAAGTGTTAACGGCCGTTGCTTGCCTTGCGCGCAACCAAGGCAAAATCTTCACTCGCCCCAACACCGTCGCAAGCCCCTCCCCGCTTGAGGGGAAGGATTGTCGGCTGCAGGATGCGCAGCCGACGGCCGGGTTACCTTGCAAGCAGTAGGAAGTCGCTGGCCTGCAATTCGTGATTGCCCGAAAGGATGGGAGCCGTGAAACTCATGATCGCTTCGGCCGCGCCTGCGCCCGAGCCATCGGCATCGAAATACAGCGTGCCGACACCGCTGACCTCACTGTAGACGAATTGCTGATGCGCGGCGGTTGCCGTGGTCGCCGTGACCGGACCGCTGGCCAACACGACCGCATCGGCGTTCAGGCTGATGCTGTTGAGGTCGAAGGTCCCATTGGCATTCGCGGTCGCGCTGTACTGGGCCATTGCGATGCCGCTGCCACTGCCGATCACGGTATGATCGCCGGCGATGGTGCTGGTCGCTCCGGGCACGGCCAGGCCGAAATTGGTAAGCTGGAACTGCAGTTTGTCGCCGTGCAGCACATCGAACCCGATGACCGTATCGACAACGCCCGGCTCGCGGACCAGACCGAAGACGTTCGCCGCCTGGCCCGGCACTGAGACATAGGTGTCGGCGCCGAGGCCACCGTAGTAGAAATCTGAGCCACTGCCGCCATACAGCGTGTCATTGCCGCCTGCACCGAACATCGTGTCGGCACCCAGGCTGCCCACCAGGATGTCATTGCCTTCGCCGCCATTCAGCCCGTCGGCACCGGCACCGCCGGACAAGGTGTCGTCGCCGGCTCCACCCTGCAGGCGGTCGTCGCCGTTCTGGCCCGCGAGCTTGTCGTTGCCGTCGGCGCCTAGGATCTTGTCGGCTCTCTCACCGCCCCACAGCGTATCATTGCCCGAGCCACCCCAGACATAGTCGTTGCCAAGGCCGCCCTTGACGAAATCATTGCCGGCATTGCTGGCGAGCACGTCATTGCCGCTGCCACCCAGAATCGTCACATTGCCATAGGTGAAGTTCGGCGTTGTCAGGTCGATGACCTGACCGCCAGAGCCGCCGATGATCTCATCGATGTTCACCAGGCGTGGCCCCGGGGCGGCTGCAGGCGCTGAGGAATCGAGAAATAGCACCTTTTGGCCATCGCCCATGCGCAGGACGTCGAAGCTGGCTGGATCGCCCTGGAAAATATCTGCGGACGCCTCCATACCGGCAATAGAAAAATGGGTGTCCGGTCCTGGATGTCCGGGATCGCCCGAAATCCTCAATTGAGAGCCCGCCAGCCAATTTCCATCGGTGTTGTAGATGAATGTCGAGCCGTCGACGCTGCCGATCAGCAGGTCGGGGCCCTGCTTGCCTGTGACTGTCGTGCGCATGAGGTTGGCGTCCTGTGGTCGGTGAGCGGTGAGGACCTTGTTGGGCCTCCTGCGTCTTGCCAGTGCAAGAATCGCGCCAATTGGCATTGCGCCGCCGCAGCATTCGTCCGTCTGACCAACGTCTATAGGCTTTGAACCATTTGCACCGCCGCCGCGACCCATGGAGGTACCAAGCACGCGGCCCGAAGCGGCCGTCCTTTCAACCAGAGACCAGACAGGCCAATTCCATGCGCATCCTCACCACTTTTGCTTCCATCCTTACCCTTGCCATGGGCTTGAGCGCCGGCACCGCCCATGCCGGCAATACGCTCAAGCTCAAGCAGTTTGGCTTCGGCAACGCCTTTGGCGCCCACCAAGCCGGCAACGGCAACTATCTCAGCGCCGCTCAGAACGGCAATGGCAACTCAACCGCCGCCCATCAGCACGGTGACGGCAACGTGCTCGGCGTCGGACAGTTCGGCAGCAATCACACCACCAACGTGACCCAGAATGGTAACGGCAACGTCATGGGCGTGCTGGCGGTCGGCAATGGCTGCAACCAGAGCGCCACGCAAACCGGTAACAACGGCGTCGGCATGTCGGTCTGCGCGGGGTTCTGAAGTTTTCCCGTAGTTTTGGTGCGTTACGGCCCAATTGGCCTAACGCGCCCTAGGAAAATCCGCATCGCCGGCGAATGATCCGTAGGGTGCGTTAGGCCAATTGGGCCGTAACGCACCTCCAGCCGACGCCTCAAGGCTTGATGCGGTAGCCGGTCTTGAAGATCCACCACACGATCCCTGCACAGACGACCAGCAGGGCGAGGATCATGCCCAAACTGATGCCGACGTGCACATCGGCGACTTCGAAGAAACTCCAGCGAAAGCCGCTGATCAGATAGACCACCGGGTTCAGCAGCGACAGCTTCTGGAACAGTGGCGGCAGCATCGAGATTGAATAGAACGTGCCGCCGAGAAACGTCAGTGGCGTGATGATCAGCAACGGAATGATCTGCAGCTTCTCGAAACCATCGGCCCAGATGCCAATGATGAAACCAAACAGGCTGAAGGTGATCGAAGTCAGCACCAGGAACAGGATCATCACGAACGGATGCGCGATGTGCAACGTCACGAAAAAACTCGCCGTCAGCAGCACGATCGAGCCGAGGATGATCGACTTGGTGGTCGCAGCACCGACATAGCCGAGCATGATCTCCAAGGGCGAGACCGGCGCCGTCAGCACTTCGAAGATGGTGCCGGTGAAGCGCGGCAGATAAATGCCGAAGGCGCCGTTGCCGATGCTCTCGGTCAGGATCATCAGCAGTGTCAAGCCCGGCACGATGAAGGCGCCGTAGCTGACGCCGTCCATCTCGGGAATGCGCGAGCCGATGGCGCTGCCAAACACGATGAAATAGAGCGCTGTCGAAAGCACGGGCGACAGCACGCTGGTCATCAGCGTGCGGCCCCAGCGCGACATCTCGAAGCCGTAGATGGCGCGTACGGCGTACCTATTCATTGGGCGGCCCTCACCAGATCGACGAAAATATCCTCGAGCGAGCTTTGCCGCGTGCTCAAGTCCTTGAAGCGGACACCCGCCGCATTGAGATCGTTCAGCAGCGCCGTGATCCCGGTACGTTCGCCGCGCGCATCATAGGTGAATACCAGTTCGTGGCCGCCCGGCGCCACCGCCAGTCCAGGCCGCACCAGGGTGGCCGGCAGCTCGGTCAGCGGCGCGGCCAGTTGTAGCGTCAGTTGCTTCTTGCCGAGCTTGCGCATCAACTCGGCCTTGTCCTCGACGACGATCAGCTCGCCCTTGGTGATGACGCCGATGCGATCGGCCATCTCCTCGGCTTCCTCGATATAGTGCGTGGTCAGAATGATCGTCACGCCGGTGTCGCGTAACGCCCGCACGATCTGCCACATATCCTTACGCAACTCGACATCGACGCCGGCGGTCGGCTCGTCGAGAAACAGCAACCGGGGCTCGTGCGACAGCGCCTTGGCGATCAGTACGCGCCGCTTCATGCCGCCCGACAGGGTACGGATCTTGTTGTCCTTCTTGTCCCACAGCGACAGATCCGTCAGCACCTTCTCGATGAAGGCGGGGTTGGGCGCCATGCCGAACAGCCCGCGGCTGAGGCTGACGGTGGCAAACACGGTCTCGAACAGGTCGGTGGCCAGTTCCTGCGGGACCAGTCCGATCATCTGGCGCACCGGCCGGTAGCCGGTGACGTGGTCGTGGCCATCGACGGTGACCGTGCCTGATGTGGCATTGACCAACCCGCAGACGATGTTGATCAGCGTCGTCTTGCCGGCCCCGTTCGGCCCCAGCAGCGCGAAAATCTCGCCGCGCCGGATGTCGAGGTCGATGCCCTTCAGCGCCTCGAAACCGCTGGCATAGACCTTGCGCAGCTTTGCAATCTGCAGGATCGGGTTGTCGCTTGAGGGCACGTCACACATGGGCGGCTGGGCTCGCTGCTGGTTGTCGGTCGCACGCTGGCGCAATCGCCGGAGCTGCGACGGTTAACACGGTTCTGTAGTGACGACGACTGTTAGAAACAGCCCGAATATCCGGGGACAGTATACCTATTTTCGACCAAACTTTTTTGTGTAACGGGCCCGGAGGCGAAAAAGGAATACCGAGCCGCTTGCAATACGATTGTCCGATCCTAGGTCGCAGAGGTACTTTTCTGGTCCTGACGCCTGATTGACAATGCACGGTGTTCGAGGCTGTCCTTGGCCCCAACAGTCAACTGACGAGGCGCAGGAACCGGGCCGCGGTCAATTCCAGTACGCAGAACATCAGGTGGCAGAACACTTCGGCGTGGCCGCGCACCCACACGCAATGGGCACCATCGCTGTCCTCCAAGGCGCAGTTGACGCGTCCGGCTTTGCAAACATCGTCAACCAGCCGGTCGTCGGCGCACCATTTGGCGTTGGGCGCACGATGGCCGCGATGCTGGCCACCTCCAGCATGGCGATGCTCTGTATATAGCCCGCCGTCAGCGCGCCAAGCTCGCCGGCCAGCCAGGGGAAAAGGTGGTCCTGAATATGTTCGGAGGGTGTCTGCTAGCGTCTGGCGTAGCGGCAGGTTCGCGCTCCGATTCGGTTGGTGGTTTGTCGCAAGAACACCATGCCCGAAGCGGGCACAAACGCTCCGTTTTCGCCCATACGAGACGAACATTTCTGCGCGCCGCGGCTAGTTTTCAAGCGGCTCTACTGTCCCCGATTTCAGTGGTGCAGCGCCAGCGCTGCGCGAGCGGGACTGGGCAGGGGCAACGGCACTTCGGCGGCGTTTGGCGCCACCCGTGCCAGCAATGCGGGCTTGCCCTCCGAGAGCACATTGGTGCACTCGGGCGGCAGGTCAGCCAGCGTCACATAGCGCGGTGGCAGAGGCACGGCTTTGGGTGCCAGGACGACCGGCGGCAGTTGAGGCGTGTTCTGCACGGGCGCCGGTGCCGGCCGGCTCACCACCTTCATCCAATAGGCCAGCTCTTTGCCGCAGCCGTCTTCCGGGCTGGGATCGGCCTGCGGCGTGCAGGTCTTGCTGCCCAGCGGACAATGCAGCCGGACGTGGAAATGGTCGTTGTGCAGGTAGTAGGCGCGCACCTTAGTCATCCAGCGGCGATCATACTGGGCCGCCTCGCATAGTGCCTTTTTGATTGCCGGATGCACGAAAATGCGGGCAACCTCGGGATAGCTGGCGGCGCGCCGCAGCAGTCTCACCCAGCCCTCGTGCCAGCGATTCTCAATCACGCTGGTGCCGTCGTTTTCCGCCAGGAACACCGGCGCGACAGTTTCGCGCTCGGCTGGCGTCAACACCTTGGCAGGCATCTGACGGTACCAGATATCGACGTCCAGGCCGGTCTGATGGCTGGCATGGCCAGTCAGCATCGGCCCGCCACGCGGCTGCGACAGGTCGCCGATCATCAGACCGCGCCAATGCTCGTGGGCGCGCATATCGTTGGCAAAGCGCTCAAGGTAACCGATCAGATTGGGATGGCCCCAATTGCGGTTGCGCGACGTGCGCATCACCTGCCAGGCCGGGCCGGTAATGGGCAACGGCGTAGCACCCGCAAGGCAGCCGCGCGCATAGGAGCCGACCGGTGCGACGCTCGCATTGGTTGGCGTTAGTACGAAGCCGAACTGGGCCTTGGCTGGAATAGGCAGATGTACTATCGGCGCGGCACCGGTCGCGGACGACCATTTGGGATCGAGAGGATGGTCGGCGAGCCCGGCATAAAGGGCATCCTGCGCTGCGGCAGCGCTTGCGAGGGCTGCTAACAGCAGCATTGGCAGCAGCAAATATCGTTTCAGCATGCTCGCCTCGCCGGTTGTGGCTCGCCCATGATAGCCGATCTGGCATTGTAGCGGAACTGGCGGCGAATTTGCGGCAACGTTAAGGGGCAGACCCTATTGTTGCAACAGCCAACAAGCTCACCCTTCGATACGCCCGAAGTCGGCGACGGTGCGGGTGGCGGCGCGGATCTGAGCCAGCAGACTGAGGCGGTTACTGCGCAGCGCTGGATCTTCGGCGTTGACGGTCACCTTGTCGAAAAAGGCATCGACCGGGCCACGAAGCTTGGCGATGGCGGCCATGGCGGCGGCGAAATCTTCCAAGAGTATGGCTTTGCTGGCTGCGCTGGTCGCCTCGGCGATGGATTTGGCGAGGGCTTTTTCTTCCGGCAACTCCAGCTTCTTGGCGTCGATGGCGCCGGCGAAAGTGGTTTTGTCTTTCTTCTCTTCGATGCGCAGGATGTTGGCGGCGCGCTTGGCGCCGGCGAGCAGGTTCGTGCCGTCATCGGTGGCCAGGAAGGCCGAGAGGGCGTCTACGCGCCGGACGATCATGAGGAGGTCGTCCTGGTCGCCGAGCGCAAGGACTGCGTCGACGAGGTCGTGGCGGGCGCCTTGCTCGCGCAGCTGGACTTTCAGGCGGTCGGCGAAGAAGTCCATCAGATCTACAGAATTAGTTGCAACGCTCTTTCCTGCCCAAGTAGACGAAATAGTCGGAACTACACTCATGTTGCTTCCGCCTTTTTTGGCCGCCGCAGCCTTCGCGTTCTTAACTGCCAGATCATGAAACATCTTTTCGGACGAACCAAAGATATCGATCAGCGGGAATCGCAGCTCATTCTCCAATATAATCCGCACAACGCCCAGCGCCGCGCGCCGCAGCGCGAACGGATCCTTCGAACCGGTCGGCTTCTCGTCGATGGCCCAGAACCCGACCAGCGTATCGAGCCTGTCGGCCAGCGCCACCGCAATCGCCACCGGCTCCTTCGGAACGCCATCGCCCTGCCCGCGCGGCCAGTAATGCTGCTCCACGGCGTGCGAAATCGCCGCCTTGGTCCCCGCCGCCTCGGCCAGATACCGCCCCATCAGGCCCTGCAGTTCCGGAAACTCTCCGACCACGCCCGAAACCAGATCGGCCTTGGCCAGTTGCGCGGCGCGCCGGCACTCGGCCTTGTCGGCCTGCACCAGCGGCGACAACTCTTCCGCCAGCGCCGCAATGCGCTCGACGCGCTCGTATTGCGTGCCCAGCTTCTCGTGGAACGTGATGGTCCGCAGCTGCGACCACATCTCGTCCATCGGGCGCTTCAGGTCCTGGTCCCAGAAGAATTTGGCGTCGGACAGACGGGCGCGGATCACCTTCTCGTTGCCGGCGACCACAATCGCACCGCCGTCGGCCGGTTCCAGATTGGCCGTCAGCAGAAAGCGGTTGGCCAGCTTTTTTGTTTTGGGATCGCGCAGCGAAAAACACTTCTGGTGCGCCCTCATCGACGTCGTCAGCACTTCTGCGGGCACGGACAGAAACGCCGCGTCGAACGTGCCCATCATGACGACCGGCCACTCCGTGAGCCCCGCCTTTTCGTGGCGCAGCGCCGGATCGTGGATAAGCTCCAGCTTATGGTCGGCCGCCAACTTCCCCGCCTGCCCTTCAATCACCAACTCGCGAGCAGCGGAATCAATCAGCACATGCGCCGCCGCCAGCTTCTTCTGATAGTCGGCGAAATCCTTGACTTCAATCGGCCCCGAGGAATGGAACCGGTGCCCCAACGTCGCCGCGCCCGACGCGATCCCCTCGACCTCGAATGGCACGACTTTGCCGCCGAGCAGGCAGAGCATGCTCTTCAAGGGGCGTATCCAGCGCATCTTGTGGCTGCCCCAGCGCATGCTCTTGGGCCAGGCGAATTTCGCGATCACGGCCGGCACCAGTTCAGCGACAATGACGCCCGCCGCCCGCCCCGGCTTCTTGATGCGGGCGACATAAAAATCACCCTTCTTGTCGGTGACCACCGTGGCCTCGGCCAGCGAGGCCAGCCCCGCCGACTTCAGGAACCCTTGCACCGCCCCATCGGGCGCACCGACGCGCGGCCCCTTGCGCTCGTCCTCGACATCGGCGGATTTGGCCGCCACGTCGTCCACGACAACAACGAGCCGGCGCGGTGTGACAAAGCACTTAGCCGCGCCATGCGCCAATCCCGCCGCCGTAAGGCCGTCCATCAACGCAACCCGCAAATCCTCGGCAGCCCGCCCCTGCATGCGCGCGGGGATTTCCTCGGAGAAGAGTTCGAGCAGAAGTTCTGACATGGGCGTTCCTTGGGGGGCGTCGATATGGATTGTCGTATTCGTGTGCTTAAGCCGTTCCAGTTGCTCTGCCAAGCGGTTGCGTTCCAGCGGCTATACATCTACGATGTATGTATGCAAAAGCACATTCCGGCGCCGAAAGAGCGCATGGTCCGCAAGCAGGTCTACATCACCGCCGAGCAGGACCGGCAGCTGAAGGAGCTTGCGCGCAAACATGGTGTTGCGGCGGCCGAAATTATTCGGAAAGGCCTGCAGAATGAGTTGGCCACGGACGCTTCGCCCGATGATTGGGAAGCCCGCAAGGCGCGCATCCTCGCCATCAGGCCTATCTGGGCTGATCGCGACGATATGGACGATTTCGTGCGTAACTTGCGCGAGGGTACGGGCCGCAGGTTGGAGCGCCTGGGCCTTGCCCCTAAGAAGCGCAAATGAGCGCGCTGCTCGACACGAGCATACTGGTCGATTATTTCCGAAAGCGGGCAGCAGCAATCGACTATATGCGGGCTCTCGAGAGGGGGGCCGCGATGTCGGTGGTCACAATTGCTGAACTTCTGGCCGGCGCGCGGCGGCAAAGCGAAGAGCAAGACATCCACAAGTTGGCCGCCGAACTGGTGGTTCATGAGGTGTCATTGCAAATTGCTGAACTGGCCGGCTCCTATGTCCGGCATTTTGGTGCAAGTCATTCGGTGGAACTAACCGACGCCGTGATCGCCGCAACCGCCGAGCATCACGGCCTCACGCTGGCCACGCTGAACATCAAACACTTCCCGATGTTCAAGCGCCTGCGCGCGCCCTACTGACGCTACGGCGCAGTCGGCGCCTGCCCCAGCAAAATCATCATTGCCGCCCCCACATCGCTCACGGCGCCGGTCGCCCCCAGATACCCCAGGCCCACCAGCAGCAACGCCAGGAAGAACCACTGCAGCTGCCGATACCGGCGCAAGAGAAAATAGCCCACGACCATCGGCGGTATGCCGAGCGTCAGGATGCCCGCAAGTTCCGTGCTCATATTGAATTTCCCCTCATACCGATGAGAAAACGTTCCCACCCGCTTCCCGGAATTTGACGCGCGTTTTTTGCGCGGCAAATATCCGGGACCGTTACCCGGTGCGGCTCCAGCACGATTGACCCCGAGCCTCGTCGAAACAGGACTCACGGTCATTGCGACTGTCACTTCAACCCGGAAAGATCCCGGATATTCGTCGCGCGAAGAAAAAGCGCGCCGAATTCCGGGAAGCGTGGTGGCAGTTCTCACCAGCATGAGTTGAGACATTGGCTAAGCGGTATCAATCCGTTCAGCCGTCCCCTAACCCCGCCCGCCCTCGGTCGCCAGCCACGCCCCGCAGCAGGCCTTGGCCAGGTCACGCACGCGTAAAATGTAGCTCTGCCGCTCGGTCACCGAAATGACGCCGCGCGCGTCCATGAGATTGAACACGTGGCTGGCCTTGATGCACTGGTCGTAGGCCGGCAGCGCCATCAGGTGCCTGCCGTCTTTGTCTGCACTCGCCCCTTTGGTCAGCAGCGCCTTGCACTCCTGCTCCGCGTCCTTGAAATGCTGCATCAGCAGATCGGTGTTGGCGTGCTCGAAATTGAAGCGCGAATACTCCTGCTCGGCTTGCAGAAACACATCGCCGTAGCTGAGTTTGCGCGCGTCGTCGCGGCCGTTGAAATTCAGGTCGTACACCCGGTCGACGCCCTGGACGTACATGGCAAGGCGCTCCAGCCCATAGGTCAGCTCGCCCGAAACGGGATCGCAGTCATAGCCGCCGACCTGTTGAAAGTACGTGAACTGAGAGACTTCCATGCCGTCGCACCACACTTCCCAGCCGAGCCCCCAGGCGCCCAGCGTCGGGCTCTCCCAGTCATCCTCGACAAAGCGTAAATCGTGCAGCTTGGGATCGACCCCGATGGCGTAGAGCGAGCCCAGGTATAGATCCTGAAAGTCGTCCGGCGACGGCTTCATGATGACCTGGAACTGGTAGTAATGCTGCAGCCGGTTCGGGTTCTCGCCGTAGCGGCCATCCTTCGGCCGGCGCGAGGGCTGCACATAGGCAGCGTTCCACGGTTTCAGCCCCAGCGAACGCAACGTGGTCGCGGGATGGAATGTACCCGCCCCAACTTCCATATCGTACGGCTGCAGGATGACGCAACCCTGCTCGGCCCAATAACGCTGCAGGGTCTGGATCAGGTCTTGAAAAGAGCGGTCGGGATGGAGGCCGTAGGCGTTACCGGCGGGGGCGGCAGGCTTGGGCGAGGATTTGGGCATGGATGGGCCGTGGCTGGAGTGATTTGCGGCATGCCTTAGCATAGTTGATTTGGCCGTCCACCTACACACTCGATTCTACCGTCTGAAGCGGGCCTGTTGAGCGGACATGGAGGAATAGGCTTTCCCTCTCGGCCGCCGGTCTATAGCCTTGTGGTGCTTCCTCTCAATAACCCCAACCACAGGAGCCCCCCATGGCCGTCATGAAAGTCATCGAACTGATGGCCGATTCCAGCAAGAGCTGGGAGGACGCGACGCAACTGGCGGTCAACAAAGCCAGCAAGAGCCTGAAGGGCATCAAATCGGTCTGGGTCAAGGATATGTCCGCCAAGGTCGGCAAGACTGGCAAGGTCGAGAGCTATCGCGTGACGGTGAAGCTGAGCTTTGAGGTGGCTGACTAAGGCGGCCTAAAGCACCGCCACCGGCGCCGCAGCCTTCAACGCACCAGCCATGAACCGCTTGGCCTCGTCGGCGGCGGCGCGCAGCATGCGCCCGTCGGTGGTCAGAGGGCCGATCGGCACGGCGTCGGGCGTCGGTGTAATGCGGCACCATTTGATGCGCTGTAGCCGGTTCAAGCGTTCGCTCTCGTGGGCGATCATCAGGTCCATGGCGGTCACGCCGCGCTTCAAGCGCTCGGGCATGCCACGCAGAAAAACCGGAGCAAACAGCGACCACAGATGGCGCTCGAACCAGGGCGCGAATTTGGGATGCGGCCGGCTCTCCAGTACAATGACGGTATCTGGGCGGAACTTCTTGATGCCAGCCGCAATCGGCATCGGCATGCCGCAGGCGCCATCGACGAACTCCTCCTGAGCCGACCCAAAACCAAGTTGGACCGGTGCGGTCAGCGACGGAAAGGCGCTCGATGCCAGCACCGCCTGCGCAGCATCGGGCACCGCCTCTTTGGCATCGATCAGCACACTTTCGCCGCTCAGGCGGGTCGCCACCACATGCCAGGTGGTGCGATGGGCACGGATCTTTTTGGCGTCGAACGCGATCGGGCTGTGGGCGCCGCGCAAGGCTTCGCCAAGCTTGGTCAGTTGCATCGCCTGTCCGCCAAAGCGGCCCGACGAGATGAAGCCGGTTGCCGCCAGCGTCTCGAACATCCGGATCGCTCGATGCGGCAGGCCCGACAGGTAGGCCCCGACGCCGCCGCCACTGCCAGACACCGAGATGGCGTGATCGACGGCGTTTTCCAGCCCCGCCTCGCGCCAGGCAGCCAAATACGCAGCGGTCCGTATGCAGCTCATGCCACCACCAGTGCCGATCAGGAGGATCTTGTGCGGAGGCTTAGCGCCAGCGCGGAGCGCGTGTTCGTTCGCGAACAGGCGCTCAAGTGCTTGGCTTTGGCCTTCGAGCCGCATGGCTCCACCTTTCGGACGGCCGGATGATGTCCGGTCATGCCTTGTTGGTCGCAGCACTGGTCCACGAGGTTTGAGTCTAATTGAAAATAGTTAACGGCCGCTTGGCTCCACCAAGCCGAACGCTTGGCTGAACTCCAAAGTTCCGGCGCATAGTGCCGGAAGGCTGCCGTTGCCGTCCGGCGTCATGCCAGGACTGGGGCGCAGGGCCACCACGAAGCAACGCCCGCAGCCTGTCTCCGTCGCCCTATCGCGAAGTCCGTTGCCTGGCCGTGGCCACCAGACGCGAAAGTTCGGCGCGGATTTCAGCGCGCGAGCGGCCACCGTCATCGACGCACGGCGGGTCGGCCCCGCCCTCCGTCTTCAGGAGTTCGCGGCCATTTGGCCGGCAGACACCAAGGACGTTGAAATGCACCGCCTCGGGAACCGTCAGGTAGCCCGCCATGGCTATGGCGACCGGGGGGCGAAATCGCTTCTGGCCGGCCCAGATTGATGATGGTCATTGGCACTGTCAGCGCGCCCAGACTGGACCGATCTAAGGCTCGCGCCTGGCCGGGATCGATAGCGACGATGGACGTTATGGAACTTCAACCGCGAGTTCCAGCGCGTCACAGGCCAGAGCCCATCGGCTTGGCGCACAATAAACGGTCCGAAAGCAAATCAATGAGCGGCCTAGCGCCAAGCCATAGCAATGCGCTTGGCAGCCGGCTCCCCGAAGGGGAGTCGCCAAGCGCAAGCACGGGATCGAGCTTCTTAACTCGTGAAATGATCCCACGTCACCGTAACGCGCGCGCCGACCTTGGCGCGGTTGAACAGGTCTATGGCGTCCTTGTTGAACATGCGCACGCAACCGCTGGAGGCGGCTGTGCCGATGGTCCAGGGCGCGTCGGTTCCGTGAATGCGGTATTCGCCGCCAGCGAGGTACATGGCGCGAACCCCAAGTGGGTTCATGGGATGACCACCGGGAACGAAGGACGGCAAATTGGGGTTCTTGGCCAGCATGTGCGGCGTCGGCGTCCAGGCCGGATTGATGCGCTTGTCAGAAATCACCGTGACACCCGCCCAACGCGCGTCCTCGCGCGGCACGGCGATCGGATAGGCTAGCGCGTGCCCCTTGGCGTCGACATAATAGAGCCGGCGATCCCCAAACGAGACGATGATTTCACCCGGGTTGTACTTGGCATTGAAAGACAACGATACAGCACCGGCCGACATGTCGCCGTCGTTGAACAGATCGAATTGAACCAGACCTGGGCCGCTCGCTGAATCAGTCGTGGCCACATCTTCAGCGGGCAGTTTGGCCGTTTTGCGCTTGGCCGCCTCGGCACCGCCGCCGCTAACCAAGCTGGCCGCTACAGTCATAGCCAGCGCGATTGCCGTCACTCTTAGGCACGCCATTCTACCCGCCATTCGAAAAGT
Source organism: Hyphomicrobiaceae bacterium (assembly GCA_031367715.1). Classification (GTDB taxonomy): domain Bacteria; phylum Pseudomonadota; class Alphaproteobacteria; order Rhizobiales; family Hyphomicrobiaceae; genus JANYHF01. The sequence goes on along the minus strand of JANLQJ010000414.1, from coordinate 49,648 downwards.
GAACATGCCAAGACTCCTTCTCATGCCGCTCATGCCAGCTGCCCCGTATGCTCGGAACTCGCCAAGCTGCCCAGACGCGCGCGCGGACCAATCTGCCGGCAGCTAACTGAAAACACTTGCCCGCCGCAAGCCATCCTGCTGGTGGCTGTCCACAGCGGTCCTCCAGCGATGCACAATGGCTACAGTACTGCGGCAGCCAGTCCAATCGCTGATTGTGGCATGGCGTTGACGGGGGCCCCCGCCCTACTGAGAAACCAGCTGTGTTTTAGCCGCGGCGGCGGCTGTTGCAGCCGGGAGCACATTGACGACATAGACCGGCGCACCGATGTTGACGCGGGAATAGAGGTCGCTGACATCGGAATTCAACATCCGTATGCAGCCATGCGAGGCTGGCGAGCCGATCGAGCCCGGCGCGTTGGTGCCATGGATGCGATAGTTGGTCCAGCCGAGATAGAGCGCGCGCACGCCGAGCGGATTGCCGGCACCTCCGGGCACGGTATGACCTGGGTTCCAGGGCGGCGTCCAGCTCGGGTTGATGGCATGTGCCGCCACGAACGACTTGCCCGTCCACTGGTTGTCCGGTGTGCCGACAGCCACTGGATAGCGCAGGGCGCGGCCCTTGCCAATGACATAGTATAGCCGCCGCTCTTTGTTCACCACGATGATGGCGCCGAGCGGATAGTCCTGCTGGAAGCCGACGATTTCGGACGAGGCCCGGGCCGGGGTGGCTGTGAGGCTGGCAGAAACCGTCATTGCGGCCGCGATGACGCCTGCAACGAGCACCGAGACGTTTGTTGGTGTTTGTTTTGGCATGGGATTTGACCCTACTTGACTAACTGAAGTGGCCCGACTGGCGTCGCTGCGGCATCCTGATGCCGGGTGCCTGGATCGTTGTTCGCAATGTGCCGTGGGGGCAATTTTGGCGACAAAGTGGCGGCTTGGCAAGTTGCTTCGGCGACCTTTTCCGCAAGAGTGTGATTTTTCTGGGAAATCCCAGAGTTTGTGTCGACAAGGTCACAACTCTGATCGCTACGCCATCACTTCTAATGTTGTTTTGTTCGCTCATTGTTCATATTTTGTTTGACAGAACTCGTCGAGCGCTTTATAGAACAAACACCGAACGAGACGGACTTCCAACCCCTCGAAGCCCGCCCTGAATCGTAAGTGCCCCTCGTGCGTACCGTTTGGTGTGTTGTGTAGCGTCAGTGTTTTGACGAGGCGTAACGATCGTTGCGATGTTGAGGACGCGTTGCCGTGGACAAGGTTGCCCTGCAGACCCCGCAGCCGATGGCTTGCTCGCCAGATGACACGGCCGTTGTGCAGTATCAGTATGTGTCGGGACGTGATCAGCCTACCTTTAGTCAGCCAGCCTTTAGTCGGACAGACGGAACGGGGCCACGAGATGCCCTCATTCTCGAATTGCGCAGCCGGATCGCAGCTATTGTTGCGCGTCCTGCGAGCTGGCTGCGCACCATGCCGGGCTCGTTACCCGAGGGCATGCTGGACCCCACGACAGTCCCCGCTGTCGCCAGCCCCTCTGACCCCGCTCGTCCCGGCATGGTGACATCCCGCTCCGTCTGTCCTTTTTTGCCCTCTACTCGTCGGCCACGCGCACCAGAGCCGGCCCCATCCCTTGCTTCCACGCTGGCACCATCGCTCAGCTTTGGCATCGCGGCGATCGACGCTTGCCTGCCGGCTGGCGGTCTGCAAGCCCACGGCCTGCATGAACTGAAACCGCGCACCGCCCGCGATGCCGGGAGCGCGCTGGCGTTTGCCCTCGCGCTGGCCGCCCGCCAAGGCCGCTCGCAGCGCCCTCTTCTCGTCGTGTTTGCCGGGCGGGCGGGCGCCGAGCATGGCCTGCCCTATGGGCCGGGCCTCGCCAGACTGGGGCTCGACCCCGGCCGGCTGCTGATCGTCACCTCCGCCCGCAGCGCCGATGCCTTATGGGCGATCGAGGAAGGCTTGCGCGCCGGTGCGCTGGACGCTGTCATCGCCAGTATCGAAGCGGTCGCCATGCTGCCGGCGCGCCGGCTGGTGCTGGCGGCCAGCGAGGGTGCAACGCCCTGCCTGGTGCTGACCGGTCCGGCCAAGGCCAGCATCAGCGTTGCCCATACCCGCTGGCGCATCGCCAGCGCAGCAAGCGCCCCGCATCCGCTTGCATCTGCCGCGCCCGGCGCCTGGCGCTGCGCGCTCACCCTGGAGCGCTGCCGGCAGGGGCCGAGCGATCTGACCTGGAGCTTGGAGTGGAGTCATGCGTCGCATTCTTTCGATCTGGCTGCCGCACTTTCCCCTGCAGCGATTGCAGCAGCACGAGCCAGGCGCCGTACCGGCTGAGATGCCCTTTGTGCTGGTCGCCAACCAAACCGGTCGGCTGGTCGTCAGCGCCGCAAACCCGGCAGCCGGGCGGGCCGGCATCCACCCCGGCATGGGGCTCGCCGATGCCCGCGCCGTCGCCCCCGAGCTTGCCTCGCGCCCGGCCGAGCCCGAGCGGGATCGGCGGGCGCTCACCCAGCTTGCCCGCTGGTGCGCCCGCTATGGCCCCGCCTTCAATACCGATGGCACCGATGGGTTGTGGGTCGACAGCACGGGCGTAGCGCATCTGTTCGGCGGCGAGCCACAGCTGATCGCCGATCTCCGCCGACGCCTGGTCCGCTTCGGCCTGACCGCCCGGCCAGGTCTGGCCGATGGCCTGGGCGCGGCCAGCGCGCTGGCCCGCTATACTGCGACCGGCCATGCGCCCCACACGACCCGCATCGCCCCGCCCGGCGGCGCGCGCGCGGCACTAGCCCCGCTCCCCGTCGAGGCACTGCGGCTGGAGGCAGAGACCGTGCGTCTGCTGACCCGCCTCGGCCTCAAACGCATCGGCCAGCTCATCGACCTGCCGCGGCCGGCGTTGCAGCGCCGCTTTGCCAGCCGCCAGGCCGCCGCGGCTGTGCTACTCCGGCTCGATCAGGCGTTGGGGATCAAATCGGAGCCGCTGCGACCCCTCAGCCCGCCGCCCGAGCATGTGGCGCGCGCCGCCTATTCCGAGCCGCTGATTGCCAGTGCGGGATTGGAAGCGGCCCTGGCCCGGCTGATCGAAGAACTGGCCGCCAGTCTTGCCAGGACCGGCCGCGGGGCCCGCCGTCTCGCCCTCACGCTGCATCGCAGCGATGGCACGCGCGCCGTCATCCGCGCCGGCCTCAGCCGGCCGAGCCGCTCGGCGCCACATCTGTTCGGGCTGCTCAACGCAAAACTCGAAACCATCGATGCAGGCTATGGTATCGACCTGATGGTGCTGAACGCCTATGATAGCGGGCCGCTTTTGCCGGCTCAGAAACCACTGGCAAGGCTGTTGCCGGACTTGGCCCAGAACAGCCAAACCGCAGGCCGGGCCGAGACCATCGCACCCCTCATCGACCGGCTCAGCGGCCGCCTTGGCGCCGGCGCCGTCATGCGGCTTGAGCCGCGCGCCAGCCATCTGCCCGAGCGCGCCGAAGCCCTGGTTGCCGCGCTCTCGTCGCAGCCCAGCCATTTGGCTGCCTGTTTGCTCCCCCATTTATCTCCAGGCGCGCCCGGCCCTGCGGTACGCGCCAGCTCCAATGCCATCAGGCCGCCGCTGCTGCTGGCCTGTCCCGAGCCGATCGAGGTGGTGGCCGAAGTGCCTGAAGGGCCGCCGCGGCGCTTGCGCTGGCGCCGCAGCCTGACCCGCATACTGCGCGCCGAGGGTCCCGAGCGCATCGCTGCCGAATGGTGGCACGAGATCGGCGCCAGGACATCGGCCGCACGCGACTATTATGTCATCGAGGACGATACCGGCGCGCGCTTCTGGGTGTTTCGCGAGGGATCCCATGGGGGAACCCCTGGAGAGCTTTCTGCCGATGAACGCAACGAGGCGCCCAGCCGCCCGCCGGCCTGGTATCTGCACGGGATATTCGCATGAGTCCTAATCCCCACCTGATCGTTTCCTTGACAACACACAGGCAGAACGCCGATCTGAGGGCCCCAGGCGCGAGCGCCGATCTACCAGCCCCAGGCGGAACGCCTCTGCAGGCCTGCCAAGGAGCCGCACTTGAATCTGAACCTGCCACCCATCACCCTCGGCCTGATCATCGCCTGCGTCGCGGTCTATTTCGGCCAACAGAGCTACGGTGCTGTGATCCTGGAACAGTTCGCGCTGTGGCCGTTCGGAGAGCAGTTCCATGTCTGGCAACTCGTCAGCTACTTCTTCCTGCATGGCGGCATCCAGCATCTGATGTTCAATATGCTCGGCCTAGCCATGTTTGGCAGCGACCTGGAACGCAGCTGGGGACCGCGCCGCTACCTGTCTCTGCTGGTGGTCAGCACCATCACTGCGGCTCTGATGCAGCAGGCCCTCACCTACGCCAGCGGCGACGTCTTTCCGACCGTTGGCGCGTCGGGTGGCATCTATGGCTTGCTGCTGGCTTTCGCCCTCACCTTTCCCAACCGCATCGTCACGCCGCTGTTCCCGCCCATCCCGATGCGGGCGCGCACCTTCGCCGTAGTGTTCGGCGGCATCGAACTGTTCAGTGGTGTCACCGGCACCAGCTCCGGGGTTGCCCATTTCGCCCATCTCGGCGGCATGCTGGGTGCGCTTATCCTGATCGGTTTATGGCGCCTCGAGGCGGCCGAAGTCCGCCGTTGAACGCCGTCCAAGTCGATGCAAACACCGCGAGGCCAAGCATGAACCGCGACGAAATCCTCGCCCTGCCCTCGATGCCGCCGGGCAATCCCAGCTACCCCAAGGGACCCTATCGCTTCCTCGATCGCGAATACTTTGTCGTGGTCTATGAGAGTGACTCCACCGCCATCCGCCACATGGTGCCCGAACCGCTCGAACCCGATGGCACGAGCCAAGTGTTCTACGAATGGATCAACATGCCGGACTCGACCGGCTTTGGCAGCTATCACGAATCCGGCGTCGTCATTCCGTGCACGTTTCAGGGCGAACCGGTCAACTACACTTGCATGATGTTTCTCAATGACGAGCCGCCGATCAGCGCCGGCCGCGAGATCTGGGGCTTTCCCAAACGCTGGGGCGAACCGCAACTGTCGGTAACCATGGATACGCTGACCGGTACGCTACACTACGCTGGCGAGCGTGTAGCGATGGGCACCATGGCCTACAAACACACCAACTTGATCACCGATCCGGCCAAGCGCAACGAGGCGCTAAAAAAGACGCAAGTGAACCTCAAGCTGATCCCCGACGTCAGCGGCGGCCCGGCAATCGCTCAGCTGGTCGCCTACAATCTCACCGAAATCGATGTGAAGTTCAGCTTTGGCGGCCCGGCGCGTCTGCATCTGGTACCGCATGTCAACGCGCCGGTCGCCGACCTGCCCGTGCTCAAGGTAATCGGCGGGCGCCATTTCAAGGCTGACCTGACGCTGCCCTATGGCCGCGTGTTGCATGACTATCTGGCACCGCCCGCGCGCAAAAAATGAGTCTGGCGGCACGCCTTTTGCCTGGCGCCTTTTGCCTGGCGTTTGCGGGCGGCACCGATTTGTGTAAACTGCAGTTCGGAGCGCGGGCGTAGCATAATGGTAATGCGGCAGCTTCCCAAGCTGTTGACGAGGGTTCGATTCCCTTCGCCCGCTCCAACCTCACGGACTTGACAGCCGAACAGCGACCGCCACCATGTCGGCCATGACAATCCCTGCTGTCGAACCCTCCGCCACCCTTGATGCCGACGAGGTGGACCGCTTCCGCCGCCTTGCCGATGATTGGTGGGACCCAAGGGGGCGCATGCGGCCCCTGCACGCGATCGCGCCGACGCGGTTGAGCTACATCCGCGCCGAGGCTTGTTCGCATTTTTCCCGCGACCTCAAGGCGATGCGCGTGCTCGACGGCTTGCGTGTGCTCGACATCGGCTGCGCCGTCGGTCTGGTCGCCGAGCCGATGGCCCGCATGGGGGCCTGCGTCACTGGCATTGATCCGGGAACCGAGCTGATTGCTGCCGCCAAGACCCATGCGACTAGCTCGGGCCTTGCCATCGACTACCGCGTGGCGCGCACCGAAGACCTGGTAGCGGCCCGCGAAACCTTCGATCTGGTGCTGTGCCTGGAGGTGGTCGAGCATGTTCCAGACGTCGGCGCTTTTCTGGCAACCTGCAGCAAGCTGGTCGCGCCAAGTGGGCTGCTGATCGTGTCGACCATCAACCGGACGTTAAAATCCTTCGCATTGGCCATCGTCGGGGCGGAATACGTGTTGCACTGGCTGCCGCGCGGCACCCATGACTGGAACCGCTTCGTGACACCCGACGAGTTGTCGCGACACCTTGCTACGAACGGTTTGGTGGCTATGACCGAGCGCGGCATGATTTTCAATCCACTTGGCCGCGGTTGGAGCTTGAGTGGCGATTGCGGCGTCAACTATTTCATGGCAGCGACACGATCGCAACTGCCAAGCCAATAGCGTCCCGCGGTGGCTTGCAACCATTAAGATAGACTATTGTGCCGCGATTTTTGCATCGCTCGGTTGCACCCGGACGGCGCCGGCCTGGATCGCCAGCTGCTCCAGGCCATCCAGCAACACGCGGTCATTGAGCACACGTGGCACCTTGATCTGCCCGCCGATGCGGCCGCGCCGGCGCAGCCACTCGTTGAAGGTGCCGGGAGGCACCGCGAGAATTTGCGGCGCGGTCAGATTGATGTCTCTGGCGCGCCGCCGTGCATAGTCCTCATTCAGCGCGACCAGCCGCGCATCGAGGCTTTCGGCAAAGCGATGCAAGCCGTTTGCGGAGGGAATGCCGCCAACGAATTCGATGACATAGAGATGGCCGCCGGCAGCCGCGTGGCGGGTCGGGAAAATCGGGCCGACGGAGTATTCGCCAATCTCGGCATGCAGCTGGCGGGCGGCCAGTTGCAGTGCGTCCTCCAGTTGATCATGGATGACGTGCTCGCCGAACGGCGTCAGCACATAGCTGGTGCGGCCGGTGACGAGCAGGCGGGCTGGCCGCGTCTCGGTCAGGCGCACGGTATCGCCGATAAGATAGGACCAGGCGCCGGACGGATTGCTGATGGCCAGCGCGTAGTCAACGCCGGTCTCGGCATTGCCGATCCAGTGCCGGGTAGGATTGGCAGAGCCCAGCTCGGCCATCGGCACGAACTCGTAGAAAATGCCGGTATCGACCGCCAGCCGCAGGCCTTCGCCAGCACCACGGTCGGCGACGGCAAAGAACCCCTCGCTGGCGGCATAGATCTCGCGCAGCTCGGCATGGCTGCCCTCAAGCAGGCGCTGAAAGCGCGGCTGGTAGGGCGCAAAGGCCATGCCGCCATGCACCACCAGTTCCAGATCGGGGAAGAATTCGACCAGCCGCGTTGCACCGTTACGCTGCGCCAGCAGCCGATCGAAAAACACCATCAGCCAGTTCGGCGGGCCAATGATGACGCGAATGTCCTCGTGCTGCGCCGCCTTGGCCAGGGCCTCGATCTTGGTTTCGTAGTCGGCGATCCCAGCTAGCTGCAGCGGTGGAAAGAACCAGCGCCGCACCGGCCAGCTCATCTCGATCAACTCGATGCCGCTGAGATCACCCGATTGCACGCCCGGCGCCTCTCGCGTCAACTCGGTGCTGCCGCCGAGCATGAACACCTTGCCGCGCAGCGCCCGCGAGCCGGCATGGTGGGCCGAATGATGGGATAGCGCATCGCGCAGCAGTAGCGCGTTGCTGTGGATCAGCTCGCGCGTGGTCGGGATGTATTTGTTGAAGCCAGTGCTGGTGCCCGAACTCATGGAATAGTAGGGCGCCAAGCCTGGCCAGGTGCAGTCGCGCGCCTGCGGAAAGGTCGGCTGCCAATACTCGCGCCAGAAGTCGTCATAGCGGCGCAACGGCACACGGGCCTGGTAGTCGGCGACCGTGGCGATGCCGGAAAAGCAGTGATCACGGCCAAATGTCGTCGCGGCGGCCTTGCGAACCAGTTTCCGCAGCACCTTTTCCTGGGCCGCAACGGGATCCTGTTGCGCCAGTTCGCGCGCGCGCCGGCCAGCAATTGCCCGAAACAGGGGACCGGCAAAGCGCATGAGGCTGCGATCGTTAGCGCGAGGCGCCGGTGTGCAGGCGGAAATCGGTTCAATCATGGGCCAGCTCGGTCCAATCTGCGTTGCCTTTAGCCGTAGTCTGCGGCCTTGCAGGAATCGTGACAAACCGAGGCTCGGCACATACTCATGCTTGCCGCAGGAGGTCCGGCGGATTTGCGATGGCTTTAGCTTTGTGACGAAATCCCCCTCAGCGCGTCCCCAACAGTGTGCCCGCCCCGTGCTCGGTAAACAACTCAAGGAGCACCGCGTGCGGCACCTTGCCGTTCAGGATGACCACCGCCGACACGCCCGCTTCAACGACCGAAATGCAACTTTCGACCTTCGGGATCATGCCGCCCGTGATGGTGCCATCAGCGATCAGAGCGCGAGCCCGCTGCACCGTCAGCTCCGGCAGCAGCTTGCCGCTTTTGTCGAGCACGCCATCGACGTCCGTGAGCAGCAGCAGTCGCTTGGCCTTCAGGGCGGCGGCCAGGCTGCTGGCGAAGGTGTCGGCATTGACATTGAGCGTTGCCCCCTCGGGCGAGGTGGCCAGCGGCGCGATCACCGGGATGAGGTCGCTCTTGACAAAAACGTCGATAATGTAGGGATTGACCTTGACCGGTTCGCCCACATAGCCAAGATCGACCGCGCGCATGAGATTGGACCCCGGGTCGGCAACCGTATGGTTGTCGAGCCTGCGCGCAGTCATCAGATGGGCGTCCTTGCCGCTGATGCCGACCGCATTACCGCCCTCACGCGCGATTGCGGCGACGATTTCCTTGTTGATCGAGCCGGCCAGCACCATCTCGACCACGTCCACGGTCGGCTTGTCAGTGATGCGCAAGCCACCGGCGAATTCCGACTTGATCTTGAGTTTGTCGAGCATGGCGCCGATCTGCGGGCCGCCGCCATGCACCACCACCGGATTGACGCCGGCCTGCTTCAACATGACGATATCGCGGGCAAAACAGCGGGCGAGTTCGGGGTCGCCCATGGCATGGCCGCCATATTTGACCACGATGGTCTGGCGGTCGTAGCGCAGCATGAACGGCAGCGCTTCGGACAGCATCTGCACCTGCTCGCCGGGCCGCACTGCGATTCTTTGTGGCGGCTCGTTGGTCTCAGCCATGGTCGATTTGCTCCCCCTGGGGCTGCGCTGGCGCCGTTATAGCGCTTGGCGTCGGGTGCTCAACCGTTTCCTCGCCTGGCACAGCCGCTTGCCAGCTGGCACTTGGCCGTGCAGGACTATGGTGGGGTAATGATTGCACTTGGGTTGCAGGCACATAATATGCAGCAGCCATTGAATTGCCGATTTCTCGGGGTCAGCGAGAGTCGATAAACGCGCGTAAGGCTTTGTAATAATGTCGCAAGTGGCAGAAGCGTCTCCCAGCACCGCTCCGACCTCGGCGCAGTTCGCAGCGACCGTGCAGCGCGGCTACGGCTATGCCGGCGAGCAGGCGCATCGTCTGGTCACGGCAGAACATCTGCTGCTGGCCCTGACTGAGGACGTGGACGCGCTCGCGGTGCTGCAGCGCAAAGGCATTGATATCGACCATCTGCGCAACGAGGTCGCCTCGCTGGTGAGCCGCAACAATGACCGTTTTCTACCGGGCGAGGAGGTGCGCCCGGCCTATGGGGCCGATTTCCGACGCGTGATGAACATCGCGGGCGGTGCCGCCAGTCCGCGCCGGCCGATCGACGGGGCGCTGATGCTGTCGGCGCTGATTGCCGATGGCACCACCCCGGCGGCCGAATTGATCAAACTTTACGGGCTTTCTTTTGAGGACACTTCGCGCACCTCGCGGCCCTTGATGACTGCCTCGGTCGCGCCGCCGTCGCTGGCCAATGTGCGCTCGAACGCGCGCGAGGCGGCACTTGGCTATCGGCTGCGCAATGGCGCGGCGGCGGATTTTGTGGCGTTAGTCCCCGGGGACGTGGGACTGCCACAGAACGGTGCCAGGCGCGGTCCGCCGGCCGTGCGGGAACAGGTTGCCGAACCTGACTGGCAAGCCCGGACGCCGGTCGCTTACGACCAGCAACGGACTGGCCCGACTGCCGATTGGGCGGATAGTTACCTCGATACGCCGGCACCACCGCCGCTCGAGCAATACCCGCCGCAAGCCGATGCATACGGTTGGCAACGGTCGCCTGCAGACAACGCCGGTCAGCCCCCGGCAGACTGGAGCGGTTACGGCTATCCGGATGAGGATGCCAGAAGCGCCGGCGCAGCCGAGCCGGCTTGGTCTAAACCTCCGGCCGGGCCACCACCGGTGCAACAACAAGCGCGACAGCGTTCGCTGCGACAAGGTGAACCACGCCCCGCGCAAGAGGGCCGGCGCGCAGCCGACCCGGGCGCCGTGCCCAAGACCAAGGGCCGCAAATCGTCGGGCAAGTCGCGGCGGCAATTTCCAGATCGCGGGCTGCTGCTGGAAAACATTCCGCGCCGCATGCAGGTCGGCCAGGCGGCCATTATCGAAGCGCAGATAGCGCGCCGGGACATCGAGGCGGCGGTGCTGGATTTGCTTGTCGCCAACCCGTCGTCCGATCCCGCAGAGCCGATCACCCATGCCTTGACCGTTCGGCTGAGATCCCCCGATGGGGCCATGACCGTTGAAACGGGATCACCCGAAACGCAATGGGTGGAAAGCACGCTCGGCCTGCTGCAGGATGATTTTTCCAGCTGGCGCTGGACTCTGACGCCGAAATGGAAGGGCGCGACCGAATTGCAGCTGATGATCTCTGCGCGCGCGCTAACTCCGCAAGGGCTGATGGGTGAAACCGCACTGCCCGACCAGTTGGTCGAAGTCATGGTCGCGTCGAACTACGGAACCTTCCTGCGGCGGCTGGCGGGCTGGATCGGCGTCACGATTGCCGCCGGTGTCATCGGTGCGGTTGGCGAGCATCTGCTGCGCGTCGTCGGCCGGATACTGACGCATTGAACAACACCATCGGCTACCAACACCCGGCAATCGCGGCTTTCAATTCGGCCAGGCCGCTGCCAGCGACCGAGCTGGTTTCGAGCAACAGCGGATAGGCCGCTGGACGCTTAGTGATCAGCCCTGCCGTAGCCTCGCGCACGGCGCGTAGTTCGGTTGCGTTTGGCTTGTCGGCTTTGGTCAACACGATCTGATACGAGACGGCCGAGACATCGAGCAGGCCGAGGATTTCCTCGTCGGTCGCCTTGACGCCGTGCCTGGAATCGATCAGCACAAACACGCGCTTGAGCGTTCGGCGCCCGCGCAGGTAGTCTTTGATTAGCTGCGTCCAGGCGTCGACCTTGGCCTTGGGTGCCTCGGCGTAACCGTAGCCGGGCATGTCGACGATGTAGAAGGTGTGCGCGGCATCGCAGAAATAGTTGAGCTCTTGCGTGCGGCCCGGCGTGTTGGAGGTGCGCGCCAGCTTGCCATGACCAGTCAAGGCATTGATAAGACTGGATTTTCCTACATTCGAGCGGCCGGCAAACGCAATCTCGGGGGCGTTCATCGGCGGCAGATGCTCAAGCGCCACGACGCCCTTCACGAATGTAAAGGCGCAGCGGAACAATTGATCGCCGCGCTTCAACTCTTTGGGTTTGAACGGCGCTGCAGGGGTGCTCATAACGCTGGCGGCGCACCGCCTCCGCCACCGATCAGTTTGCGAATGACCGCCGCACCTTCGCTGAAACTCTTCTTCACATTGTCGAAGATCTCGACCTTCACACCCTGCCGCTTCATGATCAGCGACTGTTGCAGGATGGTGAGCGAGTTGTTCCAGGCCCAGTAGATCACCAGCCCCGCCGGCATGGTGCCGAGCATGAAGGTGAACATGATCGGCATGAAGGCGAACATGCGCGCCTGCACCGGATCGGGCGGTGGCGGGTTGAGCTTCATCTGAAACCACATGGTAATGCCCATGATGATCGGCCAGACGCCCAGATGCAGATAAGGAATGCTGTCGGGAACATGGAAAGGCAGCAGCCCGAACAGGTTGAACAGGTTGCTGGGATCGGGCGCCGACAGATCATGCACCCAACCCAGGAACGGCTGATGGCGCATTTCCAGCGTGGTGTAGAGCACCTTGTAGAGTGCGAAGAACACCGGGATCTGCAGCAGCACCGGCACGCAACCGATCATCGGGTTGACGCCTTGGGTCTTGTAAAGCTCCATGGTGGCCTGTTGCTGGCGCACCTTGTCGTCCTTGAAGCGTTCCTGGATTTTCTGCATCTCGGGTTGCAGCTTCTTCATCCTGGCCATGGATTCAAAGGACTTACTGGCCAGCGGGAAGAACGCGCCCTTGACGATCACGGTGACCAACAAGATGGCGATCCAAAAATAGCCAACCTGCTTGAACAGCGTGTCGATGAGATAGAACATCGGCTTGGTGATGTACCAGAACCAGCCCCAGTCGATAATATAACTGAACAGCGGCAGGCCCTTGTCCTCATAGGCCGCGATGGTCTCGACCTCCTTGGCGCCAGCGAACAGGCGGCTCTCGACGGTCTTGCTCTGTCCCGCCGCGATGGTGATCGGGGAGGCGCTGGCATAGGTCGCCTTGTAGACCGGCACCAAGTCGGCCGAGCGGGCGAGGTTGGCTTGATACGGCAGGTCCTGTTGCGGCACCAGCACGGCGGCCCAGTACTTGTCGGTGAAGCCAAGCCAGCCGCCGGTATCTTTATAGTCCGGCCCGGCGGCGCTCTTCAGCGCGCTGTAATAGACTTCCTGCACCCGAACCACAGGCGAACCGCTGGCAAACCCTTCGAACGACTGGTTCAGCACCACCGGTTCACCATGCCGGCTGAGCGATGCGGACGGCCTCAGTGCAACGTCCTTGCCCGAAGCGTTGCTGAGCTCGTCCTTGACCGTGAACATGAATTTGTCATCGACCGAGATGGTGCGCCTGATGGTCAAGCCAGCGCCAAGATCGGCCGTGAGCGTTATGGGCGCAGTGGATGTCAGCTTGGCACCGACAGGCGCCGCCCAGACGGTCAGGTCGCCAATCACCGGCTTGCCCACGGCATCGACCCAGTCGAAATCGGCGTGATAGCCGTCCTTGAAGCCTTGCGGCGACAGCAGCACTACATTGGGGCTGGTGGGATCCACCGTCTCGCGATAGTTTTTCAACACCACGTCATCGAAGCGCGCGCCTTGCAGCGAGATCGAACCCATCATAGCGGGCGCATCAATGGCGATGCGTGGGGTGGATTGGAGCGCGGCCGCTCGGCTGATAAAGATCGGCAGGCCATTTGCGGAAGCGGCGGGCGCCGCGGTACCGGGTGCGGCTTGACTGGTGGCGGTAGCGCCTGCAGTTGGCTGGACGGGCTGCGATTGGGCGGCGGCCTGCTTGGCCTCCATCTCGCGGCGCAGCTGCTCTTGGTGGGCGCGCGGCCAGGCCACGAAATAGGACCATGCCGCCACCACGAGCATCGACAGCACAACGGCGAGCAGGAAATTCTGGTTCGGCTTGTCGTCCATATCTCTCAGTCCGAGGAGGGTGTGCCGGGTCTGTTACGGACAGCCTGGCCGACCGCGTGAGGTGATTTTGCGGGCAAAGACTTGGTGGTGGAAGACTGGCCGACCTCCGATTGAGGTAGTTGCGACGGACCGCCGGTGGCTGCCTTTGGTACCGTTTTGGCCCCACCCTTGGCATGCACGCGCTGCAACGCCGTTTGCAGATCGTTCTGAAGTTCGGCAAAACGACGTTTAAGAGCAGCCTCGCGCGCGATCAACACATAATCGTAAGTTGGCTGGCTGTGAGGGCTGGCAGAGTGCCGCACGGCTTCGCGCAAACGCCGCTTGATGCGGTTGCGAACCACCGCATTGCCGAGTTTCTTGGTGACGGTGAAGCCGAAACGGGACCTAGGGAGGTCTGCTTGGCCTGGCACGCCAGGCTCAGCCGGGCGCTGCCGTGCTTCCAGCGCAAAGCTGGCGCAGGACCAGCGCGCACCGCCACGCACCCGCAAGAAATGGGCACGGCGCTTAATCGTCACCAATAGCATGGAGGACCGATGGGGTCACCGGCCGGGAGCGCGTGCCACCCTTGAGCGGCAATCGCCTCTAAGCCGAAAGTTTCTTACGGCCCTTGGCCCGGCGCCGTGCCAGCACCAAACGACCGCCAACAGTGGACATGCGAGCGCGGAAACCATGCCGGCGCTTACGCACGATCCGGCTCGGCTGAAAAGGTCTCTTCAAGTGACATCTCCGGAAAATAACAGGCCAAGTCCGCAAATCCTCGCGCGCGCCATGGCAGAATTCAGGTGGCCGCTTATAAAGCGCGGGCAGCGGCCAAGTCAACGAGCAAGAACGGGGACATGATGTTCATCTGTGACCCCGCGCCGTCATGTAAGTTCGTAACCGCGCCCAAGGTCAAAGATGAACGTCGTGTGCCCATCGACTGCGGTGAATGGGGACACGACGTTCAAATTCGGTTCGGCCCCTACCGCATCGCTCGAGGCTGGCAGCCGCCGAATGTGAACATCATGTCCCCGCCGCTTCATGCTCCCGCCGGCGGTTTGCCGGTTTCGGCGAGCGCCTGCAGCGTCGGATAGACCAAGCCCGGCATAGCACCCGGCTCGGTGGGATCGATCATCTCGTGCGGCAGATGGGCGTCCTTGGGGAACTCGAAACGCACCAGATTGGCGCCGTCACGCTGCCAGATCTCGGCGGTTTCGTGTGTCACGTGCGAATCCACCGAGTCGTCTTCGGCGTTCGTAACCATCACGATCGACCCGGCCGCCGGGGGCTGTTTCCTGGCCTGCCGGCGCACCGCCAGCCCCAGGCGCATGTATTCGCCGGTGCCGTGCGTCGACTGGCGCTTGTAGCTATGCGGCCGGCTCGGTGCCGCCGCACGGTGGATCGGATCCTTCCAGATCGCGATATGCGGCAGCAGCAGCACCAACCGCATCAGGAAGGCATTCGGCGTGACGCCAAATTCGGCCAGCCCGAACGCCGGGGCCACCAGCACCGCCCGCCGAACATCGGGACGGTTCTGAGCGATCCAGGCCGTCAGAATGCCGCCACCGGAAATGCCCACCACATAGACTTCGCGGCCAAGGGCGGATGCGATGTCGATGCTGGCATCGCAAAACGAGGCAAGCTCGCGCGCGGTGGTATGGCGTAAGGCATCGGTGGCGTTGTCAGCATGGCCATTGTAGGGCATGCGCGGCGTCATCACGGTGTGCCCGGCCTGATGCAGTTGCGGCGCCCATTGGCAGAACGAATAGGGGCAGTTGGAGAGCCCGTGGATCAGCACGAACACCTTTTCGGTAGGCCCGCCATGGGTCAGCAGTTGCGGCACGCAGCGATCCAAGATCGGCGCCTCGGGATTGGCCGTCGCTTGCGTAAAGCGCCGCACCGCCTCGGCATAGGATTTTGCCGGGTTAGGTCGCGAGCGCAGGCCGCTGGTGCGCACCGGCAACACGGCTGCCAGCGCCAGCACCAGAAAAATCAGCCCGAGCCAGCCGACGATGGCCCAGAATGGCCCAGCGATGAACGCGGTCAGCAGCACCAGCAGTGCAAACACGCCAAGCACCATGCCGATGGTGATCAACGCTTTCATGGCAATCGACATGGGACACCGTTGGTTTCATGGGACGGCAAAACACTATGGCTTCACAGCTTCCAGGTTCGAATCGGCAAGTCCTTGCGCGTCACGTTCAGTCGTTCGGTCAAGTCTGCCCGCTTCAGTAGGCCTGACTGGGTATCGACAAAGGTGATGACCGAACCGGAATTGACGACGCCAGCGCGGATTGCATCCTCGGGCGCCGCACCCTCGGCGATGTAGGCGGCGAAGGTCGAGGCCAGTGCATCGCCGGCCCCCGCCGTGCCGGCCACCTTGACCTGCATTGCCGGGCAATGGATCAGGCTCTTGGGGGTGCCGAGATAGGCGCCATTCTTGCCGTCGCTGACCAGGATCCATTTCGGGCCAAGTTCGTGCATGGCGCGGAAAAAGGCGAGCAGCGACATCTCGTAGCCGCCGCCCGACAGGCCGGTTTTGGCCAGCTCCGGCAGTTCGCCGCCCTTGTCGGCCACCAATTGCTGGCCGCCTTCGCCATGCAGGCCAACCAGCCACGGGATCAGCGCGCCCGCCTCCACCCGATTAATGGCCAGAATGTCGATCTTGGCCAGACTGGCGCGGAAATCGCCCTGCTTGGCCGAGAGTTGCCGGATACCCGGATTGGTCGCCACCAGCGCACCCTCGGCCTTGGCCTTGGCAACAATCACGGGGAAACAATTGGCGGACTCGTTGGACAGGCTGGAGATGTAGACCAGCCCGGCGGCAAAAGCGTCCTTGGCCAGGTCCTTGGGTTCCAGCAGCGTATTGGCGCCACGGAACGTGAAGATCGCCGCGTTGCGGTCATGGGCCGAGACCAGCACCGAGGCGCCGGTCGGTGCGCGCCCATCGCGCAGCACGTAGCGGGTCGAGACGCCCTCTTCACTAAGGCGCGCCATGATGGTTTCGGCGCGCGCGTCCTGCCCAACTTTGACCAGTGTCGCCACATCGTGGCCAAGTCGGCACATCGCCACCGCCGTATTGACGGCGCCGCCACCGCAATGGGTCGAGACCTCCTGGGCCTCGCTCTTGCGGCCTTCCTCCAGCAACAGGAACGAGGTATCGGCATTGCGCATGACCATACGCTCGATGCGCTCGCTGGCGATCACCGCTATCGTGTCAATCAGGGCGCTCCCGATGGTCAGGATCTTCATGGGACGGCTTTCGTTACGGCTAGAATGCTGGTCAGGCCCGGCTCTGCTGCAACGCGGTTCAGCCAACCCCGGATGCCCGGATAGGGTGTCAGGTCGAAGTCACCCTCATAGGCAACGTGCGTATAGGCATAGAGAGCGAGATCGGCAATGCTGAGTTGGTCGCTGGCCAGGTAGGTACGGCCCGCAAGGCGCCGCTCCATGACGGCTAGCGCCCTGTGTCCGCGCTCCCAAATCTCGGGCAGCCGCGCGGCATATTTTTCCGTGGCACCCTGATAGGCGATCCAGTTGCGGGCGACCGCGATATAGGGCTCGTGGCTGTACTGTTCGAAGAACAACCACTCGGTCACACGCGTCCGTGCCAGCCCCGGCGGCGGCAACAGGTGCGTGCCATCGGCAAAGTGCAGCAAAATAGCGTTCGATTCGGTGATCACCGCGCCATCGTCAAGCTGCACGATCGGCACTTTGCCGTTCGGGTTGAGCGCAAGATATTCGGCCGTGCGGGTGCCACCGGCGTTCGAGTTGACCTCGACCCACTGGAACGGCTGGCCGGTGAGCTTGAGGACGGTCGCGACTTTCCAGCAATTGCCCGACGTGCTGCTGCCGTAGGCTTTGATCATAAACGAGCTCCCGGATTCCGATATTTCGGGATGGCATAGCGCGTCGGGGCCACGGCGGCTATCCTTGCGCGATGAGTCCGATGACGGTTACGGCGTAGTGGCGGTTTGCCGCCGCCCCTGCTGACCTGATCTGTCGTCAGAGGGCGGCCACATGCCGCCACTAAGCACTGGGAGATTGCCTTGGCACCTTCTTTGAACGCTCTTGCCAATCGCTTTGCCGAGCGGCTGCAGACCGGCCTTGCTATGCGCCAGCAGCATGCCAATACGCTGACCTGGCTGCCCTCGGCGCCGCCCGATGCGGTGCTGTTTGCCGAGACCGTCCAGGACGTCGTCGATGCCGTCGGCATATGCCGGCAACACAAGCTGCCGATCATTCCGTTTGGCGCTGGCACGTCGCTGGAAGGGCATGTCAACGCGCCGTTAGGTGGTCTCTCGCTTGACCTCTCGCGTCTCAACCGCATCATCGCCATCAACGCCAGTGACCTCGATGCCGAAGTGGAAGCTGGCGTCACTCGCACGCAGCTGAACGACCACTTGCGCGATCGCGGCCTGTTCTTTCCGGTCGATCCGGGAGCCGGGCACGCCACGCTCGGCGGCATGGCCTCGACACGCGCGTCCGGCACCACGGCAGTGCGCTATGGCACCATGAAGGACAATGTCATCAACGTCAGCGCTGTGATGGCGGATGGCAGCGTCGTGCGCACCGCGCACCGGGCGCGCAAGTCGTCGGCGGGTTATGATCTCACGCGGCTGCTGGTCGGGGCCGAAGGCACACTCGGCATCATCACCAGCCTGACCGTGAAACTTTATGGCATTCCCGAAACCATCCTGGCCGCTGTCTGCCCGTTCACAAGCATCGAGGGCGCCTGCAATGCGGTCATCCAGGCCATTCAGCTGGGCCTTGGCGCCGCCCGCATGGAGCTGCTCGATCCGTTACAGATCAGCGCCAGCAACGCTTACGCCAAACTGACGCTGCAGGTGGCGCCGACCTTGTTCGTGGAATTCCACGGCACCCCGGCGGCTGCGCGCGAGCAACTCGAGATCTTCCGCCAGATTGGCGAGAGCGAAGGCATGCTGCGGCTCGACTTCGCCGAAACGTCAGAAGATCGCAACCGGTTATGGAAAGCGCGCCATGACGCCTATTGGGCGGTCAAGGGGCTGCGACCGGGCGCAGAAGTGGTGGCCACGGACGTCTGCGTGCCGGTGTCTCGATTGGCGCAATGCGTCGCCGAGACCACCGCCGATATCGCGCGACTGGGTTTGATCGCACCGATCGTCGGCCATGTCGGCGACGGCAATTTCCATGTGCAGCCGCTGGTCGATATGGCAAGCGCGGTGGAGCAAGCCAATATCGCCGAGTTCCTGGAGCGGCTGGCCGAACGCGCGCTGGCCATGGATGGGACGTGCACGGGCGAACACGGCATCGGCATGGGCAAGATCAAATACATGGCCGCCGAGCACGGACCAGGCCTGGACGTCATGCGTGCCATAAAGACAGCACTCGATCCGTATGGGATTTTCAACCCGGGCAAGATTTTTCCGGACCTGCGTACCAAGTGAGTTGAGCACGGACCGACGTAACGTAGGGCGGCTTGCGGCCGCCCTCTAGCGATCAGGACGCTGCACGACGGCGGCGGCAATTAGCCCTTTCCTATTGACGCCTCGTCGTACCATAACAAGGCCTACCCGATCTCCCGTCGCCAGACGCCGACGATGCGGTCCCAGAGGCGGCCGATGAGGTTGCGTGGCACAGTCTCAATGCTGGCAAACCCGCGCGTCTCGATGGAGCGCAAACGCACCGCGTCCGGCAGCGTGCCGACATCGAGATCGGCCTTGTAGATGGCGGTATCTGGCACCCAGCTGTGCTCGCTCCCCGGCTTGACCTGGATTGGGCCACCGCCCGGCGCCGCCATGATGGCCGCCTCAATGCGCGGCACGGCCTGGCCAAAAACACTGCGCACCCGAACCGCGATGGCACCCAGCGGATGACCATCGAGCCACAGCGAGCCTGCCGATTTCGGCGCCACCAGCGACAGATCGCGCTCCTCGATATAGGCCTCGGCGGTCACTGCGGCGCTGGCCACCACGCGCAGCAGCGGATGGTCGTCGCGCACAAAGACGCCTGCCGCCAGGCCGGGATCGATGCCGCGCACCACGCCATCGCTCGGCGCGCGCAGGATCTGGCGCTGGCGCCGCGCCGTCAGGCCCGCCATCTCGACCCGCAGGCGCTGCACCTCCTGCTCCTCGACATGCTCGTCCTCGCGATAGAACGCACCCGTCAGATGCCTGTCGAGAATGAGCGACAGGCGATCCGCCTTCAGACCATCCGCCTCAAGGCGATGCTCAATCTCGGGCGAGGAGATCTCGATCAGCGCCTGGCCTTGCGTCACCGCCTGCCCTTCGGCCACGGCAATCTTGACGATCTCGCCAGGCTCGGGCGCGAATACGGCGTGCGCCTGACCGAGCCGCAGCAACACCGGAACCATCAGCGAGGTGCGCCACGGCACAACCAGCGGCAGTGCCAGCAAAATCAGGCAGATTGTCACTCGCAACGGCCCCAACACGGGCCCGAGCCGCTTTGCCGCCACTACGAACCAGCGCACCAACTCGCGCGAGACCGGCTGCACCAGGAAGCACAGGACGACGAGGGTCGCCAGCGCCATGCCTAACGCTGGAAAGACCAACGCGGCCAGGCCAAAGGCGATGCCGGCATAGAGCGAAATGCGATACAGGCCGAGCGCGGCGCCATAGGCTGTGATGACAATCTGTGCCCGTAGCGACCATGCCAATTCGGGCGAGGCATCTTGCGCACCAGCCATCAGCCGGCGCAACACCCAGCCCAGCATGGCGAAGGCGCGCGACTGCAGATTGTCGATGCCGGTGAGGTCACATAAGACGAAATAGCCGTCGAAACGCATCAGCGGATTGGCATTGATGGCGAGCGACAGGACGACCAGGCTGGTGGCGGCAAACTGCATGGTATTGCGCAGCCAGCCGGGATCGAGAAACGGCCATATCGCCAGGGCCAAGACCGCCAGCATCAACTCGGCGGCAACGCCAGCAGCGGCAATCGTCAGTCGTTGACGGCGATCGGCGATGCGCCAGGCACCGGAGGTTTCGGTGTAGAGCACCGGCCACAACATGATCAATGAAACCCCCATGGATGGAACCTCGACCCCGTTCAGCCGTGCCGCATAGGCATGCGCCAGCTCATGCACGCTCTTGGCGACGGTCAGCGCCAGGGCCACGCTGAGCGCGCCCTCCAGGCTGTAGAAATGCTCAAAACCACTGACAAATTGGCCCCATTGCCGTCCGACCAGATAGAGCGCCAATACCAGCAGCATGCCGATCATCAGCAGAAAACCGAAAGAGAACAGCGGCCGGACCAGGAAGGCTGTCCGGCGCAGGAAGGTATCGGGCGCCAATAGCGGAATTTTGCGGAACAGCAGCGCACCAAGCCAGGCGCCGGTCGTACCAAGCAGGCCTTTGGCGGCCATTTTCTTGCGCAGTTCCATCAGATTGGCGGCCGGCACGCGTAACAGGCCGTGGCTGGTCAGGAACTGCGCCAGCTGCGCCACATGGTCCTTGTGCACAACCAGCGTTGTCTCGGCGCCGACCACGGCAGCCAGGCGTGCCGCCTCGCCGATCGGCCAGCGCGACAGGATCTCGAACTCGCGCCAGCCGATCGAATAGTGGACGTTGGCAGCCGGATCGAGCACGACCCAGCTCGGCGATCCATCCGGGCGGCGCGGGCCAGGTGAGAGTGCAATGTCCTCGCGCAAGGGCGCAAGCGGATCGTCCTTGGGGGCGGTGTTGGCAACGATCATCGGGGGAAACCTGTGGATGAAGAGCTAAGCGGCACTTTCTCCTCTCCCCTCCCCTCCCCTCCCAATGCGAGGGGAGAAGTAAAAGGTTCATCAAAACCCCAACACCCGCCGCAGATGCGCCAGCGGACGTCGCAATAGGGCGTAAACCAACGGTACTGTTTCGCCGGAGATCTTGGCGGTGCCGGTCAGGCCCAGACGGGGCTTTTCGCCTGCTTCGACAAAGGCCGCTTCGCCGATGAATGCCATCATCTGATTCGGCATGATGCGCGCGTCATAGCTGATGCGGGTCAGCCGGGCGCGGACGGGTTTGGCCGGCGAGACGGCGAGAAAGAACTCGACCTCGGCGCCGGTATTGACCACTAGCGCGTCCTCGACCGGCACCTGAATCTCCAGCCGCACCGATTGCGGGTTGGCCAGCGACAGGATGCGCTCGCCCACTTTGACCGGCCGGCCGAGCCATTGCGTGCGATCCTCCAGCAGCACCACGCCGGCGGCGCTGGCGCGAAGGTCGGCACGCCCCAGCCGATCTACCGCATAACTGAGATCGGACTCCCCCTCGGCCAGCCGCGAACGGGCGACGGCAACTTCGGCGCGCGCCTTGTCGTCGGCAAAGGCCTTCTGCTCGATGCGCTGCCAGTCGGCCGTCAGCACCGCGACGTGCTTGCTGGCGTTGTCGCGTTGCGCAGCCAGTTCCGTGGTGTCCAGCTGCACCAGCACGCGGCCGGGCAGCACGTGTTCATTCGGCTGCACTAGAATGTCCTTGATCACCCCATCGAGCGGGGCGGCGACAACGCTCGGATCGATCGGCGTGACTTTTGCTTCGGCCAGTACCGTCAGCGGCACCGGCAGCAGGCCGAGCCCTGAGACGGCGAGCAACGCCACGAAAGCTAGTGGCGCCGAGCGCAACTGAAAGCGCGAGCGTGGCGCCTGCAGCGCGACAATCGCCTGGCCGATGGCGCTGCCCAGTCGCACCAGAATGCGCCGCTCAGGTTCGCTGAAGGGTTCGGCACGCAGCAGGATCAGACCGCCCTCCTGGCGGCCGAGCGGTCCGGTCAACGGCACCCAAGTCGCGGCGGCAGGTATCCACCGCCGGCAGCCTTCCGCCAAGCTGGCAGACAAGGATTCAGCGGCGATATCCGTCGTCACCGCCGGTTCGAAGGTCATCTCGGCGTGTCTTGCCAAGCGCCCGAACCAGCCGATCTGCGGCGCCGTGCGCTCGACCATCAGGCCGCCGGAGATGGCCGAAATGCCGCGCGCGCGCGAACGCCAGATCAGTGCGTGATCATACGAAACCACGCGATTGGTATCGTTGACGGCAATGAAATCAACGCCAGCGACGCTATCGGCCTGCCGGAGATCGCCCTCGATCTGGATCAGTCGCGACAGCCCGAGCAGCTGACGCGAGGGTTCGGGCGGCGGGGCCATGGCAAGCGGAGTCAAAGGAGCATTCATCGGGTCACCGGTACCGGCACACCGGCAACACTGGTCAGCAACCGCACGGTGCCGCTCATGCCTGGAATGAGCCGGCCAGTATCGGCGGCAAAGCCGGCTCGGATCTCGATCAACTGCGCGACATTGTCGATGCGAGCGCCAACCGCGATGACGCGGGCCGCCAGCACGTCCCCGGTCTCATCCACGGTCACCTGCAGCGGCGTGCCGATGCCGATCGAGCGCAGCTGGTACGAGGGCACGAAGGCGCGCAACTCGACATCGCGGTCGGACACGATCTCGAGCAACGGATCGCGCGCGCCGACCGTCTCGTGGGCGTTGGCGATGCGCTCCACCACGCGGCCGTCATAAGGGGCGACGATCTCGCAATCGGCCACCTGCTTGGCCGCGACGTTGACTTGCGCGTTGGTGCGCTTCAGCTCGGCTTCGGCCAATTGCACCTGCAGTTTGCTGGTCGCGCCCTTGCTCGCCAGTTCGCGTCTTACCGCCACCGAGGCGGTTGCAGCCTCGGCTTCGGCCGCCACCCGCTCAAGCTCGCCCCGATAGGCGGTGCAGTCGAAACGCACCAGCGTGTCGCCCGCCTTGAAGGCCTCGCCGGTCTCCGGGCCGATCTGATCGATGGTCGCCTGCAACCGGCTCGACAAGCGAGCATGCCGAAGTGGCACCACCAGACCGCGGATATGGCTCGGATCGACCACATCCTGGCTGCGCGCGGATGGCGCTGCGCCGAGCATCGCCACCACTACAAGCCTGAGGCCCAATGCGCTGTTGGCCCACATTCTCAACGGGCCGCCAGTTTGCCAGAGGGCAGGTCCAGCTTCCAATCGTCGATCAGATTGCGCACCTGGACCTTCAGCGTGGCAACTCCTTGATGCTCGATCTCGATCGGCAGGCGATTGGCGCCGACCGAATTGAGGATGCGGCCGTAGGCATTCTGCAGATCCGCGTAGGCGACCAGATATTGCATCTCGGAGACGGTACGCCGCGACAGCGCGGTGAGCGCTTCGATTTCCGATCCCGACGTCGCCGCGCTGCCGTTGGCGGCAACGTTGCTCAGTTCGCTGTCGACCCCTAGGAGCCGTCCGGCGACCTTGAAGTTGTCCTGGGCCAGCGCATAGCGCTGCAACGCGATCTGCACCTGCGCCACCACCGCCATGCTCAGCGCGATGCGCCTTACGTCGGCGACTTTGACATCAGCTTCGGCAACATCGATCGAGCGTTCGGCGATCGCCAGTTCGACCAGGTTCTTGGTCAAGAAGCCGGCCGCCGACGACCAGACAGTGCTGGACAGGAAGCTGTTGCTGTCGAAATTGCGGCCCACCTTCAGCTCGATGCCAGGCAGCAGCCGCAGATAGGCCGCGTCGACTTCGGTGAGCGAAATCCGCTTCTTGTAGTCCTCCTCGCGCAGCTCGGGCCGGTTCAGCAGGGCAACCCGCTGCAACTCGCCCGGGGCGGCCTTGAGGCGAGGTGCAGCGAGATGATTGAGGTCGGGGACCGCGACAGCGAAACGGGTGCCCGGCGGCACGTTGATCAGCGCGGCCAGCTCGGCCTTGGCCAGCAACAGTTTGCGGCGCACCTCGCTGAGGTCCTTCAGGTTGCTGAGCAGTTCGCGCTCGATTTTCAGCTGATCGGCCGGCTCAGCGGCGCCTGAGCGGCGCACAGTTTGCGAATGGCCGATGGCGTTCTCGATACTGGCCACCAGTTCGTTGACGCGCGGCAGCAGCCGCTCGGCCGAGGCGGCGCGCCAATAGGCATCGCGCACGTCCTGAATCATGTTCTGCACCACCTTCAGGCGATGTTCCTCGGCGATCAATACCTCGTCGGCACGCTCCTTGGAGTGCAGATAGGTGAGGCCGAAATCGAGCAGGTTCCACACCATGCTGAGATCGGCGTTGGTGACCTGTTTGTCCTCCGAGGTGGATACCTCCAGTGACTGCGCACCGGTGAGCAACGAGCGGCTGGACGAGCCGCGGAAACTGTCGCGGGCGTTGTATCCGGCGTCGACGACCACTTTGGGCAACATGCCGGTGGCGTCGAGCTTGAGCCGCGCATCGGCCAAGCCCAGCTCCATCTGCTTCAGGCGCTTGTCCAGGTTGTATTTGAGTCCGCGCGCGATCGCTTCGTAGAGATCGACCTGTCCCTTGATCGGTTCCTGTTCGGCGAACATCAACCGTGCGTCGCCCTGCACGCGGCCAAGCCGCATCGCCTCGCCCAGCGGCGTCGGCACGGCGGCGCATCCGGCCAGCCCGATGCAGAGAGCTGATACGCCCGCCGTTACGGCCAATCGCGCCACCCACGAGCGCCGCGCCCGATCCACGCCCGCAACTTTGCTATTGCCCAGCACCATCATCTGCCCCTTTTGTCCTGTCGTGATCGGCCCGCCGCCTGATCATGTCGCTTCATGTTCGTTAAATGTCTTTTTATTTCTTTACATGACCATACCGATTCGCCCATCAGGTCAAGCCATAGGCTGCATGTTCGCCAGCCATTGCAACATATCAGTATCCAGATGGTCAGCCAGGGAAGGATCTCATCCAGAAGCGAATTTCACTTTTTTCTCAAACTGTTGTGCCGGCCGAAAGCGATGCTTAACCAGCAATAAAGTGCTTCACGCTTCGATAACCCTGCCCGTGCGATCGTTTGTGTCGAATAGGCCAAACGACCATTTTCGCGGTCGGTTTGGGCGGCAATCCAGAGGCGCGGCGACCATGTCGAAAACCATCAAGACGGACCAATACGGGCACACCACCATCCACATCGATTCCACGGCAGGCGAGAGCGCCACCGGCAGCAGCGCCGGTGAGGAGATCGATGGCAATGCGGGCAATGACAAGCTTTACGGCATGGCCGGCAACGACGTGCTGGTCGGCGACAATGGCGATGACAAACTCTACGGTGGTACCGGCAACGACGCGGCCTGGGGCGGCGGCGGCGACGACCGGCTGTACGGCGGCGAGGGCAATGACGGCCTGGTCGGCGACGCCGGGCAGGACATGATCTCCGGCGGCAAAGGCAACGACCGGCTGTGGGGTGAATCGGGCAACGACCGGCTGTTCGGCAACACCGGAAATGATGCCATCGAGGGCGGCAGCGGCGACGATACCATCAAGGGCGGCCAAGGCGTCGATACGCTGAACGGCGGCAGCGGCGCCGACACCTTCGTCTGGCAGAAGGGCGATATCACCAAGACGGACGGCGTCGACCACATCACGGACTGGGCCACCGGCGACGTGCTTGATTTGACGGCAGTGCTGGCGACCATCACGTCCAACCACGATGTCCGGGTGCACGTCACCGATATGGCAGACGGCGAAGTGGTCTCCATGCAGTTCAAGAAGGGTGGCGCCTTCGTCGATGTCGTGATGCTCGATGGTGCGCATGACCTCAAGGTGGCCGATCTGTTGAGCGCGCACGCTCTGCTGGTGTAAGATTGCACTTTCTGTGCCTGGCAGCTGCTCAGGGCGGCTTGCGGTTCGGCGCCTCCTCTGCTCAAGTGATCCTTTGGCGAGGTCCACGGAGGCGCCGATGACGTTGCCGCGAACAATGCGGCTGGATGGCCAGATTGCGCTTGTGACCGGGGCATCGAGCGGCTTTGGCGCGCATTTTGCCACCACACTGGCGGCCGCCGGAGCGCATGTGGCCTTGGCCGCCCGACGCCAGGACCGGCTAGAAACTCTTGCCCAAACGATCGGCGCCGCTGGTGGTACCGCCAAGCCCTTCGTCATGGATGTCACGGACACAGCCGGCGTCGACACCACCATCGCCACCATCGCGCGCGACCTCGGCCCGATCCGCATCCTGGTCAACAATGCCGGCATCGCCGAGACGGGTCCATTCCTTGATCTGACCGAGGCACAGTGGCAGCACCAGTTCGGTGTCAATTTCGATGGCGTGCTGCGCGTCGGCCGCAGCGTCGCCAAGCACATGGCGGCGCATGGCCAGGGCGGCAGCATTATCAACACCGCCTCGATCGCCGGCTTTCTGGTTGGCAAGGGGCTGGCGGCCTATTCGGTTTCAAAGGCCGCCGTCATCCATCTCACCAAGGCGATGGCGCTGGAGCTGGCGCCCATGAACATCCGCGTCAATGCGCTGGCGCCGGGCTATTTTCCGACCGAACTGAATGAGAATTTCCTCAAATCCGAGCGTGGCAGGCGCATGCTGGAACGCTTTCCCATGCCGCGCGCCGGGCGTCTGGAGGAGTTGGATGGGCCGTTGCTGTTGTTGGCCTCCGACGCCGGCTCCTATATGACCGGAACCATTCTGACCGTCGACGGTGGTACGTTGTTGGTTAGCGGCTGAATTGAATTCCTCCCGGATGCCCCAAATGATCGATTTCTCCTTGTCGCCCGAACACGATGCCATCCGCCTACGAACGAAATCGTTCGTGGCCGAGCACATTCTGCCGCTCGAATCCGACCGCGCCAATTACGACGAGCACGAAAACATCCGTGCCGACCTGATGGAAGCGTTGCGATCCAAGGCGCGCGCGCAAGGTCTGTGGGCGCCCCAAGTGCCAAAGGCGCGCGGCGGCATGGGTCTGCCGATGACCGCTCAGGCCATCATGTACGAGGAAGCCAACTATTCCATCTTCGGCCCGGTCTGTTTCAATTGTGCGGCGCCCGATGACGGCAATATGCGCGTGCTGAATCAGATTGGCAGCGAGGCGCAAAAGGCCAAATGGTTGCAGCCGATCATCGAAGGCCGGGTGCGCGGCGCTATCGTCATGACCGAGCCACATCCGGGCGGCGGCTCCGATCCGACCATGATGCGCACCACCGCCGTCAGACACGGCGACCGCTGGATCATCAATGGCCACAAATGGTTCATCACCGGCGCCGCCTGGGCCTCGCACTTCATCCTGCTCGCCCGCACCTCCGACGAGCCTAAACGTCAGCTTACCGCTTTCATGTTCCATAAGGATACGCCGGGCTTTCGCATCACCCGCAAGGTGGCAATCATGGGTCCGGAGGAGCATGGCGGACATTGCGAGCTGGAGCTGAGCAATCTCGAAATCCCCGACGCTGACCGGCTCATGGAGGTTGGCGACGGCATGCGCATTGTGCAGGCCCGACTGGTGCCGGCGCGCCTGACGCACTGCATGCGTTGGCTCGGCCTGGCCCGCCGTTCGATGGCGATCGCGGCCGAATACGTGAACCGGCGCGAGGCCTTCGGCCAGAAGCTGGCGGCGCGCGAGAGCGTGCAGATGGCGCTCGGCGACGTTGCCAAGGACATCCAGATCGGCCGCCTGCTGGTGATGCACGCCGCCTGGTCGATCGATCAGGGCCAAAAGTCGATGAAGGAGACCTCGATGGCCAAGGTCTATGTCGCCAACCTCCTGCACAAGGCCGTCGATACCGCCATCCAGCTGAACGGCGCGCGCGGCTATTCCAAGGACACAATTTTGGAGTGGATCTACCGCTATGCACGCCAAGCCCGCATTCTCGACGGCGCCGACGAGGTGCACAAGATGATCCTGGCCCGCTCCTACGCCAAGGAAGGCGAGGATTTCTGGCATTGGGGGTAGGCTGATGGCCGGGCGAGCATCTCTTTCAACGAGGTTGGATCGCTGCCGCCGACGGCTCCGCCTCCCACTTGTGGGAAGGCTGGCGCTTAGCGCCCCGGCCCTCGGCTTGCAGCAAGTTTCAACGCAAATCTCGCCGGCTATTGGTTGGATCGTCTCTACTGTGATCATATCCGTGGGGCTTGCGGTCGGCCCTGCTCATGCCAACTGGCTCAGCACGCTGGGCGAAGTCGCCGCCACCACCGGCAAGACTGGCGGCAGGCTCGCTGGCGAAATCAGCACCGGGCTGGAGGGCGCCGTAAAGATCATCGGCAAGCTGCCGGCTGAGCTGCAGAAGGGGGCCATCGCCGCCGAGGCGCTGCCCGATGGCGCCTGGCGGCTGCGCAATGCGGCAGGCGAAACCATCACGGCAACCAGCCCCGAGGGCGTGCGCGGAGCGCTCGCCGGATTGCAGCCGGGACTGGCCGCCGACAGCAAATCGCTGACCTTCTATGTCGGTGAAGATACGGCGTTTCGCGTCCCCGAGGCGCTGGCCGCCTTGCCCACCGATGCCAAAATTCAACTCGCCATCGACGATGCGAGCCTGCCCTTGCTGCGGCAGGGCAGCGGCGACGCAACGCGTCTCTATGCCGAACTGAACCAGGGCGTGATCATCGCCCTGAAGGATCGGGCGCTGTTCGACGAGGCGGTCTGGCAGCTGCAGCGCCCGCTTGGCAAGTCGGGTATTCGCGTGCTGTCGCTGGACAACGGCGGACCTTTCACGCTCGGCAGCCTGGGCAAACGCAGCCCGGAGGGATTGCCGTTGGCCGAAACCGTCGATCCCGCCGCCATGGAGGCAGCTCTTACGTCGCTGCGTGGCCAGACCGTTATCGTCAGCGGCAAGATCGAGGGCGATACACTGCTGTTTGCCGGCAAGTCCGGCCCGGCCGGCAGCATCCCGGTGGCCGGCCTGATGCAGGCGGCCGAGCGCTCCGACGTCAACATCCTGCTGCTGGATTCGGGCGTTGCCAAGCAGCCCGGCGGCACCACCTGGCTGTGGCAGGAGCGCGGCATCGCGCATCTCGACGCTGCCATGGCCAAGGCGAGCCTGGGTGATTTCATCGCCGCGCTTGGGCGCGGGCAGGGACGCATCGCCATCGATGCCGATTGGGGCGCCAGCGGACATTTCCGCCTGTCAGCCAAGCCGGCGGCGGCCAATGCCCCGGCAGCCAGTGGCGAGGTCGCGAGCGCAGGCGTTGGCGAACATGTCGTGACATTTGCGGTTGATCTCGCGGGCAAACTTGCCGGCAACGTGGCGCCGCAGTCGACCTCCGCCAGCCTGAACAGCCGCGGCACCCAATGGGATCTCGACAACCGGCTGATCCCCGGCATTCCGGCCTGGCTGCAGTTGTGGTACCTGGTCAATTGGTTCGCGGGGCTAATCGCGTTTTCGGAAGCGAGGAGCTGGTGGCGGTGGCTGATGCGCAGAAGCATCGGCGTTGCGGCGCCATCGGGACGGTTGGCGCGGGTCGCGGCGGAGACGTTCTATTGGCTGATTTTCGCACCCCTCGTCGGCTGGCCCGCGATTATCGTATACTTGATCCGGTCCTTCATCGACCAAGTCATTGGCCTGGCGCGGCTTTTGATTTCGCCGTTCCGCAGGTCCAAAGCGGGTGTTTAGAGCGCCGCAGCTAGTTGCGTGTGGCGACCGGCCGATCCTGCGCAATGATACGGTGATCGCACAATGAACTCTCTCAAAAACAAAACGCTGTTCATCACCGGCGGCAGCCGGGGCATTGGGCTCGCCATTGCTTTGCGGGCAGCCCGAGACGGGGCGAACATCGCGATCGCGGCGAAAACCTCCGAACCGCATCCCAAGCTGGCCGGCACCATTCACACCGCCGCCGTCGAAATCGAGGCGGCCGGCGGCAAGGCGCTGCCGATCCAATGCGATATCCGCAATGAGGCCGAGCTGGCTGCGGCCGTCGAGACGACGGCAAGAACCTTCGGTGGCATCGATATCTGCGTCAACAATGCCAGCGCCATCTCGCTGACCGGCACCGCGGCGACCGACATGAAACGCTTCGATCTGATGATGGGCGTGAACGCGCGCGGCACCTTCCTGGCCTCAAAATTATGCCTGCCGCATCTGCGAAACTCCACCAACCCGCACATCCTGATGTTGTCGCCGCCGCTGGTGCTGGAGCCACGCTGGTTCGCGCCGCACCTGGCCTATGCGATGGCCAAATACGGCATGAGTCTGTGCGTTCTTGGCCTTGCCGAGGAGCTGAAGGCCGACGGCATCGCCGTCAACGCGCTGTGGCCGCGCACCACCATTGCCACGGCGGCGATCGCCAACATCGTCGGCGGCGCGGCCATGATGCGATCGAGCCGCAAGCCAGAAATCGTCGCCGATGCGGCGCATCTGATCTTCACCACCCCGTCTCGCGCCTTGACGGGCCAGTTCCTGATCGACGATACGTTTCTCACTTCGCGTGGCGTCACCGATCTCGACCAGTATCGCGTCGATCCTACGGTCGACCTCACGCCGGATTTCTTCCTGCCGGCCGATAGCGTACCGCCACAATCGCTGCAAAAGCGCAACTGATCTGAAAGACGCCCGCGAATGCCGACCCTGCTATTAAGCCATCCCGCCTGTCTTGCGCACGACACCGGCCCGCATCATCCCGAGCGTCCTGACCGCTTGCGCGCCATCGAAAAGGCGCTGGCTGATCCGAGGTTTGCCAGCCTGGTCCGCGCCGAGGCGCCGCGTGCCGAGCTGAGCGTTATCGAACGCGTGCATCCGGCCGAATATATCGAGGTGATCCGGCAGTTCGAACCTGCGACCGCCGACAGCCCACGGGTTCTTATCGACAGCGACACGCCGATGTCACATGGCAGTTTCGAGGCGGCGTTGCGCTCCTGCGGCGCGGCGGTCGAGGCGGTGGACCAGGTCATGAGCGGCAAGGCCCACAACGCCTTTTGCGCCACTCGACCGCCCGGCCACCACGCCGAAACCCATGTGGTGCAGGGCTTCTGCCTGTTCTCCAACGCCGCCATCGCCGCCAAGCACGCGCGCGCCGTGCACGGTGCCGAGCGCGTCGCCGTGGTCGATTTCGATGTCCATCACGGCAATGGTACCCAGGAGATTTTCTGGAACGAGCCGAACCTGTTTTATGCCTCGACGCACCAGATGCCACTCTATCCCGGTACCGGCGCGCTGCGCGAGACCGGCATGTTCGACAATATTTGCAACGCCCCGCTGCGCGCCGGCGATGGCAAGGACGCGGTACGCGACGCCTTGAATAGTCGCATCCTGCCGGCGTTGCGCAATTTCGGCTGCGATCTCCTCATTATCTCGGCCGGTTTCGATGCCCATCGCGACGATCCGCTGGGCGGATTGGCGTTTGTCGAGGACGATTTTGCCTGGATCACGCACAAGCTTGTGGACATGGCGATTGGCCGCTGTCACGGGCGGGTCGTTTCCGTGCTGGAAGGCGGCTATGATCTGGATGGGTTGGCAAACTCGGCCGCTGCCCATATCGGCGTGCTCATGGAGGCCGCGTCCTGACGGCGCGGGGGAATTCGATTTTGGAGGCAGTCGTGGCCAAGCTGGGAACGAAATATCCGGACATCAAGGAACTCAGCTTCGAGCGTTCGCTGAAGGAGCTTGAGCAGATCGTCAGCCGGCTGGAACGCGGCGACGTCGAGCTTGAAGAGAGCATCACCATCTGGGAGCGCGGCGAGGCGCTGAAGGATCATTGCGACCGGCTGCTGAAACAGGCCGAAATGCGCGTGGAAAAGATAACGCTCGACGCCAAGGGCGAGGTCAAGGGCACCGAGCCGCTCGACGAGGGGACATGATCTTCATCTTCGAGGCCCCCCTACGTCAAAAGTGATAGGCGGCCGGCTCGCCGTCGAAGATGAAGTCCGTGTCCCAAGTTCAACGATCCTTGAACGCAGCCTTGCGTTTCTCGCCGAACGCGGCCATGCCTTCTTTTTGGTCCTGGGTCGCGAAGGTGGCATGGAACAGGCGGCGCTCGAAACGCAGGCCCTCAGCCAAGGTCGTCTCGTCGCTGCGGTTGACGCTCTCCTTTGCCATGGCGACGATCGGCTGCGAGAACGACGCGATCTTGTCGGCGGCCTTCATCGCCTCTTCCATCAGACCAGCCGCCGGCACCACGCGGGCCACCAGCCCGGCGCGTTCGGCCTCCTCGGCCTTCATGCGCCGACCGGTCAGCACGAGATCCATGGCCTTGGACTTGCCGATCAAACGCGTCAGCCGCTGCGTGCCGCCCGCACCGGGGATGATGCCAAGCGTGACTTCGGGTTGGCCGAATTCGGCCGTGTCCGCCGCAATGATGAAATCGCACATCATGGCCAACTCGCAGCCACCACCGAGCGCATAGCCCGCCACCGCCGCGATGGTCGGCTTGCGGCAGCGCGACAGCCGGTCCCAGGAGGCGATAAAATCCTCCTTGAAGACGTCCATGAAGGTTTTCGCCTGCATCTGCTTGATGTCGGCACCGGCGGCGAACGCCTTATCCGAGCCGGTGATCACAATGGCGCCGATGCCGGCGTTAGCCTCGAAACTATCGAGCGCGGCGTTGAGTTCGGCGATCAGCGGATCGTTCAGCGCGTTCAGCGCAGTAGGGCGATGGAGCGTGATCAGGCCGACTTTGCCCTTGGTCTCGACGATGATGTTTTCGTAAGCCATGATAACTCCTCAGACTGAGTATCAGCGCTGGCAGCGCGGACAATAGAACGATGAGCGCGTACCTTGGACGATGCGGCGGACGGTGCCGCCGCATTGGTCGCGCGGGCATCGCTCGCGGGAACGATCATAGACCGCGTGGGCCTTCTGGAAGTAGCCCAATTCGCCACTCGCCTGCACATAATCGCGCAACGACGAACCGCCGGCCGCGATGGCATCGGCCAAGACGGCGCGCACGGCCGAGCACAGCGCCACGGCCTGCGGCTTGGGTCTGCCGCGGCGGTCGGCAATGCTATCGGCCATGCGGGTCGGTTTCAGCTGCGACCGGTAGAGCGCCTCGCTGACATAGATATTGCCCAGCCCCGCGATCACATGCTGATCCATCAGAAACGCCTTCAGATCGACGCGGCGGCTGAAAGCGCATTCGGCCAGATATTCCGGTGTCAGATCGTCCGACAGCGGCTCGACGCCCAGGTCCTTGAACAGCTTGTGCGATGCCATCGCGTCCAACGCCATCAGGTCCATGTAGCCGAAGCGCCGCGCGTCATTGTAGGTGACGACGGATTGGTTCGAGAGGTGGAACAGCACATGGTCGTGGCGCGGATCACCGCCTGCCGCATGGGTAAAGGCGCCATCAGCGCGCATTGCCTGATCGACCGGACTGTTGATGGTAAAGCGGCCGGTCATGCCGAGATGCGCAAACAGAATCTCGGCTCCCTCAAGATGGATGAAGATGTATTTGGCGCGCCGGCTGAGGCCTTCGATGCGCCGGCCGGCAAGGCGCTCGGGCATGCGGACAGGTAGCGCAAAGCGCAGATCGGGCCGGCGCTGCTCGACCTTGAGTATGCGCGCGCCGGTCATTACTGGCGCCAGGCCGCGCATGACGGTTTCAACTTCGGGGAGTTCGGGCATGGCGTCTCACTCCTCCTCTCCCCGTAAGAACGGGGAGAGGGGAAACCCCCTACGTTACCGGCGCGCGCGACGCCTTCAGCGCCTCGGAGGTCAGCAGCGAGAGCCGCTCCTTCTGCCGGCCATCGGCGTCGAAGTTCGACGGCGCCAGCCAGGCCTCGAAGGCCGCCTTGAGGAAAAGCCATTCCTGGTCGATGATCGCGAACCAGGCAGTATCGCGGTTGCGGCCCTTGTACATGGTCGCCTGCCGGAAGATGCCTTCGTAACTGAACCCGAGACGCTCGGCCGCCACCCGCGAGGGCGCATTCAGCGCATCGCACTTCCACTCATAGCGGCGATACGCCAGCTCATCGAACACCCGCTTCATCATAAGGAACATGGCTTCAGTGGCGACGCGGCTGCGCTGGCCAGGCGGGCTCAAGGCGATGTGCCCAACCTCGATGGCCCCACCCTTGGGATCGACCCGCATCAGGCTGGCCACGCCGACAGCCTTATTGGTTGCAAGATCGACGACGGCGTGGAACTGCGGGTCCTCGCCCATGCAGGTGAGGTACATCCAGCCGGAATAAGCCTCATGCGTGGCAAACGGACCATAGGGCAGATAGGTCCATAGGCGGCCATCCTTGTCCTCGGCCATGGCCTCGAACAATTCCCGGCCTCTGGTTTTGGGATCAAGTGGCTCCAAGGCCGCATACTGGCCGCGAACCGCTGTACGGGGCGGCTTGCGCCGCTCCGTCCAGGTCGGCACGGGTGCCCCGATCAGCTGACCAAGGCGATTGTGGTATTCCATTGTTCAGATGTTCCGTAAGTAGTAATCGAAGTCCAGCGGCTGCGGCTCAGCATAGAACCGGTCAGCTTCGGCCTCTTTGATGGCAGTGAATACATCAACAAACCTTGAGCCGAGATACTCTCGCATTGGCGCCGACTTGCGCAAGGCCTCAATTGCAGCAATCCAATGCGTTGGTAACGGATCTGCGGGTTGTGCGTAGCCATTGCCCTTGATCGGCGGTCCAGGATCGAGCTTGTTGTTTATGCCGTGCAGCATGCCGCCCAACACAGCCGCCAGCGCCAGGTAGGGATTGGCGTCAGCGCCCGAGATGCGATGTTCGAGATGCGAGGCCTCGCCGGTGGCTGCCGGGATACGGATCGATACCGTCCGGTTGTTGATGCCCCAGTTGGGCTTTACCGGCGCGTACATCTGCTTACGGAAACGCCGATAAGAATTGGCGTTTGGCGCATAGATGGCGAGACTGTCAGCCATGGTGTCCTTGAGCCCGGCAACCGCATGCAGCAGCAGCGGATGCTTGGCCGGATCAGGACTGGCAAATGCGTTCTTGCCCTTGCTGTCGTTCAGGCTGACATGGATATGCATGCCGCAGCCGGCCTGATCGCGGTAGGGCTTGGCCATGAAACTGGCAATTAGCCCATGCTTTTCCGCCGTGCCCTTGACCAGGCGCTTGAACATGATGGCATCGTCGCAGGCGCGCATGGAATCGGCGCGGTGCTTGAGGCCGATCTCCATTTGGCCCGGAGCGTATTCCGAAATCAACGCCTCGGCCGGAATGCCTTGAGCCGTGGCGCCAGCGTACATATCGCGGAAAAACGGCCCGAAATCCTCCAGATCCTGCAGCAGGTAGCATTGGATCTGATTGGTCTGCGCACCATTGGTCAATGAGCGCGGAGGCGTCGGCCGACCGGCGAGCGCACTGTCGCGGTCCATAAGGTAGAATTCCAGCTCGATGGCGGCAACCGGGCTGAGGCCGGTTTCGGCCTTGAAGCGTTCAACCACGCGGGCAAGAGTTTGGCGCGGATCGGCGACCGCAGGTGTGCCGTCTAGCTCGTGGATGGTCGCCAGGTACTGTGCTTCGGTATCGTTGGGCATCAGCCAGGGTACCCTGGTCAACGTGCCGGGCACCGCCCAGCACAACCGGTCGCCGTCGCCGTCATCCCAGACCAGTCCCGTCTCTTCGACATCGCGGCCGGTGACATCGATGCTCAGCATCGAGCCCGGGAAATAACGGCCGGAACGGAACGCCGGTTCCAGTTCCTCGCGCGTCAGCAACTTGCCACGCGCGACACCGCACAGGTCGGTAAAGACCATGGCGATATGCGTGACATCCCGGTTGGCTTCGAGAAAGCTTCTCGCTTCGGCGGCGAGCTTGGTGCCATCTGGCAGGGCAGTCATGATGTATTTCCTTACGATTTCTCGGGGCGCGGAGCCCCAATCAAGGCCGCAAATGCTCCTTCAAGGATATGCAGCAGCTGGGTGATATCGTCCCGCGTGGTGGCCGGACAGACCAGCATCATATTGTGAAACGGGGTGATAAGCACACCCCTATTGAGACAATAGAGGTGCAGCATCTGCTCAACGGGGCCGTGCGCGATGAGATTAGCCTCGGTTCCGTTGCGCGGCCGCGTCGGCGTGGTGAGGATTTCAGCCCGCAACCCGACTCGCGCCACATGCCAGGGCAAGGCATAGCGAGCAATCAGCGCGCCAATACCGCTTTCCAGCTGCTCGGCGAACGGCATGGCGGCGGCGTAGGTTTCTGGGGTCATCACATGCTCCAGAACAGCTCGCATGGCGGCAAGCTGCAGGGGATTGCCCGAGAGCGTGGTGCCGATGCCGCTATAGCCGGGCTCCTTGTCCGCCAGCAGCTTGCGGATGCGGACATCGACGTCACTGCTCCAGCCGTAGACGGCCGCGGGAATGCCGCCGGCGATCGGCTTGCCGAGGACGAACAGATCGGGCTCCAAGCCGTGGCTGCCGGAATATCCGGCGGCGGAAGATGAGATGGTGTGCGTCTCGTCGACGATCAGCAACGTGCCGGTTTGCCTGGTCAACCGCCGCATCGCATCGTGAAATCCAGGCTCGGGCAACACCATGGCGCAGTTGGTCATGACCGGCTCGGCGAGCACGCAGGCGACATCGCGATGCTCAAGCGCACGGGCGAGCGCATCGAGATCGTTGAACTCGACCACGACGGTCGTGGTGCTCAGATCACGGACTTCGCCAACCAGGCCACGGCGATTGTGGCCTGCGCCATTCTCCAACGCCACGAACGCATCTTCGACCGCGCCGTGATAACAGCCGTTGAACACCAGCACCTTGGGCCGGCCAGTGATGCCGCGCGCCCAGCGCAAAACCGAGCGGTTGGCATCGCTTGCCGTGGCCGTCACCTGCCAGTGCGGCAGGCCAAAGCGGGCGGCCAGCAGTTCGCCGACGATCGCGGCGTCCGCAGTCGGCAGCATGGTCGTGAGGCCACGGTGGACCTGCGCGGCGATCGCCTCGACCACGGCAGGCGGCGAATGGCCGAACATGGCGCCAGTGTCGCCCAGGCAAAAGTCGAGATAGTGGCGCCCATCGACATCGGTGATGCGGTTACCGGTAGCCCGCTCCATGAACAGCGGATAGGGCGTGCCCCAATCGGCCATCCAGTGCATCGGCACGCCTTGCAGCCAGTGCTTAGCCGTGCGGTCCGCGAAAGCCCGCGAGCGTGGGTTGGCGCTGGCAAAAGCCGCGCGCTCTGCGTTCAAGAGGTCGGCAATCAAGCGTCCGCTGACGCTGCGGTCTGTTGGCATGATGCTCCGGGGCGTGACCCAAGCGCGGAGTCATGAACGCTGCCAGCCAACCCGTCAATGCAGCGGGCTTGCCGCTGTTCCGGCGACCGCGAAGTTGCCGCGATAGAAGACCAGCCCACCGAGCCGTTTGACGCGCTGCAGCTTGGCGGCCCAGGGCGGGTGCTCGGTGATGGAATGGGTATGAGTTGCATCGCCGAGATCCGCTTGCCAGCCATTGCCGCCGAGCAACTGCGCGGCCAGCTGCTGCGCCAGCGCCCAATCCGCAGGTTCCTTGGCAATCCCCGTGAGGTTGTCGCAGACAAAGGCATACTGGCAGGCACCCGACGTGGCGCTACGTTGCTGTATGACATCGCACAAGGTGTTCGGATAGGCCCCTGACAGGGCCCGGTTGATGACGGTCTGGCCAACACCGAGCGCGGCCTCGACAGGCTGGCCGCGGCCTTCGTGGTAGATGGTTTCCGCCAGGCACACCTGCTCGCGGGCCCGTTGCGCGGGCCTTGCAAGGCTGGTCAGGTCACGCAACCGGGCTGGACCAGCTGCGCTTGGCTCGAACGCCTGGGCATCCGTTTCGAGCGAAGCCAGTTCGGTATGAGTCGGGAATGCGTCTTGCGGCGGCTCGAACTCGACATCGGCCCTTGGCCCCTTGCCGGAGGCAAAGAACAGCGTGGTTGCTTCCGCCCCGATCGGTTGGATCTTCCAACCCGGGCCAGACTCCGACTCCACGGAGCGCACCAGATCGATACTGGGTTCGGCCGGGCCGGCAGCTGTTCCGATCGACAGGCCCACCACCGCCGATACGGCCGCCAGCAGCAGCGCGCTACACAATGTTCCCAGTACAAATCGTCCGCTTGACTTGCCACCCATGCCACTGCCACCCCGCCTGACTCGGCTGGTCCCCGACCGAGCCGGCTGGCGACCCTAAAATTGGCAGTGTGCTAGACTTTCTTTAAGGCAACGCTAACTGGCGCGCCAAAATGGAACGACCGGGACAGTTGGCACAGGGCCGGCTGCGCCCGCCCGATATGACATTGTGCTGCGCCACAAGGGCAAGCGCAGCTCGCCCTGCGCCATGGGCCGCGACGCGTTCATTACATATGAATGGCGCGTCCGCCCGCAGCCAATGCAGCTTCCTTGACGGCTTCCGACAGGGTCGGATGGGCGTGGCAGGTGCGCGCAAGGTCTTCCGCCGAACCGCCGAATTCCATCAACACCGCCGCCTCGGCTATCAGCGTCCCGGCATCGGGGCCGATGATATGCACGCCGAGCACACGATCGGTCTTGGCGTCGGCGAGCACCTTCACGAAGCCGTCGGTGGTGCGGTTGACCTTGGCGCGGCCATTGGCGGTGAACGGGAATTTTCCGACATTGTAGGCCGTACCGGCCAGAGTCAGGTCGTCCTCGGTAGCACCAACCGAAGCCACTTCGGGATAGGTATAGATGACGCTCGGAATGACGCCGTAGTTCACATGACCGGCTTTGCCCGCGAGCAGTTCGGCCAGGGCCACGCCCTCGTCCTCGGCCTTGTGGGCGAGCATCGGCCCGGCAATCACATCGCCGATGGCAAAGATGCCTGCCACATTCGACTGGTAGTGCTCATCGACGGCGATACGGCCCTGGCTGTCGGTTTCGACGCCGACTTCGGCAAGCCCCAGTCCCTCGGTGTAGGCGCGGCGCCCGATGGCGACCAACACCACATCGGCCTCCATGATTTCGGCCGGCCCGCCGGCTGCCGGTTCGACCGTGACGGCAAGCTTGTCGCCTTGCGCCGTGGCCCCGGTGACCTTGGAGCCGAGCTTGAAGGCAAAGCCCTGCTTGGTCAGGATGCGCTGGAACTGCTTGGCGACCTCGGCATCCGTGCCCGGCAGGATGCGATCGAGATATTCGACCACCGTCACCTTGGAGCCTAACCGGCGCCAGACCGAACCCAGCTCAAGGCCGATCACGCCGGCGCCAACGATCAGCAGGTGGTCCGGCACCTTGGACAGGGTGAGGGCACCGGTTGAGGAAACGATCTTCTGCTCGTCGATCTCCAGCCCTTTCAGCCGCGTCACATCGGAGCCGGTGGCGATGACGATGGCCTTGCTTTCCAGCACGCTCGCCGCGCCGCTCTCGGGGGTCACCTCGACGCGGCCATCCTTCAGGATGCGTCCGGTCCCGCGATGCGCGTCGATCTTGTTCTTCTTCAAGAGGAACTCGACCCCCTGCACATTGCCTTTCACGCCCTCGTCCTTGAAGGCCTGCATCTTGGCGAGATCGAGCGTGGGCGTAACGCCGATCCCCATGGCGGCGAAACCGTGGCCTGCCTCATCGAACATTGCCGAGGCGTGCAGCAACGCCTTGGACGGAATGCAGCCGACATTCAGGCAGGTGCCGCCATGGGTCGCCCGTTTCTCCACCACCGCGACTTTCAGCCCGAGCTGGGCCGCGCGGATGGCACACACATAGCCGCCCGGGCCGGTGCCGATGACGATAAGATCGTAGGTCATTGCAGCTCAAACTCTTAGGTTGGGGGACTCTCCTCGCCCCCTTTTTTAGGGGGAGAGGAGACCGCCCCTCGCAGCCGCCTTTTTGCGGCAAGAGCTGGGCGGTCGGTGAGGGCAGGAGCTTGCTCCGTGCCTGGTGAAACCTGTACGGAGCAAGAGGCTGCCCCTCACCTGTCGCTATTTCCGTCGCGCTATCGCGCTCCGGGCGACATCCTCTCCCTCGCATAGCGAGGGGAGAGGAGCAGAAAGTCTAAAGCTCCAGGATCAACCGCTTGGGATCCTCCAACCCCTCCTTCACCCGCACCAGAAACGTCACCGCCTCGCGGCCGTCGACGATGCGGTGATCGTAGCTAAGCGCCAGATACATCATCGGCCGGATGACGATCTGATCATCGCGCACCACGGCGCGCTTTTCAATCCGGTGCATGCCGAGGATGCCTGACTGCGGCGCATTCAGGATGGGCGTCGACAGCATGGAACCGAACACGCCGCCGTTGGTGATCGAGAAGGTGCCGCCTTGCATCTCCGAAATGGTCAGCTTGCCCTCGCGGGCCCGCTTGGCGGCGTCGGCGATGTTGGTCTCGATCTGCGCCAGGGTCAGTTGATCGGCATTGCGCAGCACCGGGACGATCAGCCCGCGCTCGGTCGAAACCGCGATGCCGATGTGATAATAGTTCTTGTAGACGATATCTTCGCCGTCGATCTCGGCGTTCACGGACGGCACTTCCTTGAGGGCTTGCATGCAGGCCTTGACGAAAAAGCCCATGAAGCCGAGCTTGA
Source organism: Hyphomicrobiaceae bacterium (assembly GCA_031367715.1). Classification (GTDB taxonomy): domain Bacteria; phylum Pseudomonadota; class Alphaproteobacteria; order Rhizobiales; family Hyphomicrobiaceae; genus JANYHF01. The sequence goes on along the minus strand of JANLQJ010000414.1, from coordinate 9,092 downwards.
TGCCGTGCTTCTGCTCGAACAGCTCTTTGTACTGTGCGCGCAAATCCATCACCGCGCTCATGTCCACATCGTTGAAAGTGGTCAGCATGGCGGCGGTGTTCTGGGCGTCCTTCAGACGGCGCGCGATGGTCATGCGCAGCCGGCTCATGTGCTGGCGCTCTTCGCGGGCCGCATCCTCGGGCGGCACGGCCGCGCGGGGCGAGGGAGTGGCAGCCGCAGTCGGATGGACCGGGGCCGCCGCGACACTACCTGCCGCCATACCCAGCACATCGCCCTTCAGGATCTGACCGCGCACGCCACTGCCGGTCACCTGATCGGGACTGATGCCCTTTTCAGTCATCAGCTTCTTGGCTGACGGCGCGGGCGGCATCAGCAGGCCCGAGCGCGCCGGAGTCGTCGTGGCGGCAGGAACCGGACTGGCGGGCGAAGGCGTCGCTGCTTGCACCGCCTGTGAGACGACGGTCGTCCCCACCGGCTCGACGCCAACGGCGCCGTCGTTCACCGACCCCAGCACCTGGCCGACGCCAACCGTCTCGCCCTGCTTGACATGGAATGCACCCATTACGCCAGCCACCGGCGAGGGCACCTCGATGGCGACCTTCTCAGTCTCCAATTCGACCAGCGGCTCATCCACCTTCACCGCCTCGCCCGGCTGCTTCAGCCATTTGGCGACGGTGGCTTCGACAATGCTTTCGCCCAAGGTGGGCACGCGGAATTCGATGCTCATTGGAAAAAGTCCCCGTTCGATCGTGGTTTTTTGATATTGGGTGCGCATTGATTTATATGCAGCGCCGCTGTCTTCCTTCTCCCAATGGGAGAAGGCGATGGAGCCGCAACGGCCGTGGTCGCTCCAGGAGCGTTCGTAGCGAATTTGATATGTACACTAATAAACATAGCCACACTCAAAACGTAATCGCAGCTTTGACCAGCGCCGCCTGCTCGGAATTGTGTTTGCTCAGCTGGCCGGTTGCTGTCGACGCGGACGCTTGGCGTCCGACATAGCCAGGCCGCGGCTCGGCGCAGCCTGTATGTTCCAGCACCCATTCCAGATTGGGCTCAACGAACGTCCAGGCCCCCATGTTCTTGGGCTCTTCCTGGCACCACACGACATCGGCCGCCTTGAAACGGGAGATCTCGTGAATGAGCGCCTTGGCCGGGAACGGATAAAGCTGCTCGAGGCGCAGGATGTACACGTCGTTGATGCCCGCTGCCTCACGCGCCTCGTAAAGATCGTAGTAGACCTTGCCCGAGCACACGACCACGCGCTTGATTTCGCTGTCGGGCTTGAGCTGGATCTTCTCGCCACTGAGAAACTGTGCATCGTCCCACAGCACGCGGTGGAAGGTGGAGCCCGGCCCCATCTCGTCCAGGCGCGAGATCACGCGCTTGTGCCGCAGCAGCGACTTCGGCGTCATGATGATCAGCGGCTTGCGGATATCGCGGTGCAGCTGGCGGCGCAAGATGTGGAAATAGTTGGCGGGCGTCGTGCAATTGGCGACCTGCCAGTTATCCTCGGCCGAGAGTTGCAGATAGCGCTCCAGCCTGGCCGATGAATGCTCCGGCCCCTGACCTTCATAGCCATGCGGCAGCAGCAGCACCAGCCCCGACATGCGCAACCATTTGCGCTCGCCAGAGCAGATGAACTGATCGATCACCACCTGCGCGCCATTGGCAAAATCGCCGAACTGCGCCTCCCACAGCACCAGCGCCTTGGGCTCGGCCAGGCTGTAGCCGTATTCAAAGCCGAGCACGGCCTCTTCCGACAGCATCGAATTGATGATTTCGAACTTGCCTTGATCGGCAGCAATGTGTTTGAGCGGCGTCCAGCGCTTCTCAGTTTTCTGATCAATGAGGACGGCGTGGCGCTGCGAAAAGGTGCCCCGCTCGACATCCTGACCCGAGAAGCGGACGCCAAAGCCCTCTTTCACCAGCGTGCCCATGGCGATCGACTCGGCCGTTGACCAGTCGATGCCTTGGCCGGTATCCGTCATCTCCTGACGACGCTTGAGCAGCCGCTCCAGCGTCTTGTGCAGCGTAAAGCCCCCTTGCACCATCGAAATGCGACGGCCGACTTCCCTGAGGACATCAATCTCGACGCCGGTCTTGCCGCGCCGGTCGCCCTCCTCGGCAACATGGATGGCCGACCATTTGCCGTCCAGCCAGTCGGCCTTGTTCGGCTTGTAGCCATCGGCCAGCGCCAGTTCGCCATCGAGATGGCCGCGCGCGTCGGCGCTCATCTTGTCGATCTCGGCAGCGCTCAGCACGCCTTGCCCTTCCAGGCTCTTGGCATAGAGGGTGGTCACCGGCGTGTGGGCCCGAATGCGCTCATACATCAGCGGCTGCGTGAAGGACGGTTCGTCCCCCTCGTTGTGGCCGTGGCGCCGATAGCAGAACATGTCGATGACGACCGGCTTGTGATAGCGCTGACGGAACTCGGTCGCGATCTTGGCGACATGCACCACGGCTTCGGGATCGTCGCCATTGACGTGGAAAATCGGCGCCTGGATCATGCGCGCGACGTCCGACGGATAGGGCGAGGAGCGGGCAAAGCGCGGCGCCGTGGTGAAACCGATCTGGTTGTTGATGATGAAGTGGATCGAGCCGCCGGTGCGATGCCCGCGCAAGCCCGACAGGCCGAAGCATTCGGCGATCACACCCTGGCCCGCGAACGCCGCATCACCGTGGATCAGCAGCGGCAACGCCATCTCACGCTTCTTGTCGCCGAGCTGATCCTGCTTGGCTCGTACCTTGCCTAGCACGACAGGGTCGACGATCTCCAGATGCGACGGGTTGGCGGTCAACGACAGATGCACTTTGTTGGTATCGAATTCGCGGTCCGACGAAGCCCCGAGATGGTATTTCACGTCGCCCGAACCTTCGACATCCTCGGGCTTGGACGATCCGCCCTTGAACTCGTTGAAAATGGCGCGCAACGGCTTGCCCATCACGTTGCCCAGCACGTTCAGCCGGCCGCGATGCGCCATGCCGATGATGATTTCCTTCACACCCAGCGCCCCGCCGCGCTTGATGATCTGTTCCAGCGCGGGGATGGTCGCCTCGGCACCATCGAGGCCAAAGCGCTTGGTGCCGGTATATTTGACGTCGCAGAATTTCTCGAAGGTTTCCGCCTCAATCAGCTTGTTCAGGATCGCGATCTTGCCACGGCTGGTAAACTTCACCTCCTTGCCCTCGATCCGGCGTTGGATCCAGCGCCGTTCGGCAAGGTCGGTGATGTGCATGTATTCGACGCCGATATGCCCGCAATAAGTGGCCCGCATGATCTCCATGATCTGGCGCACCGAGGCGATCTCAACTTCCGGCAGCACGTTGTCGATGAAGATCGGGCGGTCCCAGTCGCTATCGGTAAAGCCCCAGGTGATGGGGCGCAGCTCGGGATGCTCTTTGCGCTCGGTAAGTCCAAGTGGGTCGAGATCGGCTTCGAGATGGCCGGTGACGCGGTAGGAGCGGATCAAGTTGATGGCGCGGATCGAGTCTTGGGTCGCCCGCAGCGCCAGGGTCGGGGAGAGTTCGACGCCGTTGCCTTGCGCCTTCTCGACGATGCGATCGCCGATATGCCGTTCAGCAACGCCCCAATCGCCGGAAAGGGCGCTGACGATTTCGGCCTCGGCACCGGCCAGCCGGGTATTGCCGTTGCGCTGCCAGGACGGCCCATGATCGGCATGACCGGCACCTTTGTCTTCCTTCAAAGCCAGAAAGAACCGCCGCCATTCCTCGTTGACCTTATTGGGGTTTTCCCGATAGGTGGCGTAGAGTTCCTCAATGTACGGGGCATTGGTGCCATGTAGGAACGAGGTGTTCAGAAAGGCCTCGTTGGCGGGCTGTCGCGTCATTGTGTTGTCCTTGTTTGGCGCGCGCATGAGAGAGCGCTGCCGAACGACCGAATCCGGGGTCAGAGGTCGCGCGGGAGTGGGGCTATTGTCAAATCATTTGGGGGTGGGGTGGCAGGTCGTTCAAGCGACTTCGCGCGTGTGGGCGATCTCGCGCACGCCCACGGGACGCACAGCGGCGGCTTCGAGCGTGACCACGGCAAGTGTGTCGCCGGAGAGGGTCATGAACTCGACCTCGTAGGCTTTGCGGTCAGGATACACATGCACGATGGTGCCAACGTCGCCGGGGGTCAGGCCGTAGTCGTCGAGCGCGCGGGTCAGGGCGACGGTATCGAGGTCTTTGAGCATGCGACAATCCTACGTCGGGCCGGGGCGGCAGTTACAAAGCGCGGCACAGTGCCACCACCCCGCCAGATTTTCGCATTTCCCGCAAGACAGTGGACGTGCTATACCGGTAACCTGTATGCCATGACCGTGCGCAGGTTCACATGGGATCCAGCCAAAGACCGGGCGAACCGGGTCGAGCACGGCATCGGGCTCGATCAGGCCGAACATGTCGACTGGTCTTCAGCGGTGTACAGCGTCGATGACCGCGAGGATTATGGCGAACTGCGTGAGACGGCCTTTGGCTTCGTCGGCGTCGTATTGTACTTTCTGGTCTTCACAGAACGCGGCGCGACAACACACGTCATCAGCTTGCGCAAAGCGGAGAAACCCGAGGTGAGATACTATGGCGACGAAACGATCCGCCTTCGAGGCGGCAAAATGGGCGAGGGCCGCACAGATGGCCCGCCAGGCGGCGGACGCCATGACGGACGAAGAAAGCGCCGCCATCACCGCCGCAGCACTACGTGATCCAGACTGCCCGCCGCAAACGCGCGAGCAGGTCGCCAGGATGAGGCCGATGCCCTTCGTGCGGCAGCTCCGGCTGCGGCTTGGCCTCAGCCAGCAAGCCTTCGCCGACCGCTACGGCATCCCGGTCGCCAACATCCGCGCCTGGGAGATCGGCGATCAGAAGCCGGTGGCTGGGATGATGAGTATGCTAGAAATGATCGCCGTGGACCCGGACGGCCTGGCGCGAGCGCATGCCGAGGCGGAGCGGATGAAGCGAGTGGGGACATGATGTTCATCTTGGGCGCCATCACCCGTTGGAGATTGCCCCGATGCCAGACCGCCCAAGATGAACTTCGTGTCCCCGTCAGTCTAAATCTGGCCGCGTCACAAGACTGACGGGGACACGAAGTTCAGCATCGGCTCGGACTCCAGAGCAAACCATCGGCACCGAGCAGGCCGATGCTGAACATCATGTCCCCGGCGAACACCCAGTAGCCAACAAAGCGTCCCGCCTGTCACATGCACCTATGCCCCGCAAACCGCGCATAATTCGCCCCGGCCGTCCCCACCACGTCACGCAGCGCGGCAACCGCCGCCAGCCGGTGTTTTTCGGCGAGAACGACTATCGATTCTATCGGCAGGTTTTGGCCGAACAGTGCCAACTGGCGGCCGTCCATGTCTGGGCCTACTGCCTGATGCCGAACCACATCCACCTGCTCCTGGTCCCTGAAACAGAGTCCGGCCTTACCGAAGCCGTCAGCGAGACGCACCGGCGCTATGCGACTTTCGTTAACCGCCGCCAAGGCTGGACCGGGCATCTTTGGCAAGATCGTTTCGCGTCCGAACCGATCAGCGAGGGCTCCGCGCTGTTCACTGTTGTACGGTACATCGAATGCAACCCGGTGGAGGCCGGCTTATGCGCGAAACCGGATGACTGGCTCTGGTCCAGCGCTCGGGTCCATGTTGACGGAACCAATGATCCGCTGCTCAACGATACGGAACTGCGAACGATGATTCCGGACTGGAAGGCATTCCTGGCGGGGACATGATGTTCATCTTGGGCGCCATCACCCGTTGGAGATTGCCCCGATGCCAGACCGCGCAAGATGAACTTCGTGTCCCCGTCAGTCTAAATCTGCCCGCGACACAGACTGACGGGGACACGAAGTTCAGCATCGGCTCGGACTCCGGAGCAAACCATCGGCACCGAGCAGGCCGATGCTGAACATCATGTCCCCAGCACTTGCCTCAGCGTCGTCCCCAGCGCCGCCGGGCTCGGCGCCACCGTGATCCCCGCGCTCCGCATGGCCTCTATCTTCGCCCCCGCCGTGCCCTTGCCGCCCGAGATGATCGCGCCCGCGTGGCCCATGCGGCGGCCCGGAGGGGCCGTCACGCCGGCGATGAAGCCGACCGTCGGCTTCGCCCTCCCGCGACGCGCCTCGCTCGCCAGAAACTCCGCCGCTTCCTCCTCGGCCGAGCCGCCGATCTCGCCGATCATGACGATGCTCAGGGTCGCGGGATCGGCCAAAAACATCTCCAGCACGTCGATGTGCTCGGTGCCCTTGATCGGATCGCCGCCGATGCCGACCGCGGTGGTCTGGCCGAGGCCCGCATCCGTGGTCTGCTTCACCGCCTCGTAGGTCAGCGTGCCCGAGCGCGACACGATGCCGACCGAGCCTTTCATGAAGATGTTGCCCGGCATGATGCCGATCTTGCATTCGCCTGGCGTCAGCAGGCCCGGGCAGTTGGGGCCAATCAGGCGGGATTTCGACCCCTGCAGTGCCCGCTTGACCTTGATCATGTCCATGACCGGGATGCCCTCGGTGATGCACACGATCAGCGGCACCTCGGCGGCGATGGCTTCCAGGATGGCGTCGGCCGCGAACGGGGGCGGGACGTAGATGGCGGAGGCATCGCAGCCCGTGGCGCTGCGGGCGTCCAAAACCGTGTCCCAGACCGGCAGCCCCAGGTGCACCGAGCCGCCCTTGCCGGGCGTCACGCCGCCGACCATCTGGGTGCCATAGGCGATGGCCTGTTCGGAGTGGAAGGTGCCCTGCGCGCCGGTAAATCCCTGGCAGATGACTTTGGTGGCGGCGGAAACGAGGATCGACATCGGGCACCCATCTTGGCTTGGCGAGCGGTGATGCTGCGCTGCGGCATGTCATGGGGGAGAACGCGCGCGAGATCAAGGTGCGCCCATCCTTCGCACCGAGCAAAGTGCCCCTACCGCCGCCCAAACAGCCGCTCGATATCATTGAGCTTCAGTTCGATATAGGTCGGCCGGCCGTGATTGCATTGGCCTGAACCTTCCGTCGCCTCCATCTCGCGTAAGAGCGCGTTCATCTCGGGCGCGGTCAGCCGGCGGCCGGCGCGCACGCTGCCGTGACACGCCATCCGCGAGGCCACCGCCCACAGCCGATCCTGCAGCACCAAACTCCCTTCACCCGACGCAAGTTCATCGGCCAGATCGCGCACCAGGCCCTTGATATCGGCATCGCCCAGCATGGCCGGCATTTCGCGCACGGCCACCGCGCCGGGGCCGAAGGCTTCCAGCACCACGCCGAGTTTTTCCAGTTCGTCCGCGTGCGCGCTAAGCCGATCCACGTCGTCACCGGCCATTTCCACCACCTCGGGGATCAGCAGCAGCTGGCGTGAGACGCCGCCCTTGGCCAGCGCGTTTTTCAGGCGCTCGTAGACCAGCCGTTCATGGGCCGCATGCTGATCGACCAGGATCACGGCGTCGGCGGTCTGGGCCAGCATGTAGGTCTCGTGCAGCTGCGCGCGGGCGGCGCCGAGCGGGCGGGCCTCCAGCTCGGGGGCGGGGGCGAAGGCAGCGGGCGCGGCGTCGGCGCTGGTGGCGAGCATACCCTCCAAGGGCGCTTGCATGGCTTCGGCGAAGCCGCCGTTGCTTGATCCGTACCCGCGCGAATATCCCACGGGCGCGCGGGTCGGCGTGATCCCGGGCCGCGCGCCTGGACGCGAACTGGCAAAGTTCACCAACGCCGCCGTGGCATTCTCCGCCGTCGCCCGATGGCCCGCCGCGCTAAGCACCTCGCGCGTCGCGCCGATGATCAGCCCACGCACGGCACTGGCGTCGCGGAAGCGCACCTCGGACTTGGCCGGATGCACGTTCACGTCCACCTCTTGGGGCGCCAGATCGACGAACAGCGCCAGCATCGGATGGCGGCCGCGCGGAACCATGTCGCCATAAGCCGCGCGCACCGCCCCCGCCAGCAGCCGGTCCTTGACCGGCCGTCCGTTCACGAACAGAAACTGCATGTCGGGCGTGATGCGGTTCAGCGTCGGCAGCCCCGTGAAACCCGACAGCCGCAGCCCGTCCCGCTCGGCGCGAATCTCCAAGGCATCGGCCATGAACTCCGGCCCCATGATCTTGCCCAGCCGCTGCAACAGGCCCGGCCCATCGGCGCTTTCGGCCGGCAGCTTCAGCCCGGCCCGCTCCCCGGTGGTCAGCGTGAAGGCGACCGCCGGATGCGCCATGGCCAGCCGCTTCACCACTTCTGCAATGGCGCCGTTCTCGGCCCGCTCGCTCTTCATGAACTTGAGGCGCGCTGGGGTGGCCGAGAACAGGTCGGCGACCTCCATGCGCGTGCCGCGGTTCAGCGCGGCCGGGCGGATGGGGTGCTTGTGTCCGCGGTCCACAAGCAGAGCCAGCCCCTCGGCGCCCTCGCGCCGCGTCTCGATCGACAGCCGCGCCACGGAGCCGATCGAGGGCAAGGCCTCGCCGCGAAAACCGAGCGTGACGATGTTGGTGAGGTCTTCCGCCGGCAGCTTGGAGGTGGCGTGGCGCTCGACGCACAACGTGAGGTCGGCGCGGTCCATGCCAACGCCGTCGTCGACGATGCGGATCAGCGACAGCCCGCCGCCCGCCGTCACGATGTCGATGGCGCGCGCGCCCGCATCCACGGCGTTCTCGGCCAGCTCCTTGACGACCGAGGCCGGCCGCTCGATCACCTCGCCGGCGGCGATGCGGTTGACGGTCTCGGGCGGGAGTTGGCGGATCGGCATGGGCGGGGTCCGGAGGGGATAGTTGAGTCGGTGCGCCAGGGTAGCAAGGGCCGGGGTCAGACCCCACTTTTTTCGGGGTCTGACCCCATGATTTCGTCGCCCCCCCGATTTCGGCATGCGTCCCGAGGGTCTGGCTTGGTCGGGCGCACCGTCAGCACCGTCACGGGGGTTTCAGACACCGAAAAAAATGGGGTCTGACCCCTGCGCGTCAAACGATGGACGCAGCTGTGCCCTGGCCGGCGCTGCCCGTAGGGTGCGGGGTCGGTCGAAAGCCGCGAATGGATTGTAGTGAGTGCGGCTTTCGACCGCCCCGCCAGCGTTTTCATCGATCCCTCCGTCTTGCCGGGCCATTAGCGCAGCGAAGGCGGGTGCCACGTTACCTGC
>JANLQJ010000319.1:0-6757 GCA_031367715.1 Hyphomicrobiaceae bacterium | reverse complement strand
TGGGCGCCTGCCGTGTTGGAACACGGCTTGAGCCCGATGAGGTCCCGTGTCTGCAGCGCACCGTCAAAACGCTGCGCCGCGCACGGGATGACAGGTTTTGGGATGGGCTGTGCGCGCTCGAAAGCGATGTCATCCCGGATGCGCTGCAGCATGCTTATGGTGCAGCGCTGATCCGGGACCTCAATGGGCGCCTGCCGTGTTGGAACACGGCTTGAGCCCGATGAGGTCCCGTGTCTGCAGCGCACCGTCAAAACGCTGCGCCGCGCACGGGATGACAGGTTTTTGGATGGGCTGTGCGCGCTCGAAAGCGATGTCGTCCCGTGTCTGCAGCGCACCATAAGCATGCTGCGCTGCGCACGGGATGACAGTTCGGATGTGCTGTGCGCGCTCGGCGGCCGGCTCCCGGAACGGGAGTCGCCGAGCGCAAACAAGAATGATGTTGCTGCAAAAAGTCGATGTGTCTTGGCCGGCGGGCCAGATAGGCTAAAAGCATTCGGCCCGCCAACAACGTCAAACTCGTCCATGCTTCCGCTCTCTCGCCCGATCTCCGCAATCCGTGCCCACTACGACGCCGTCGTGGTCGGCTCGGGCTATGGCGGCGGCGTGGCAGCCTCGCGCCTGGCACGCGCCGGCAAGCGCGTCTGCGTGCTGGAGCGCGGGCGCGAATACCTGACTGGCCAATTCCCCAGCAAGCTATCAGACTTGCGCAACGAGATGATGCTATCGGGCGGCGCGGGAAAACCTGGCCTCTATGATGTGCGGATGGGCGAGCACATGCATGTGCTGGTGGGTTGCGGACTCGGCGGCGGCTCGCTGGTCAACGCGGGCGTGGCGCTCAGGCCCGACGCGCGCGTGTTCGCCGATGCGGCCTGGCCCATCGCGATTTCCAAAAACCTCGATCTCATTGACGAAGGCTTCTGGCGCGCCGAACATTGGCTGCGCCCGGCCGCCGATCCGATGGCGCGCGCCATGACAAAATTCGCAGCGTTGGATCGTGCCAGCGGCGCACTTGGCAAGGCGCCAGACCCCGCCCGCGTGGTGGTGAGTTTCCAAGCCACCACCAATCCCGCCGGCATCGAGCAGCCCGCCTGCACGCGCTGCGGCGATTGCTGTGGCGGCTGCAATGTTGGCGCCAAGAACACCGTTGCCCTCAGCTATCTTCCCGACGCCGCCAATCACGGCGCGGAGATCTTCACCCAGGTGCGGGTCGAACATGTCGAACGGCACGGCAGCACCGGCTGGCGCCTGTTCTGGCGCCCGTCCGGCGATCCCAAGGCGCCACTCGCCGAGGTGAGCGCCGATATTATCGTGCTGGCGGCGGGCTCGCTCGGCTCAACCGAAATCTTGCTGCGCTCGCGCGAAAAAGGTCTAGCGCTGAGCGATCGGCTCGGCCACGGCTTTTCGGCCAACGGCGACATCATCGCCTTCGGCTACAACGCCAAGGAACGGGTCAACGCCGTCGGCGTCGGCCATCCGCCGCGCTCTGAAGTGCCGCCGGTGGGAGCCAGCGTCAGCGGCCAGATCATCATCGATGACCCCGATGACCTCACCTGCAGCATGATCGTGCAGGAAGGCGTGTTGCCTTCGGCGCTCGGGCCGCTGCTGCCGGTGTTCTTCGTTCCCGGCGGCCGGCTGCTTGGCGCCGCGCACGCGCTGCTCAAGGGCGTCTACGATGGCCCGCTGGCGCGCACGCATACCTTCTTCGTGGTCTCGCATGATGATGCCAAGGGGCAGATCCGGCTCAAGGACGGCCGTGCCAGCATCGATTGGCCCGATGTCATGAAGCATCCGGTCTATGCGCGGGTCGACAGCGCGCTTGATGCTCTGTGCAAGGCCAATGGCGCGACCTACGTCAAGAACCCGATGTCGGAAACCGTGATGGGCAAGAAGCCGGCGACCGCGCATCCGCTCGGTGGCTGTGGCATGGGGGCCGATGCAACCAGCGGCACCGTCAATCACAAGGGGCAACCCTTCACGGGTGGTGCCGATGCAAGGCAAACTCACCAGGGACTCTATGTCATCGACGGATCAACCATCCCGCGCTCGCTGGGATGCAATCCTTTGTTCACCATAACCGCGCTGGCGGAGCGGTCGCTGCAACTGATGGCGGATGACCACCAATGGCGCTCGATAACAGGACCATAACTGGCTTATAACCGGGTTATAACTGGATCATAGGCGACGGAGACAAGACCATGGTGGGCATCGCGGACGAGCTCTTGACCCTACGCGATCTATTGCGCTTTGCTGTTTCGCGCTTCAACGAGGCCAAACTTGTCTTTGAACAAGGCACTAACAACGCTCTAGATGAAGCCGCCTTCTTGTTACTTTGGGGGCTTCATCTGCCGATCGATGAGCTTGATCCGTTTCTGGATGCCAGGTTAACAAGATCTGAACGCGAGAAGCTTATCGGGATCATAGAAAAGCGCATAACAACACGAAAACCAGCCGCCTACATTACCGGCGAGGCCTGGATCAAGCAGCACCGATTTGTCGTGGACGAGCGCGTGATCGTGCCGCGCTCCTATGTCGGCGAGTTGCTCGCAAGCGATGTGTCCATGCTGGCAACCGGCGAGACCCGCCGCATACTCGATTTGTGTACGGGCGGCGGCTGTCTCGCCATCCTCGCCGCGCTCGCCTTCCCTGATGCCCGCGTGGATGCTGCCGATCTGTCGGCCGACGCACTCGCCGTGGCAAGGATCAATGTCGACGAGTACGGTCTTGAAGATCAGGTGCATCTGTTCCAGGGCGATCTGTTCGCGCCACTGGCAGAGGCACGCTACGATCTCATCGTCAGCAATCCACCGTACATCCGCGACGCCATCGTTGCCCGATACCCGCCCGAACATGCCAGCGAACCCAAAATTGCCCATGCCGGCGGCCCGGACGGTTTGATCCTTGTACGTCGTATTCTGGAGCAGGCGTCAAAGTATCTGCAGCCGCGCGGGCGGCTGCTGGTCGAGGTCGGCACCGGCCGGGCCACGCTGGAAGCGGCGTATCCAGATCTTCCGTTCCTCTGGCTCGACACCCAGGACAGCGCGGGCCAACTGTTCCTGATTTCCGCCGAAGATTTGCGGGCGTCGAATCAAACCAAACCAGCTGCCAAGCGCCGCAAATGAAAATCGGCCGCCCGTTGCGGGGCGACCGGAGTTTGAGGAGCGAGAGAGCAGTTGGAAGTTTGCAGAGAACAGAGAGTTCGCGATACCGGTCAGGCCATGAGACCGAGATCAGCAAGGATCATGGCGTGATGATCGACACCAATGGAGTTGATGTCGAGACCGTCGAGCAGCGCCACATCGGTCCATGCGTGATCGACCAGGCCCTGCACCATGATGCCGTTGCCAGCCTCGCCATGCGTGCCGATCAGGCGCAAGGCATCGGCATAATGCGCATGGCCCTTCAGGAAATCGCTGAGGTTCAACTGGTCCGTGCCGGCATCGAAATCCTTGATGGTATCGACCGAGCCGCCGGCCAGATCCTTCTTGAGAACGACGAAGGTGTCGGCTCCGCCGCCACCCGTCATGGTGTCGGAACCGGCGCCGCCGCGCATCCAGTCGTTGCCAGCACCGCCGGCAAACACGTTGGCGGCCTTGCTGCCGGTGAAAGTATCGCCGGCGTCATTGCCGATCAGCGCCTCAATGCTGAGCATCGGGGCCGCGACCGCCACATGGCCAAACATCAGCGTGCCAGTTTCTTTGGTCAGATCAACGATGACCTTGCCAAGAATATTGTGAAAGTCGACGCTATCGTAGCCGGCGCCGCCACTGTAAAGATCGGTGCCGGTGCGGGCGATCAACAGATCGTCGCCGCTACCCGCGACCAGCTTGTCGTTACCCGAGCTGCCATCGACCGTGTCATTGCCGGCGCCGCCAATCAGCGTGTCGTCGCCGCTATTGCCAATTAGGTTGTCATTGCCGGTGTCGCCCGAAATCACGTCGTTGCCTTTGCCGCCGGTGACGGTATCGTTGCCCTTGCCGCCAGCAACGTTGTCGTCGCCTTCACCGGCAGCGATCAGGTCATTGCCCTGGCCGCCCGACAGCAGGTCATTGCCAGTATCGCCGTAGATCGTGTCGTCGCCGCTGCCACCGGCGATCTTGTCGCTACCGCGGCCACCGCGCAGCTCATCGGCGAGCATGCCTGCGGTGATGGTGTCGTCGCCGTCCAGGCCCAGGATCACGTTCTGATCCTTCATATCGCCGGCCAAGGCGTCCGAAGAATTGGTGCCATTTATTGTCCGCACGTGAGGTCTCCTGTTGCGGGGCTCAAGTCAGTTAACGAGCCGGGGTTTGGTTAATGTGTGGCGCGCGATTATTGCTCAGATTATCCTGGTCGTTGCGGACATCGCGTCGTGTTGAAGGAGTATTATCGGCAAAGTACTTCCGTCAGGTTTCAGCAACAGTCCAAATGTAATGCGAATTTTAAGCAAACGCTGTACGCGATGCTTTTGTCGGATTTGGGAGGAGCGCGATAGTTGCAGAATAGATAATTCGGATCATCATGGCGTTAACCATTGCAACCGGCGTTAAGTCTTGCGGCTGCAACTCAACGAATAGTAACCATCACTCTATCGACCCGCCCGGCGGCATCGACAACCGACAGGCGTGCAAACCCCCGGCCATGCGTAACCACAGTTGCCTCGCGGCTGAACGGCTCGGATGCGACGGGCTCGTCATCGACCATCCAGGTGAGCGGCAACACGCCGCCTTCGGCCTTGACGATCAGCGGCCGGCCGGTGCCGTCGGCGGCCCGATCGAGGGCGATTTCGGCCTGGTCGGGCGGAAAGGAGATGGCGAGTTCGGGCTCGGCGAAGGCCCTGCCGGCGATTTTCTCTTGCCGGTCGGGCAGGAAAACCTTGAGAGGTGGCGGCAACTCGATGCCGACTTCGGCGCCTCCTGGGGCAGGTTGCAACGGCACGCGGCGGCCCGGCAGGCGGGCAAAGGCGTCGAACAGGATAGGTGCGGCGGTGGTGACGCCGGTGATGCCGGGTTCGGGGACGCCGTCGGGGCGGCCGACCCAGACGGCGATGGTGCTGCGGCCGTCGAAGCCGGCGGCCCAGGCGTCGCGAAAACCGTAGGAAGTACCTGTTTTATAAGCGATTTCTCCGCCCTTGGCGTTGCGCGGCGGGGCCGTGCCGCGCAGGATACTTTGTATGTACCAGTCGGCAATTTTGCCCAACAACGCCTTGCCACTGTCGCCCATGGCCTTGTCATGGCGGTCTTGCGTCCTGTGAATGAGTGGCATTGCCCTGCCTCCGCGGGCTATGTCCGCGTACAACTCCGTGAGGTCGCCAAGCGTCAATCCGACGCCACCCAACCCCACCGCCAGCGACGGTCCGGCATCCAACGGCAACTCATAGTGAATGCCCGCTTCCTTCAGCCGCGCCATCAATCGCGCCGGACCAACGGCGGCCAGCACCTTCACCGCGGGCACGTTCAGCGATTGCCGCAAGGCCTCGCGGACCGTGACCGTGCCATGAAAGGTATCGTCGAAATTTTTGGGCGCATAGCGTCCGAACCGCGTCGGCTTGTCGTCGATCAGGGTATCGGGATGGGCGATGCCGGCTTCGAACGCGAGACCATAGACCAGCGGCTTCAGGGTCGAACCCGGCGAGCGGATGGCGTTTGCCATATCGATGGCGCCAAAGCGCTTGGGTTCGAGATAGTCCGGGGAGCCGACATAGGCGAGGACTTCGCCCGAGGCGTTGTCGGCGACCATGATGGCGAGCGACAGCCGGGGCCCGAGATTCTGCGCCGAAGTCAGCGCCAGGTCCTCAAGGCTGGTTTGCAGGGCCCGGTCGATCGTCAGGCGGTGGATGATGACCCCTGGTGCGGCCGCTACCTCCTCCTCGCTGAGGTGCGGTGCCAATTGCGGGAATCGTTTGCGGGCCGCGGGAATCGGCTCCGCGTTCGCGTGCGTCGCCTCGGCCAGATCAATGATACCGGCGCTGACGGCGCGAGCCAGCACGCGGGCACGGGCGCTACGGGCTGTCTCCGAGTGCAAGTCCGGCCGGCGCGCTTCGGGCGATTGCGGCAGGGCGACCAGCAGCGCCGCCTCGCCCACCGATAGCCGCAACGGCTCCTTGCTGAAATAGGCCAGCGACGCCGCGCGCACGCCTTCCAGATTGCCGCCGAACGGCGCCAGCTTGAGATAGAGCCGCAGGATCTCCGATTTCGTCAGTTTACGTTCTATTTCAACGGCGCGCACGATCTGGCGCAGCTTGCCGAGCCCGGTGCGCTCATGCTTGCCATCGAGCAGGCGAGCGACCTGCATGGTGAGGGTAGACGCGCCCGAGCGGATGTGGCCAGAGGTCAGGAACTGCAACGGCGGCCGCAGCAGCGCTGGCAGATCGACGCCGTGGTGGGTGGCAAAGCGCTTGTCCTCATAGGCAAACAGCATGGCGAGATAGCGCGGATCGACCATGGTTTCATCCACCGGCAACCGCCAGCGGCCATCCTTGGTGGTGAACGGGCGCAGCAGCTTGCCGTCGCGATCGAGAACCACGACGGAACCCTCGGTGGCGGCATCGAGCGGCGGCGGGCCGAGTTGGAGGATGAAAAAAGTAGGAAGCAAAAAGAGCGCGAGTACGGCGAGCGCGGCGCAAGCGCGGATGATCCGCTTGCGTCTGGCAAATTCGGCGATCTCCATCAGAGTACGCATCGGACTCTTCAAGTATTGCGACACCGCGCCGTTCATTTCCTCTCCCACTTATACCAGCCCACTTATGGTTTGACCTGTCACTTTGAAGGTTCGTGACAGA
>JANLQJ010000313.1:0-4388 GCA_031367715.1 Hyphomicrobiaceae bacterium | reverse complement strand
GACGCAACGCTCGCGGCCCACCGGCGCGATCTCGACCGCCGTCTCGACCGGCTGCTCGCCACCTGCCCGACCCGCGCCAATGCCATCAAGCTGAAGGCCGTCATGGCAGATTGCCGCGCCAAACTGTTCGTGTTCGTCACGAAGCGCGATGTTCCGGCCACCAACAATGTCTCGGAGAGCGCGATGCGCTCGTCCGTGATCTTCCGAAAAGTGACGAATGGCTTCCGATCGGCCTGGGGAGCGGAGGTCTACGCCGATATCTGCTCGATTGTGGCAACCGGCCGCCTCAACGGCCGGACCGCACTGGCCGCCATCACCGAAGCCCTCGCCGCCTGCGCCGCAGTAGCAGCGGTTTCATAGGGCATGGGGTGAGCAGTTACTCGATGCGGATTAAATCCACAACCTAAAGTCCAGACATCAGGTTGCGTTACAGCAATTCTCAATGTGACTCCACGGCCGAGGTTTCCGGGTGCGGCGGCGTGACTCATCGACGCGAATGTCGGCGTTCGATTCAAGCTCCCTATGGTGCTCTGCTCGCTCATCGATAACCTCAAGGGCCTGTGCGCGACCTTGCCGGACCACCGCAAGGGCGAGAATACCGTCTATGACATGGCCGACATCGGCTTGGCGGCGTTCGCGACGTTCTTCATGCAGAGCCCTTCGTTTCTGGCGCAACAAACCGCTTTGGCGCGCGGGCGCGGCACGTCGAACTGCCAGACGTTGTTCCAGATGACTCGGATTCCGACCGACAATCACATCCGCGCGTTGCTCGATCCCGTCCCACCTCAGCAGCTTTTTCCGATGTTTTCGCGCACCCTGGCGGCGCTCGAGGCCGGTGGCGGCCTGGCGCCGTTCCAGCGGCTGGGCGGCCATGTCCTGATCGCGCTCGATGGCACCGAATATTTCTGCTCGCAGAAATTGTCCTGCCCCAATTGTTCGTCGCGCAAGCGCGCCAACAGCAAGGTCGAGCATTTCCATCAGATGGTTTCGGCCGCCCTGGTCGCGCCCGGCCATGACCGGGCGCTGCCACTGGAGCCGGAGTTCATCACGCCCCAGGACGGCGCCGAGAAGCAGGATTGCGAGGCCCGCGCCACCGCCCGCTGGCTCGCCGCCCACGGACCACACTACGCGCATTTGAAGCCGATCTATCTCGGCGACGACCTCGCCTCGCGCCAGCCGACCTGCGACGCCGTGCGTGCGATCGGTGCGCATTTTCTGTTCACGGCCAAACCGTCCTCGCACAAGACACTGTACGAGTGGCTGGACGGCGCCGAGGTGCCGGGCATGGCGCTGAAGATCAAGCAGGGCGCGCGGTTCGTCACGCACCGCTACCGCTGGCTGCAAGCCGTGCCGCTGCGCGACGGCAAGGATGCGCTTCTCGTCAACTGGCTCGAAATCGAGATCGTCGATGCCGCAGGCAAGGTCACCTATCGCAACAGCTTTGTCACCGATCTGCCGGTGAACCAGGGCAACGTCGCCGAACTGGCCGCCTGCGGACGATCGCGCTGGAAGATCGAGAACGAGACCTTCAACACGCTCAAGACCAAGGGCTACCACCTCGAACACAACTTCGGTCACGGCCGCGAGCATCTGTCGGCGCTGCTGGCGACCATGAACCTGATCGCCTTCGCCATGCACACGGTCGCCGACCTCGTCGATGCGGCATGGAGAGCGGCGCGCACGGCCGTCGGCACCCGCAAGCGCTTCTTCGAAGAATTGCGGGTCATCACCACCTATCTGGTGTTCCCGAGCTGGGCCTAGCTGGTCGAGACCCTGACCGCCGGCAAACCACCGCCCGCCGTGCTCAGCGGCTGACGCGCGTCGCCTCAGCCGCCACCCAACCTCGCCGTTTACTGTCGATACCGCCGACGTACCGGTCATATTGAGAATTGCTGGTTGCGTTATCTGACACTTGTGGTCTGGTGGACAAAAGGCTATCAACGTACTTCAGGATAATCTTACAGGCCAATTGCATGGCCTTGCGATCTTCGGCCGCGACAATCCTGGATTGACAGATAAAATATATCTTGGTCAATAACTCCAGGCGCGTAGTGGGGGCGATCTCAAGAATATGCCTTTCCAATTTTTCAACTTCCGACTCCGTCAGAACCACTGCGGGCGTGTCAATGTCGCCGTTACTTAAGAGATCCTCAAGGCTAAGATAGGCTCGCTGGTACTGCTAAACGACTTCCTGCATTGGCGATGTCATTACTGATCATTTCATAGCTGTTGCGGTGTGTGTATGAGCGCGACGTCGACATGGACTCGGCCAATGGAGGTTTTGTGCTTATCGAGTTTTGTCTTTAGTCGCTATGCAGCAAACGAACCGGAGACCACAAAGCGTTGGCGTTGCCCGCCTGCGTCATTTCATCCAAGGGAGTATAAGGCGACACAGGCTTCGGTCTTCGGTGCCGCCATTCGTTCGGTGAAAATCAGTTCGTCTGATAATTTCAAAATTCACTACACTGCCGTGGCTGTCAGTTCTATTTCGATAGTGAAAGCCGAGTTTGTCAATTTCGAATGTGCTCGCTTTACTGGCGACGCCGTGCAGGCCTTTGTTCCAATGCGGGGAACAGAGGAGTTCAAGAGGCTGTGAGCCCCCCCCATGATTGCGACGATTAACGAGAAAGTGCTGTATGCCCGTCTCCGTAGCGCCGCTAATTTCGAACTTCGACCAGACAATGCCCCACTTGGAGATTTTTACGAACCGCCGACCGCTATGGTCAACTATCAACTTAACCTTTCCACCGTTGTCGATGTGTTGCTTAATTAGCCGTAGAATTTCCCACGATCTCATCGCCTCACGTAGCCTCAATTCTCTATAGTTAATGTGGTAAGTTGTAATCAGTGTTCTGAGCTGAGCCTAAGCTGAACGAACTGCTGCGCCCCGAGATGTACCTTAAAACAGTTCGACCAATGTCAAACCATACTTGAAACCGACTATAGCAACCGGTTTTCCACAAAAATCTTGGTTTTCCCGATACCGTTCAGGAGATCGAACAACTGCATTACGCGCGTGAGGCGGCCGCAGTCCACCGGCATCATCGAACCCTTCCACCGCACCCTCTCGACGAAGGTCGGCACGCCTGGTTCGAGACCGTCGTGGAGATGCAGGCCGTCCCGGACGACTGCCTCGCAGGCTCCAATCAACGCCACCCGCTCCAGAGTTGCGGCATTAAGGGACGCATACCCCAGGCTGTCTCTTTGTCGTTCATTCGGTGCCGGCGATGTGGCGCGGCCTGGCAGCGGCCAGGTTCAGCGCCGATTGCCCGTCGGGGAACGAGCCGAAGTGCCCTTGAATGGAGTTCTGGCGGTGGCCTGCCTGCGGGCCATGAGGTGGAGCCGGTCGGCCCGGCCTGCACGGTTAGCGGCGTTGCTCGCGCGAACGAACATCTATTCGTCGGACAACCAAGCAAAGCCTTGTTTTCGGCAAGCGCGTTCGACCATCTGGGCCTCGCGTGACTGGACACGTTCGCGCATTGCCGTGAGTGCTTGCCGGTTATCGTCCAACAACATTCGCACCAACATTTGGACCGTGAGATCGACGTAGCGCTTTAAGCTTGAAGCCGGTTGCTCCGCGACACGAGCCGCGCCTTGCTGCTGGGGAGTCGGATCAAGGTCGTCCGGGTCTCTGACAAGAGCGTCGCCGACGGCCAATGGTTCGGCAAACGATACGCCACAGCGATTTCCACGATGCCAACGCACTTGCGCCTGGATCAATCTGCCGTCGGAGAAATGAAGCGTCACCCGATCTTTTCGAGTCACGCCAAACGACCCAGTGAGGCCAGCGCCGTGGCGCGAAATATCGCGAATGACGCCTGCGTAATTGCCTTGACCCGTCATCACGTCGACATCGATTCGAGTTGGGACGCGGTGCCAGACGCGTAGCAACCTGATGTTCGTTTGCGCCTCCCGCGCGTGCTCGACGTTTGGCTGTCTTGCCAGCCGGGAATGATATGAACGCAGCGGAGCGTCAACGACGGTGGTCTCGGGACCTTTGAAGGCCGCTTGGCTGTGCATGGGACGACCTGCCTAACTTTAAGTTTGGCGCGCAGGATACTTTTCACCGTCCGTGACCAGCAACTGCGGATGATGGTCCGCGTCTGGAATAGCGTCGACTTTCCCGCACCTTGCGATGCGCCGCCGGTCTTGGACGTTGAGTAACTGTGCGCGTCAGGTGCATGCCGGTCGAGCCGGCCAGGTAGCTTGGCATCATGCCGCGGCGGTGTAACCTGATGTCTGGAAATTGCTCTTGAGGCAATGAGGCTGTGGACGCGGGGGGCGCCCCCCCCGGGGCGGGCACCCCCGCAAAAGGCACGAAATTATTAGACCCAAAAGCAAAGCCAAAACAAACCACCAAAAAAACCATTGACGCCCGGGGGGTAAAA
>JANLQJ010000296.1:0-3206 GCA_031367715.1 Hyphomicrobiaceae bacterium | reverse complement strand
CGAACGGTTCATCACTCTCTTCCTGGCTCGGCTCGACCCGCGCAACCGGTTGTTGAGCTACGCTAGCGCGGGGCACCCTACCGGTTACATCCTCGATGCCGCGGGCGAAATCAAGACCCGCCTCCCTCGCACCGGCGTTCCTCTCGGCATCCGCCCGGACACCCAATACGCCTCCTCCCCGGAGATTCCGCTCGCCTCCGGTGACATTGTCCTGCTCGTGACCGACGGGATCGAGGAATGCATGGCGCCGGACGAAGCGTTTTTTGGGGTGGAACGAACTCTCGACGTCGTGAGGGCGAACCGGGAGAGAACCGCCCAGGAGATCGTCGAAAGTCTCTACCAGGCGGCCCGCCAATTTGGGCGCAACACTCCCCAGGTCGATGATGTCACCGTCATCGTCATGAAAGTGAAGCCAGCCTGACCGGACTGAGCATCCTCGCGCCTCTTTGAGTTCTCCGTGGTGATTTGAAAATGTCGTTTTCAGGAGTGCGCTGGTGAAGTTGGTTACCACGTGGGTGAGAGTCCCACCGGTCGAGTTAGACGGTTCACGACCGAAACACAGTGTCCGGGATGAAGCCGTGAGGCTGAACCACAAGCGGGATGCTGATGGAACTGTCGGGTCGTAACGAAAGTAAACCTCATCGAATGAGCCCCGAAATGGCTAAATCCGGTAAGCCGAGCCGCTTCCTGAACGGCGAAGGCTGCCACGCAGCGTCATCAAATCGTCAACTAGGCGCTGTTGATTCCGGCGGGGTCAGCGAGGACGACACGACAGGAAGGGAAACCAAGGTAAGCCAGGAGATCTCCAACTGTGGGGCGGCAGCGCCCCAACCACCAGTTCAAGGGGGCGAACCCTCCAAGGCTGGGAGGGCGGCTGGAGAAGTCGGAGTCCTTCGTAGTAGCGATGAAGCTGGGGCGACCAAAACCCCGGTGGAGCGAAGGGAGGGCACTTGGGTCAACGCGAACGCCAACAGCGAGGGATCGGAAGATGGCCGGACCGCAGCGGCAACGCTGTTTGACCGGATAACAACTCCACCCAAGATTCAGAAGCTGCAGCGAACGCTCTATCGCAAAGCCAAGGCTGAGCCGAAGTATCGGTTCTACAGCCTCTATGGAGAACTGCTCCGGAAGGATTTGCTGGAAACGGCGATGAGTTCCGTGGCGCATAACAACGGCGCGGCCGGGGTAGATGGGCAGGAATGCGCAGTCTATCTCAAAAGCGACGAAGCCTGGGACCAATGGCGCGACGCCTTGCTAGAGGAGCTGCGCACCAAGCGCTACCGGCCCAGTCCGGTGCGAAGGGTCTACATCCCCAAAGGTGCAGGTCAGAAGCGACCCTTGGGAATACCGACAGTGAAAGATCGAGTGGTCCAGACGGCGGTGACCTTGCTGCTCCTGCCGATCCTGGAAGCTGACAGTCATCCCAACAGCTATGCGTATCGACCCAAGCGTGGTGCGCATCAAGCGATGGATGCGATTAAGGCGGCCCTCTTGAGTGGACGCGTCGAAGTGATCGACGCGGATTTGAGCGGGTACTTTGATAGTATTCCCCATCGGTGTTTGCTGCGGGTAGTGGCCAAACGCGTCAGTGACGGAATGATTCTGAAACTGATCCGCGGATGGCTGCGAGCACCGATTGTTGAACCCAAAAGCCGAGGTAACAGCGGCGGCAGCGGAACGGGAACCAACCTGCGCGGAACACCGCAAGGGGGAGTGATCTCGCCGCTGCTGGCCAATGCCTACCTGAACCAGTTGGACTGGGAGGTGAACGAACGCTGCGAGCTCAAGCCGGTGATGGTGCGCTACGCGGACGACTTCGTCATTCTCAGTCGGCCTGGGGACGGACCGGGTCTGATGGGGAGACTGAAAGGATGGCTGGATCGTCGAGGCTTGGTGTTAAACGAGAAGAAGACCCGGCTGGTGGATATCCGCCAGGAGGGAATCAAGTTTCTTGGTTTTGCACTGAGCTGGCGGCGGGGACGAAGCGGGCGACATTACCCGCACGTGGAACCTCATCCCAAAAGCCTGAAGAAACTCCGAGACAGAATCCGGGAGAAACTTAATCACAGTACGCTCTGGCGGCCTGTTGACGAAGTGGTTCCTGAGGTGAATCGGCAGCTCCAAGGCTGGACGGGATACTTTCACTACGGCAACAGCAGTGCAGTGATGGCTGAGGTCGGGCAATACGTTCGTAACAAGCTCCAGCGCTGGCTGTGGCGGAAGCACGGATGCAGCTCGGCGCTGTGGTCTACCTACACCCCAGAGGATCTCCATGAGCGAATTGGTCTGTTCCGGATGCCGTGTTGGGCGTCCTGGACACCCAAACGTTGAAGCGAATGCGATGAATGACCCTCGGAGAGCTGGATGCGGGAAAACCGCCCGTCCAGTTCGATGAGGGGCGAAGCGCGACGGTCATTGGCTCCGGCCTCTCACTCCGTCCGCTTCGCCTACTCTACTCAAGATCGATCCGGCCCCAATCCTCCGGCCGGCCCTGCACTCCCGAGCGCGGCGCCCAGGCAATGCGCGATTTGTTGATGTTCTCGCCCGGAGCGGCGTCCCGCTTGTCGCCGTCGTAAATGATGATGTTGAATCCGATCCGCTTCAGCTTCCGGGGCGAGATCCCGATTTCTTTGAAAGGGATCGTCGCTTGCACACGGTAGCCTGAGACCGTCCGCTTCGCGGCGAGACGAGTGCCGGGCGCCGTCTCCTCAATCAAGCCTTGATGCGCGTCGGCGTCGCGCGCACCGCGCACTCGCCCACTGCTATCGAACGGAAAGATGCCGACCTTGTAGCAACCCATCGTGTCCTCCGCGCCCGGCATCGGATCGAGACAGATTTCCACGGAGTCGCTGCGCCAATGTCCCTTGATGTCGTTTGGAGCAATGTTGGAAACAATGACGTCATCAGTCACTTCCACGTCCACGAACAGGAAGGTGCCGTCGTGACCCAGCCGGAAGCGGGCGCTGCTGTCGGCTTCGTTGGCGACTTTGCCCTGGACCAGGTCGGCCGGGGAGATGGCCTGGGCCCGGACGTTTTCCCAGCCCGCGCCGGTTCCATCCATAGCCGGGGCTGCTTTGAGCCGTGGCGCTTTCCAGTGCGGGATCGGATGGAGGCGGGCCGCGGCGCGCAGACCGCTTCGAGGATACGCGGCGACTACGTCCGCATCGGCGCGGGAATCCTTGGGAGGGGTGACGCGGATGGTCAGG